>NZ_CP139707.1:3207500-3512771 GCF_034377145.1 Sulfitobacter sp. OXR-159
CTGATCATCCTCTAAAACCAGCTATAGATCGTAGACTTGGTAGGCCGTTACCCCACCAACTATCTAATCTAACGCGGGCCGATCCTTCTCCGATAAATCTTTCCCCCGAAGGGCGTATGCGGTATTACTCACCGTTTCCAGTGGCTATTCCGCAGAGAAGGGCACGTTCCCACGCGTTACTAACCCGTCCGCCGCTAGACCCGAAGGTCTCGCTCGACTTGCATGTGTTAGGCCTGCCGCCAGCGTTCGTTCTGAGCCAGGATCAAACTCTCAAGTTGAAAAGCTATTGCTAGCTTATCCTTGACGTCGAACCTCTGCACATCGACCTGTATCCCTTACTGAAAGATACAAGCCATTCTCTGTTTGTTGTGCTTGAGACTACAAAGTAGTCGAAAGCCGTCCAAACAGTGAAGCTGACACTCTATCATCGGCCGAAGCCTAAGAGCGCGATATACAGACGTTGATCCATCGAATGAACCAAACCGCCCACATATCTCTTCAGATATCAAATTTTCAAACAACGTTGAGACAAAAGAAACTGAGATGCGCCCTAACTTCTTGGCGCGCCCCGCCCTAATACCTCGAATTTTCTTATCCGCTTTCCGAACCGAACTCAGCGTCTCCGCTCCCGTCCGCCCCGTCTGGCGCCCCGCTGCTGCATCTCTGCGCCGCCGGTAGAGGGGGTTCTAAGGCGAGTGACAGAAACCCGCAAGCAGAAAGTTGAGAAAAGTGTGGGTTTCAGGGAACCTTTCGACAAGTAACTGAAATCGCGCGCTATTTCTGGGCTTTGACGCAGTAATCAGGCTCACCTGGCGACAGGATGTTACGGCGATTTAAAGCAGCTGCCTCTCAGGTGACGTGAATCGCTTTGGACCTGCCGCGGTTTAAAGCCGCTCCTTTGATAGCATCTACTGAAACAAACAAAGGAGATTGACTATGGAAATGAAATGGACGGCAAGTTCCGCCAAGATGTGGTGCGTATCGCACTGACCAGTGAACTAACACGCAAGCAAGCGACGGATGATCTTGGCGTCGGGATGTCGACACTGAACAAGCGGATCACAGCACATCGAGATACGGATGCGGTGTCGAAAGGGGATTTGAGCTTTGCCCAACAGAATGACCGGCTTGGGTGCGAAAACCGCAATTTCAAGGATGAGCGGGAGATTCTAAAGAGGCCACAGTATTTCTTGCGGGTCAAAATCTGTGAGGTTTAAGTTCATCGAAGAGCACCAGACCACGTTTTCCATACAGCGTATGTGCCAAGTTATGCAGGTCAGCTCGCGCGGTCTGCGCGCCTTCCGAAGCCGCCCCGCCAGCCGCAGGCAGCGGTCTGATCTGATCACGCTTGCACATATCAAAGTGCAATCTCGTCTGAGCCTGGCAGCCATGACAGGCCGCGCATGACCGAAGAGTTGAAGGAAATTGGTCTGGATGTTGGCCATCGTCGTGTTGGCCGTTTCCCTCTCATCGCTGCAAGCAGCGACTACCAGGCAGTGGACGCGCCAGAACTGCATATCTGTTGTGCGAACACGTAAGCACAAGGTCACAACCATTGCCCGGCAAGCGATTGCGGAGCAACCTGCCGAGAGGGGGACAGCGATCACAAGTTCGACATCGCGCCCAATCTGTTGGATCGTGACTTCATGGCAGATGCGCCAAACCAGAAATAGGCTGGCGACATCAGCTATATTTGGACACGAGAGGGTTGGCTGTATCTGGCTGTGATATTGGACCTGCATTCCCGAAGGGTCATCGGCTGGGCCCCCTCTCGTTGACTGTCAATTTCATTGCCTAGTCGTAGCCGACTTCTTGGGTCGCTTGGGCGAAGAGGTCTCTGGATGGGAGCCCATCTACAATGGCCTAGGTCGCCAACGCAGGTTGGGCGGCGACTTTTCTGGCGTTACGATTGAGGCCATTGAATGGGACTATATGCTTAACTCGGCTCGAACACAGAATAGAGCACTTCTGTCTGCCGCTGGAATGCAAAAGTCTGGTAGAACAGAATTCTCAGCTCGACCTTCCCCCGACTCTGCCGCGCTCAGCTCAGAGGGCGGATCGGTAGTCGTAGCCGAGTGATCTGTTAGCTACTTCTTTGAGAAAACAGTAACGTCCCACCTCAGGACAATGCATCCTTGGCTATCCTTCCTTTTAAATCATATTTAACTGGGGTTTTAACAAGGTGGGACGTCTCTGCTGAAATGCCGACGTTGCGTCCCACCTTTTTTTGGCAAAACCCTTATTTTTATAACGCCACTCTTGCGCTATACTGATGAGGTCGGCAGGGGTGCGAAGGTTAATTGGCAGTGCCAACTTACCACACTCGCCGCCTCGTCACCTAAATTTCCCATATTCTAAAGGCTTCTAGCCCATCCGCTTTCTTCCGGGCTCATCGTGGCTCTTCCGGATTAAAACCCCGGTTTCTGCCACCTTTTCCTTCGCACTACAGAAAGCCAGCTTGGCGGTTCCGTTCCAACGACAGGGGAGCCGTTTTAAAGTGTAAGAAATGCGGCGACTCACAACAGCCCTTCAGGCGGCAATCCCCAGGCCGATGAGACACCAAGCGGCGAAAACAAACCAACCGCCCCGCTAGATGCGCAGGTCCTCATTACAGATTTGAAGAGATGTGGCAGGGGCTGAGGGACTCGAACCCACGACCCTCGGTTTTGGAGACCGATGCTCTACCAACTGAGCTAAACCCCTATGCCGGGGGTTTGGGTAGTCGCAAACGGGCGGCGGATCAAGAGCAGATCTGACCTTTCCGGTGATATTCTCTTCTTTGGGGAACATTGCACGGCCAGCTTACGTTTTCTCGTCGAACCAAGCCCGAAATTGGAGGACGACCGATGACTATGAACAATCTCAAAGACGTCTACACCGACCAACTGCAAGACCTCTACTCTGCCTGCAAGCAGTCGCTTGAAGCGACCAACGCACTGGGTCGCGCGGCGGAGGACAAGGAGCTGTCGGAAGCGCTGATCGATGGCAGCAACGGAATCGCCAAAGGGATGGATGTGCTGAAGTCCATCTGCGCGAAACATGACCTCGATCCCGACGCAGAGCACTGCCACGGCATGGAGGGCCTTGTGAAAGAGGCGCATAAACATGTGCTGGAAGAAGACTTCGGCGACAACGACGCCCGCGATGCGATGATCATCACGCAGTATCAGCGCATGGTGCATTATGCATTGGCCGGATACGGCTGCGTTGTGGCCTTTGCCAATCGCTTGGGCGAGGACGAAGACGGCGCGCAGCTGCAGGAGCAGCTTAATCACACCTATGACGGCGACCGCCGCATGACGGAGATCGCGACCAAGGGCGGTGTGAACGCAGACGCCGCGTAAGTGCGAAAGATAGGAATGAGAAAGGCTGGCTCTTACAGGAGCCGGCCTTTTTTCGTTTCAAGGGCCGTAGGTGCCCCCCCACAAAAGCAAAAGGCCGCAGCAAACGCTGCGGCCTTTCAAATCTCTCAGACGTCAGGCCCGAAGGCCCAGCCCAAAATCACTCAGTGATTTTGGAAACAACGCCGGCGCCAACGGTACGGCCACCTTCGCGGATCGCGAAGCGCAGGCCGTTTTCCATGGCGATCGGTGCGATCAGCTCAACGCCGAAGGACACGTTGTCGCCGGGCATGACCATCTCGGTGCCTTCTGCCAGCTGAACGGTGCCGGTCACGTCAGTTGTACGGAAGTAGAACTGCGGACGGTAGTTCGCGAAGAACGGCGTGTGACGGCCACCTTCCTCTTTGGTGAGGATATAGGCTTCGGCTTCGAACTTGGTGTGCGGGTTCACGGAACCGGGCTTGCAAAGAACCTGACCGCGCTCAACGCCGTCACGCTCAACGCCACGCAGCAGCGCGCCGATGTTGTCGCCAGCTTCACCACGGTCCAGCAGCTTGCGGAACATTTCCACGCCTGTGCAGGTGGTTTTCTTGGTGTCGCGGATGCCGACGATTTCGATTTCGTCGCCAACGTTGATCACGCCCCGCTCAACACGGCCGGTCACAACGGTACCACGACCAGAGATCGAGAACACGTCTTCGACGGGCATCAGGAACGGCTGGTCAACAGCACGCTCAGGTGTCGGGATGTAGTTGTCGACTTCTTCCATCAGCTTGCGGATCGCGTTTTCGCCGATGGCCTCATCGCGGCCTTCCATCGCCGCCAGTGCGGAACCGGGCACAACGGGGATGTCGTCGCCGGGGTAGTCGTAGGAAGACAGCAGCTCGCGGATTTCCATCTCAACCAGCTCGAGCAGCTCTTCGTCGTCGACCTGGTCAACTTTGTTCATGAAGACGACCATGGCGGGGATGCCAACCTGACGGCCGAGCAGGATGTGCTCGCGGGTCTGGGGCATCGGGCCGTCGGCCGCGTTCACAACCAAGATCGCGCCGTCCATCTGAGCCGCACCGGTGATCATGTTTTTCACATAGTCAGCGTGGCCGGGGCAGTCGACGTGGGCGTAGTGACGTGCTTCGGTCTCATACTCGACGTGTGCGGTCGAGATGGTGATGCCGCGGGCCTTCTCTTCGGGCGCGCCGTCGATCTGGTCATACGCTTGGAAGTCACCGAAGTATTTGGTGATCGCCGCGGTCAGCGTGGTTTTACCGTGGTCAACGTGGCCGATTGTGCCGATGTTGACGTGTGGCTTGTTACGTTCAAACTTTGCCTTTGCCATGGTGGCGCCCTTTTAATTGAGGGGCCCCAACGGGGACCCGAACCCTATCTGGCGGGCGATGTATTGGGTTCGGGCGGTAAAATCAAGCGTGACTTGCGTCTTGGGGCCACTTAAAGCCCATCGGGCCCATGCGGCAGCGGTTCGGCGCGCCCCGACGGGGGTTATTTATCCTCCGACTCCCCGGCAGGCGACGATGCCACACCACCGCTGAACCAACCCTCTTCGCGGTTTTGCTTGACCAGATAGGTCTCGATCGACTTGGCCGCGTTCTGGCTGAGGTTCTTGAGCTGCTCTTCGGCGGATTTGGTATAGCCCGAGCCAACAACCGGGCCCTGATCGAGGGATTCGAAGACAGTGATCTGATGCGGCTCGGGGTTCAGCTTCATGTTCTTCGCGTCATCCCAGACCGTGAGGTTAAGGATCAGGATCGACTTCGGGGCAAAGACCAGCGGGATGCCCGGCTGCGCCAGCACGTAGCCTTCCACGCTGATGCCAAAGTGATAGAGACGCTCCCCATCGTAGCGGTCAAAGCGTTCGGCGGTGGCGGCGCGCACGGCCTCGGCCAGTTCTTCTTTGCTGACCTCGCGGCTCAGCGGCCCCTTCTGCGCTTTGGGCGCCACGACGATATTGTGGTGCAGGTTGAAGTCCCCCAGCGGGGTCGGCGCTTTGTCGAGGTCGGAGGCCCCGTTGCAGGCGGCCAGCGTCGCGACGAAGGTCAACAGGGCAAGAACTCGGAACATGGGCAATCCTTCGGGGGCGTTAAGATTTCGAAAAGGGGTAGCCGATGGCCGGGAGGGGCGCAATCATTTGCCGCAGTTGCGCGCCTGCCGGTCCGGTCTATCTTGGATATGAGTGAGGACAGCATCATGACCCAACCATCCCCCCTGCCCGTGCGCGTACCGCTGGTGACCGAGCCTGTAGGAATGCTCGGCAGTTTGCAGATGGCCCGGCGCAACGTGCTGAGCATCATCCCCAAGATCGCCACCACCCAGCCCATGGTTTCGGGTAAGACCGGCAAGCACTGGCATATGGTGATGGACCCGGGTGCGATCCGGGAAATCCTGCTCGACCGGCTGGAGGACTACCCGAAGTCCGATGTCACCAAGAACCTGCTACGCCCGGCCATCGGGGAATCGCTTTTCATTGCAGAAGGGGCGCATTGGCGCTGGCAGCGTCGGGCGGCAGCCCCCGTCTTCTCTCAGCGCAACGTGCGCAACCTTGCCCCGGTGATGAGCGCCGCCGCCGACCGCTCGGCCAAGCGCATCGCCGCTGCGGGGCCGCGCGCGGTCAATATGCTCGATGAGATGGTGACGACGACTTTCGAGGTGATTGGCGACGTGACCTTCTCAGGCGATGGCACCTTTGACCGCGACAAAGTGCATGGCGCCATCGACGACTATATCGCCGAGGCGGGTAAGATCAGCCTCTTCGATATCCTCGGCCTGCCCGATTGGCTGCCGCGTCCGGGGCGGATGATGTCCGGTCAGGCGCTGAAGCAGATGAAGGCGATGGCCGATCAGGCGATCGAAGCGCGGGTGGCGCGCGGCCATGACGGCACGCCCGATCTGCTGGACCTGCTACTGGAGGGCGAAGACCCCAAGACCAAGCGCCAGATGAACACCGGAGAGTTACGCGACAACCTTTTGACCTTCATCGTCGCGGGGCATGAGACAACGGCGCTGACGCTGGCTTGGTCGATGTACCTCATGGGGTTCGACCCCGAGATGCAGGCGCGCGCCCGCGCAGAGGTGCGCGATGTGCTGCAAGGCCGTGCCTGCACCGGCGACGATGTGGACAAGCTGCCCTTGGTGCGGATGATCATCGATGAGGCGCTGCGGCTCTACCCCGCCGCCGGGATCATTTCGCGCACGGCGCAAAAGCACGACAGGCTCTGCGACCGCGAAATCCGCCCCGGCGACACGGTGATGATCCCGATCTACGCGCTAGGCCGCAATGAACTGCTTTGGGACGATCCCGATGCTTTCCGGCCCGAGCGCTTTGCCGACCGCAAGGCGATTGATCGCTATGCCTATCTGCCCTTCGGGGACGGACCGCGCATCTGCATCGGGGCGAGCTTTGCGTTGCAGGAGGCGGTGATCATCCTCGCCACCCTGCTGGGGCGGTTCAAGTTCACGCCTGTGCTGGGAAAGGACCCGGAGCCGGTGATGATCCTGACACTGCGCCCCGAGGGCGGCGTCTGGATGACCGCCGAGCCGCTGGACTGACCGCGCCCCGAAAGGCGCGGCTGTTTCACGTGAACTTGTTGTCGCGCGGGAAGCCGCGCGGCGCCATCCGGCCCGAGCTTGCGCGCTTGCCGGTCCATTCGGCCAGATCGGCCTCGGTACGTGTCCGGCCCGCCGGGTCTTGCCAGCTGAGGCCCGCTTCCCGTGTGAAGGTCGTGGCGTCCGACAGGCCGCCATCCTTGTACTTCTGCAGGCGCACGCCCTTGCCCCGGCCCATCTCGGGCAATTCATCAAGGCCAAAGACCAGCACCTTGCGGTTCTCGCCCACGGTGGCGACGCTGTCGCCCGACACCGGATGACAGACCAGCGCCGAGACGCCTTCGCCACGCACATTGAGCACCTGTTTGCCGCTGCGGGTCTGGGCCACGACGTCATCCTCGGGCACCACGAAACCGTCGCCTGCCGTTGAGGCAACCAACAGCTTGCGCCCCGGCTGGTGGATAAAGAGTGACACGATCTGCACTTCGTTGGGCAGATCAACCATCAGACGCAAAGGCTCGCCCATGCCCCGCCCGCCGGGCAGGTTGGCGGCGGAGACGGTGTAGAAACGCCCGTTCGAGCCGAAGACCAGCAACCGGTCCGTCGTTTCGGCATGGAAGATAAAGCGCGGGCCGTCGCCGTCTTTGAACTTCAACTCACGACCGAGATCGATATGGCCGGTCATGGCGCGGATCCAGCCCATCTGGGAGCAGACCACGGTGATCGGTTCGCGGTCGATCATCGCCTCGATCGGGACATCCTCAACCTCTCCGGCGGTGTCGAATTCGGTCAGGCGCTGGCCGCGTTTGATGCCGTCGATCACCCAGTCCTTGCCGAACTGCTTTTTCGTCGCGCGCAGCTGGTCGGCGATGGTGGACCATTGCAGGTCGTCGCTCTCCAGCAGGTCTTCGAGCCCCGCGCGTTCGGTCATCAGCGTGTCACGCTCTTTCACCAGCGCGTCTTCTTCCAAACGCCGCAAGGACCGCAGGCGCATGTTGAGGATCGCTTCGGCCTGCACATCCGACAGGCCATTCTCGCGGCCTGCATAGCTGTGCGGGATGGCGCGGGTGTCACCGCTCTCAGTCAGCACGCCGGTGGCTTCGGCCTCGGCATCCGCGATGACCGCCAGTTTCGACACATCGACCCCCGCCAAGGGCGAGACATAGGCGGATTCGTCCATCGCGCGGCTCAGCGTATCCTGATGCGCACGGCTCCAATCCTCGTACATCAAGGCGGCTTTGGGGTCGTCGTCGTAGCGGATGATCTCGATCACCCGGTCAAGGTTCAGGAAAGCCGTGATCAGGCCCTGCAGCACCTCAAGCCGGTGGTCGATCTTGTCCATCCGGTGCCGCGAGCGACGTTGCAGCACCTCGCGCCGGTGGTCGAGGAAAGCGCGCAACACTTCCTTGAGCGAGCAGACCTTGGGCGTTTGGCCGTCGATCAACACGTTCATATTGAGCGAGAAGCGCACCTCAAGGTCCGAGTTGCGGAACAACATCCCCATCAGCACGTTCGGATCGACGTTCTTCGAGCGCGGCTCGATGATCATGCGAATGTCTTCGGCGGATTCGTCGCGGACATCGGCAAGAATCGGGATCTTCTTGGTCTGGATCAGTTCGGCGATCTTTTCGATCAGCTTGGATTTCTGAACCTGATAGGGAATCTCGGTAACGACAATCTGCCAAGCGCCCCGGCCAAGGTCCTCAACTTCCCAACGACAGCGCAGCCGGAAGGAGCCACGCCCCGTGCGGTAGGCATTGGCGATATTCTCAGGCGGCTCGACGATCACGCCACCGGTGGGAAAATCCGGGCCGGGGACGTAGTTCAACAACGTCTCGTCGCGGGCGTCGGGCGTCTTGATCAGGTGAATACAGGCGTCACACAGCTCGGCAATGTTATGCGGCGGGATGTTCGTGGCCATGCCCACGGCGATGCCCGAAGAACCATTGGCCAGCAGATTCGGAAATTGCGCGGGCAGCACCACCGGCTCGGTCAATGTGCCGTCGTAGTTCTCACGGAAATCGACAGCGTTCTCGTTCAGCCCTTCCAGCATGGCTTCGGCCACGGCGGTCATCCGCGCCTCGGTATAGCGCGAGGCCGCCGGGTTATCGCCGTCGATGTTGCCAAAGTTGCCCTGCCCGTCGACCAGCGGATAGCGCACGTTGAAATCCTGCGCCAACCGCGCCATCGCGTCATAGATCGCGGCATCGCCATGCGGGTGATAGTTCCCCATCACGTCGCCCGAAATCTTTGCCGATTTACGGAAGCCGCCCGTCGAGGACAGCCGCAACTCGCGCATGGCATAAAGGATGCGGCGGTGCACCGGTTTCAACCCATCGCGCGCATCCGGCAGCGCCCGGTGCATGATCGTGCTCAAGGCATAGGTCAGATACCGCTCTCCCAAGGCGCGGCGCAGCGGCTCGGACAGGTCATTCGGGTCGAGTTCTGGGGGTGTGCTTATGTCTGACATGACGGGTCTTTTAGCCAAGCACGGCAGAGCGGGCAAGCGACAGATTGCCCGCCGTTTGCCCGCAGTCGACTCGGGAAAAAGGTCGCCAACACGGTTTCAAGTGAGAAAAAAGCAATACTTTCCGGATATGCGAATTCTTGCCAATCGGAATTGAACCATTCGCGAAGTTTCGCGTTGGTCTCTCAACAGCAACATGGTTTTGACACGGGACAAGGAACAGCAAAATGAAACGGTTCATCTTTTTGACATTTGGTTTCATGGGCTGGGCATTCTACGAGATGAGCGGCGGGGCGGATTTCGTGCCAGCAGGCCCGCAGATGGCCAGCTCTGAGACGGCAGCTTCGGCGCTGATCGCCAGCGCAGAAGCCGGCACAACCTCGTCCAACCTTGTCACCGCCGCCGCGGCAAATGCAGCCCGCAAGGCCGAAAGCCCCATCACCCCCTTCGCCGAGCGCGCACCGGCACGGGATGTGACTGCGACCCGCGTGGCGCTGAACCTTACGACCCTCAGCGACTTGCCGCAGGCCAATGACGCGATGGTGCAAAAGGCCGTGGCCACCCCCGCGGACCGCGCTGGCGCGAAAGTCGTGAAAGCCGTCAGCACCAGCACCCCCAAAGTAGAAAAGGCCGCCTATTCGACCACAAGCGCCAATGCGCCGGTCGTCATTCCAAGCCTGATCAACGCCACCGACAACGGCACGACCTATGTCAGCACGACGCAGGCCGACATCCGCAAAGTGAATGGCACCCGCGTCAATGTCCGCGGTGGGCCGGGCACCAATTTCGGTGTGGTCGGGAAACTGGGCAAAGGTGACGCCGTAGAGGTGGTCGAAGATAACGGTGCCGGTTGGGTGCGCTTTCGCAGCGTCGACGGCACGGCATCCGGCTGGATGGCAGACTTCCTGCTCAACAACGGCTAACTTGCCAATCTTACAGCATCGCGCGATGAAGGGCCTTTCAAATGAAGGGCCCTTTGCATGTCTGCGACCCGTTCCATCCTCATCACCGGTTGTTCCAGCGGCATCGGCTATGCCGCCGCCCATGGCATGCGCGCCCGCGGCTGGCGCGTCTTTGCCGCCTGCCGCCAACAAGCGGATTGCGACCGGCTGAGCGCCGAAGGGTTCGATGCGCCCCGTCTCGATTATACCGATGAGGCCAGCATCCAGTCGGCCCTCGCCCAAGTACTAGAGCAAACCGGCGGCACCTTGGATGCTGTCTTTAACAACGGCGCCCACGCCACGCCCGGACTGGTCGAAGACCTTCCCACCGATGCCCTGCGCGAGATATTTGAGGCGAATTTCTTTGGCTGGCACAGCCTGACCCGCGCGGTGATCCCGGTGATGCGCAAACAGGGGCATGGGCGGATCGTGCAATGTTCTTCGGTGCTTGGCATGGTGGCGATGCCATGGCGCGGGGCGTATAACTCCACGAAATTCGCGCTGGAGGGGCTGACCGACACCCTGCGGCTTGAAATGCGCGGCACGGGGGTTGAGTTGATCCTGATCGAACCCGGGCCCGTCACCTCAAAGCTGCGGACCAAGGCGATCCCGCGCTTCGAGCGCTGGATCGACTGGAAAAACAGCCCCCGCGCGGCGGAGTATGAGGCCACCATGCGCCCCCGGCTCTATGACGATAGTGGCAAAAAGGACCGTTTCGAACTCCCGCCCGAGGCGGTGGTCGAAAAGCTGGCCCATGCCGTCGAGTCCCCCCGACCCCGCCCGCGCTATTTCGTCACAACCCCAACCCACATCGCCGGTGTTTTGCGGCGTATCCTGCCGACGCGGGCGCTGGACTGGGTCACCAGCCGCTGATTTTGGTTGCGCGACTGTCCTGCGCCGCTACATCTCGGGGCCAACGAAAGGACAGCCTATGCCAAATGATCCGTTTTTCGTGATCGTCCTGCTTTCCGTCGTGGCGGTCGCCGTCGTGCTCCTGATGGGGCTGGGCGGCTTTGCCACCGGAGGCAAGTTCAACAAACGCAACGCCAACAAGCTAATGCGCTGGCGGATTATCGCGCAGTTCATCGCCGTGCTGCTGATCCTTGCCTATGTCTATTTCCGAGGGGGCACGATCTGATGGTTGTACTGAACAAGATTTACACCCGCACCGGGGACAAGGGCACGACTGCGCTTGGCAATGGCGAACGTGTCGCCAAACATGACGCGCGGGTCGAGGCCTATGGCACCTCGGATGAGTTGAACTGTTTTGTCGGCGTTGCCCGGCTTGAAGCCACCGGCGCGACGGACGAAGCACTGGCCCGCATCCAGAACGACCTTTTTGATCTGGGCGCCGACCTTTGCCGCCCCGATATGGCGGCCGACCGCGATGCAGAGTACCCGCCCCTGCGGGTCACGCAAGAACAGGTTGACCGGCTTGAACGCGAGATCGACGTGATGAACTCCGAGTTGGAGCCGCTGCGCAGCTTTATCCTGCCCGGTGGCCGCGCGCTGGCCGCACATCTGCATGTATGCCGCACCGTGGCGCGCCGCGCCGAACGGCTGGCGGTTCTGCTGTCCGAGCAAACGGCGATCAACCCGGCCTGTGTCACCTATCTGAACCGTCTCAGCGACTGGTTCTTCGTCGCCGCGCGTATGGCCAATAACGCGGGCAAGGAAGACGTGCTCTGGGTGCCGGGCGCGAACCGCGCATAAAATAGCGCTAACAGACGAAAATCGGGGAAAACGCCGCGTTCAAAACTGCCGACCTGCCGATTTTGGCCTGTTTTGATCCGATCCGCTTCGTTACACCCGTGTGGAGAATTAGGGAGACCGGGCCACCAGCCCGCGTCGCAAACTGAGGAGAGAGACCGCTCATGAAGGTATTGGTGCCTGTCAAACGCGTGATCGACTATAACGTGAAAGTTCGTGTCAAAGCGGACGGATCGGGTGTTGATCTTGCCAATGTGAAAATGTCGATGAACCCCTTCGACGAAATCGCCGTTGAACAAGCGATTCGTCTGAAAGAAGCCGGTCAGGCTGAAGAGGTCGTCGCTGTCTCCATCGGTGTGAAGCAAGCGCAGGAAACGCTGCGTACCGCGCTCGCCATGGGTGCGGATCGCGCGATCCTCGTGGTCGCATCGGACGATGTGCATAAGGACATCGAGCCTCTGGCCGTGGCAAAGATCCTCAAAGCCATTGTCGACGAAGAGCAGCCGGGCCTCGTGCTCTGCGGCAAACAGGCGATCGACAATGACATGAACGCCACCGGGCAGATGCTCTCGGCGTTGATGGGCTGGTCGCAGGCAACATTCGCCTCGGAAATCGCCATCGAAGGCGACAAGGCAAAAGTCACCCGCGAAGTCGACGGCGGCTTGCAGACCATCGAAGTCTCCATGCCCACAGTCGTCACCGTGGACCTGCGCCTGAACGAGCCGCGCTATGCCTCGCTGCCGAACATCATGAAGGCCAAGAAAAAGCCGCTGGATGAAAAGACCGCCGAAGACTACGGCGTCGATGTCTCCAACCGCTTGGAAATCGTCAAAACCGTGGAACCCGCCGAACGTGCCGCTGGCATCAAGGTCGGTTCGGTTGACGAGCTTGTGGCGAAACTCAAAGAAGCGGGGGCTGTGTAATGGCTGTTCTTCTGATTGCAGAGATTTCCGACGGCGAACTGTCGATGGACGCAACCGCCAAGGCGGTATCCGCGGCCAAGAAACTGGGCGACGTGACCGTTCTGGCGGCGGGCAGCTCTGCCGCGGCGGCAGGCGAAGCGGCGGCCAAGATCGATGGCGTCTCCAAAGTGCTGGTCGCCGAAGACGAGATGCTGGGCCACCGTCTGGCCGAAGCCACCGCAGCACTGATCGTGTCGCTGGCTGGTGACTACGACCACATCGTCGCGCCCGCCACCACGGATGCCAAGAACATCATGCCCCGCGTCGCGGCCCTGCTTGATGTCATGGTGATTTCGGATGCTTCGGGCGTTGTCGATGCCGACACATTCGAGCGCCCGATCTACGCCGGCAACGCGGTGCAGACCGTAAAATCCAACGACGCCAAGAAAGTCATCACCTTCCGTACATCGACCTTCGATGCTGCGGGTGAAGGCGGCTCTGCTTCGGTCGAGACCATCTCGGCTGCCGACAACCCCGGCTTGTCGACATGGGTCGAAGACAAGGTCGCCGAATCGGACCGCCCCGAACTGACAAGCGCAGGCGTCGTGGTTTCCGGTGGTCGTGGCGTCGGCTCCGAAGAAGACTTCGCCTTGATCGAAAAACTGGCCGACAAACTTGGCGCGGCTGTTGGCGCGTCGCGTGCGGCGGTTGATTCGGGCTATGCGCCGAACGATTGGCAGGTGGGCCAGACTGGTAAAGTTGTGGCTCCTGACCTCTATATCGCGGTCGGCATCTCCGGTGCGATCCAGCACCTTGCGGGGATGAAGGACTCCAAGATCATCGTCGCGATCAACAAAGACGAAGAATCGCCGATCTTTCAGGTTGCCGACTATGGCCTTGTGGCGGACCTTTTCGACGCCGTGCCGGAACTGATCGAAAAGCTGTAAAGCTCTTCACGTGAAACACCAAAGGCCCGCCGTTCTCGGCGGGCCTTTTTCATTGCATGCGCCTGTACCGGGAGCGTCAGGACATGCTTTGCAGCGCATCGGTCAGGGCGGCGGCGGCATTGGCATGGGCCATGGGGCCCAGCATTTCCGACGCAGCCTGCGCCTCGAATTCGCTGACCACCATGCCAGCGGTCGGCCCGGCAAAGGGGTCTTTGGGAGAGACGACCTCAATCTTGGCCGTGGCATGTAGGGCCACCGAGTCCAACATTTCGCGGGTCACGAACAGCGGATCATGGCCCAACTCCCCCACCGGCTGCTGTGCCTCCGCGACCGGCTGGCGGTCGGCCAACCAAAGCAAAAGCGTGCGCCCCTGTATCTGCCCCAGCATCAAACGCATGCGCGCCAGCCAGGCCTGCTGCAGCTCTGCGCGCACCGCCTCAAACCGCTCGGGCGAGACTTGCATGAGGTGGGTCAGCATGTGCCGGTTGAAGTGGAACTGGGAAAAATCAACCTCGCGGTAGATCGTCTGCAACAGCGCGGAGGCCCCAACAAACCGGTCGTTCCGGCGCCGGTGGACCGAATAGAAACGGTTGGTCATGTTCTGCGCGCCCATGACCTGAACTACCGTCACATCCGCCTGCGAAGCGGCCTGCGCGACGAAAGGATCATGCGCAAAGGCGTCGATCCCCGCGTTGGGAAAGCCGAAATTCACGCAGGTCTTGCCGATCTCGGCTTCGACCCGCGCGGGAAACGGCTCCTCAATGAATTTGCCATAGGTCTCCGTCCCGCCGAGAAAGGCGATATAGGGCGCCTCCAGCCTGCGGCGGGGGCCGCGAAACATCAGCTTTGAGGTGCCATAGCGGCATGGCAAATAGTCCAGAGGCGCTGGCCCCACTGCGTCATAGGTCATTGAACCCACCTTTGTTGTTCACCCAAAGCCAGATTGCACGGTAGGGGCTGCGATTCTGTTAAAGGGCGAATTTGCCGTGAGTTTTCGTAAACAGCTGCCCTTGCGGCACCCCCGCCACGCGCCCTATTGTGCGCCGAACTCAAGCAAAGGACAGGCCATGGACATCCAGAAAATCGGTATCGTGGGAGCAGGGCAAATGGGCAACGGGATCGCCCATGTCATGGCGCTGGCGGGCTACGACGTGCTGCTGAACGATGTCAGCGCCGATGCGCTGGCCAAAGCGATGAAAACCGTGACCGGCAATATGGACCGTCAAGTCAGCCGCGAAAAGATCACCGCTGCCGAGCGCGACGCCGCCATGGCGCGCATCACTACGACCCAGACGCTGAGCGATCTGGGCCAGAGCGATCTGGTGATCGAAGCCGCCACGGAACGGGAAACGGTGAAACAGGCGATTTTCGAAGACCTGATCCCGCATCTGAAACCGACGACGATCCTGACCTCGAACACCTCTTCGATCTCGATCACCCGTCTGGCCAGCCGCACCGACCGCCCCGAGAAATTCATGGGCTTTCATTTCATGAACCCCGTGCCGGTGATGCAATTGGTCGAACTAATCCGCGGCATCGCCACGGATAAGGAGACCTATGACGCCTGCAAAGCCGTGGTGGACCGCTTGGGCAAGACCGCCGCCTCGGCCGAGGATTTCCCAGCCTTTATCGTGAACCGCATCCTGATGCCGATGATCAACGAGGCGGTCTATACGCTTTATGAAGGGGTCGGCAACGTCGAGTCGATCGACAGTTCGATGAAGCTGGGGGCCAACCATCCAATGGGCCCTCTGGAACTGGCGGATTTCATCGGTTTGGACACCTGTCTGGCGATCATGAACGTGCTGCATGATGGGCTGGCCGATACGAAATACCGCCCCTGCCCGCTGCTGACCAAATATGTCGAAGCCGGGTGGCTGGGCCGCAAAACGCAGCGCGGGTTCTATGATTACCGGGGCGAGACACCGGTACCGACGCGCTAAGCCGTAAGGGTGTTGGGGGCCCTGCCCCCATCGCGCCAATGGCGCGATTCCCCCGCGGGTATTTTTAAAAGGATGAAGATCAGTTGGTCAGCGCCAAAGTGTGGGCGCGGAGCCAAGACATGAAGCCGCGCGGGTCGTCGGCCCAGCGGTCGATCTCTTCTTGGGCAAGCGGATGGCCGACGATCGGTCCTTGGGGCTTGTCGCAGGCGTGGGCGATTTCATGCAGCAACAACCCTTGGCGCAGCATCGGGCTGAGTTTGTTCGCGATCTGATAGGCGCGGCTGTTCTGACCGGGGAAGCGCATAGGGACCACCTGCGCACCAGAGCGGCGGATCATCTTGGCGGTGAAAACGTTCCATTCTGCTTCGACCGCCGGGCCCCACCAGCTTTCTGATGCGGCAACGACGCCGGAGGGGAATAGCGCCACAACGCCGCCGTCTTTGAGGTGGGCCATGGCTTTGGCGCGCATTTCAACGCCTTTACGCTGCGCATCCGGGTCGTGCGGGAATGGCACCGGGATCATGTAGCTGCCGGCCACCTCGTCGATCGACGTGAGCAGTGACCGGGTGAGGATACGGTAGTCGGGGCGCACACGGCCGATGAGATCGGCGAAAATCATGCCGTCGACCATGCCGTGGGGGTGGTTCGCCACAACCACGACCGGCCCTTCTTTGGGGATGCGGTCAAGCTGCTCTTGCGGGGTGGTGAGATCGATGCCCATCGTGTCGAGTGCGGCGCGCCAGAAGGCTTGGCCCGAGGGGGTGCCGCGTTGCTCAAACTTGCGGATCAGGCGCAGGATTTTGAGCTTGCCTGTGAAAAGCTCCATCGCGGAGATCACACGCGCCTTCCATGGGTCATCGAAGGTCGAGGCATAAGACAGGCTGCGGCGGTCGTATTTGGTGAAGGTCACCGTACCGTTACCTGTCTGGGCCGGTTTGGCCGCCTGCTTTTGCGCGTCATCCATGGGGTCGGAGGATCCTTTTTCCCGCCCGGCGGGCTTAGTACCCTTCGCCGAACTTATCCGCTACGAGGGCGGTCAAAGCGTCGGCCAAGGCATCGGCATCGGGGCCGGAAGTTTGGACATCAATCGAGGTGCCGCGGGAGGCGCCGAGCATCAACAGCCCCATGATACTGTCGCCTGAGGCCGACATGCCATCCTTGCTGACTTCGGCGCGGGCATCAAAAGCCTCGACCACTTCTACCAATTTGGCGGAGGCGCGCGCGTGCAGGCCTTTTTCGTTTACGATCTTTAAAGAAAATTCGGGCATGACGTACTGGGGCCTTCTAACCTGCGCTGACATTCTGGCTGTCGATATACTTCTTACCAGCTTCGAGTGCGGCACGCACGGCATCGGGCACATCCATATGCCTCGATTTGGCGAGTTTGATCAACATTGGCAAGTTCGCGCCGTAGATGATCCGGCGGTTTTCCGGGCGGCACGCCAAGAGGCTGAGGTTTGAGGGTGATCCGCCGAAAAGATCGGTGACGACCACAACGCCGGCGCCTTGGTCCACCGCATCGGCGGCGGTGCATATCTCGCGTTCTTTGTCGGCGCGGTCGTGGTCGGGCTCAATCGCGATGGCGCGTACGCCGAATTGGGATCCCACGACATGTTCGATGGCGGCAAGATACTCTTGCGCCAGCCCCCCATGTGCGACGATGACGATCCCGATCACGGCTTGTTTTCCTCACGATGCTGACGGTCCAGCTCACGGTGCCTAATTGACACCTGCCAGCCCTGCTCTGCAAGGCGCAAAGCGTGATCTTCCGCCATGGCGACGGAACGGTGTTGGCCACCCGTGCAGCCAAATGCGATGGAGATATGCGATTTGCCCTCTTCGCGGTAGGCGGGCAGCAACAGCAGGCTAAGGTCGAGCACCTTATCGGCGAAATCTGTGTAGCGCTTATCGCCCGCCACATGGGCCGCGACAGCCGCATCCCGCCCGTTGCCACTGCGCAATTCAGGCACCCAATAGGGGTTTCTAAGGAAACGGCAGTCATGCACCACATCGACGCCGCGCGGCAGGCCGCGTTTGTAGGAGAAGCTCTGCACCGAGACCGTGAGGTGGCGCTGGCCGCCGGGGGCGAACCACTGCTCCACCTCGGCGCGCAGCTCGTGCACGTTGAGCGTG
Organism: Sulfitobacter sp. OXR-159; assembly: GCF_034377145.1. Classification (NCBI taxonomy): domain Bacteria; kingdom Pseudomonadati; phylum Pseudomonadota; class Alphaproteobacteria; order Rhodobacterales; family Roseobacteraceae; genus Sulfitobacter; species Sulfitobacter sp. OXR-159. The sequence continues at coordinate 3,225,443 of NZ_CP139707.1, forward strand.
GTCGTGTCGATCAACACATCGGCGCGGGCGCGGATCGGGTGTAGCAGCTCTTGCTCGCGGGTGATGCCGTCAACTGGGCGGTCGGCGGGGGCCAGCGGGTGGCGGCGGCGGGTTTCGGAAAATCGCTGCAATAGCACATCGGGTGCACAGTCGAGATAAAGCAACTCTGCGCTCCACCCCTGCTCGGCCGACAGGCGGCCCATCAGTTCCAGCACACCTTCGGTCGAGAAGTCGCGGTTGCGCGCGTCGATGCCCAAGGCCACCGATTGCGCATCACCGGGACGGTCAAGCAGCGCGGGCAGCAAACGCAGCGGCAGATTGTCGATCGCCTCAAAGCCCGCATCCTCCAGCACGTTAAGCGCAGAGGAGCGTCCGGCGCCCGAAGGGCCGGTGACAAGGACCAACCGCCGAGTGGCGGGGTCTGTTGATGAGGTCTGACTGATCAATTCGGTTCTTTCACACCTGCTATATACAGATGAATTGCTGCCGCAAAATGAGCGCTATCGCATTTGTGAAAACAGGGCAACGTGACACCCTGTATCAGATGACTGTGGCGCTCTGGAAAGCGCTGGTATTCGGTATGGGCCAGATCGACGACAAGGCCCAAGGGCACGGGGCCGTGATCTTCGACCCGCAGGATGCCCACGTAGCGCGCTTCGATCAGGCCGCGGATCGTGTCAGGAACGCTGGCGATTACCTGCTCGCCATGGCGGGTGACATCGGTTCGGTCATCTGCCACCAGCTTGGCGCCGAGGGCGATCAATTGCAAGGCAAGGGCCGATTTGCCCGCGCCGGAGGGGCCGAGGATCAGCACCCCACGCCCGTTGATCGCCACGCAGCTGGCGTGGAGGTTTTCGCGCTCGACTGTCATATCAGGCCCCGCGCCCGTGCTTTATGTAGGCAGCCCCACGACGAAACGCGCACCGAGCGGTTCGGAGGTGATGTCGGCTTCGGTTGGGCGAATATTCTCGGCCCAGATCACCCCGCCGTGGGCTTCGACGATCTGTTTCGAGATCGCGAGGCCCAGGCCGGAGTTATTGCCGAAATGCTCTTCCGGGCGCTGCGAATAGAAGCGTTTGAAAATCTTGCCAAGCGCCTGTTCGGGAATGCCGGGGCCGGTGTCCTCGACCACGATCAGCACGCGGTTGGCACGCTTGCGCGCCCAGACCCGGATCGCATCGCCATCTTCGCAAAAAGAAATCGCGTTGGTGATGAGGTTCACAAACACCTGCGCCAAACGGGCCTCAAGCCCATGTACGGTGATCGGCGCGGCGGGCAGATCGGTGATAAAGTCGATGCCCTTGGATTTCGCATCCTCGCCCAGATATTGGCCCAGATTGCCCAGCATTTGCAGCAGGTCGAAGGGCTCTTCCTCTTCCTTGACCAGTTCGGAATCAAGCCGCGAGGCGTTGGAGATGTCGCTGACCAGCCGGTCGAGGCGGCGCACGTCATGCTCGATCACATCTAGCAGCTTCTCGCGTTGGTCGTCGCGTTTGACCATGCGCAGGGTGCCAACAGCAGATCGCAGAGAGGCGAGCGGGTTCTTGATCTCATGGGCCACATCGGCGGCGAATTGTTCGTTGCCGTCAATCCGGTTGTATAGCGCCGAAACCATCCCGCGCAGTGCGCCTGACAGGCGGCCGATCTCGTCGGGGCGCGCGGTCAGGTCGGGGATGCGAATGCGGCCGGGGTTCATCTTGCGCGCATCCTTGTCGCGGCCAAGTTCGGCGGCAGTGGACAGTTCGGCCAGCGGGTTGGCAATGGTCGAGGCCAGCACGAGGCTGAGCCCGATAGAGACCAGTGTGGCGATGACGAACATCTGCAAAACGCGCTCACGTTCGCTGCGCACAAGACGGTCAATCTCTCCCGCCGCGCTGGCCACGGCGACCACGCCGACGGGGGTGTCGCCCTGCATGATGGGGGTCACAACGCTGAACAGCGTGCCTCCTTCGATAGCAAGCGTGCCTTCCAGCCGGGTGCCGCCGGTCACGCTGGTGCCGACCATGCCGCGCAGCTGTTCTTCGAGCGGTGGGGAGGCGGTGACCTCATCCGTGCCGAAGGGGGCCGAGACACGCTCCCAAAGCCAGTTCAACCCGTCGTTCAACAGCGTCCGCTCGCCCGCCTCGGAAGCGGCGAGGGCTTCGGCGACGGTCAGGCTGCCAGCGGTGCGGGCCACCAGCGTTTCCGCCGGGTCATAGACGAAAACTTCGATACCGCCGCGCAGGTCCAGCCCCTCAAGCGTGGCGGCCACATCGACACCATCGCCAGTGGTGAGGTTCACAGGCGCCCCTGCAGGAAGCTGCGCTTCGATCACATCGGCGATCAGCTCCGTCTCGGACACCAGCGCTGCGGCGCGTTGCAACGCCAGACTGTCGCGCGAGGAATTGAGGTAGAGGATCCCCGCCACCAGAACGCTGAGCGCGATGAGATTAAAGGTAATGATCTTGCGCGTCAGCGGCGAGGAGCGGAGCGAGAACAGCCCCCGCCGTTCGCGCTTGACCCGAATTTCATCCGGCGCGGCACTGTCAGGAGTGACCCAATCGTCCCCCAGTACAACATCACCGTCCCTGCCAGCAGCCATGTCCCGCACAAGCTTCCTTTCGACCCGCGTTAAGCGCCGGGTTTACTCTTCGTTATATCTATAGCCGATGCCGTAAAGCGTCTCGATCGCCGAAAATTCATCATCTGCGCTGCGCATCTTTTTGCGCAGGCGCTTGATGTGGCTATCGATCGTCCGGTCATCCACATAGACCTGATCGTCATAGGCCACGTCCATCAGTTGGTCGCGCGATTTCACGAAACCTGGGCGCTGTGCGAGAGCCTGCAACAGCAGGAATTCGGTCACGGTCAGAGACACGTCCTTGCCCTTCCAGCTGACCGCGTGGCGTAACGGGTCCATCCGCAGATCGCCACGTTCCATCACTTTGGTCTCTTCGGTATCGCCGACCTCATTCGTCTCCACCGCGTCTTGGCGGCGCAAAAGGGCGCGAATACGCTCGACCAGCAGGCGCTGGCTGAACGGCTTTTTGACGTAGTCGTCGGCCCCCATGCGCAGGCCCAGCACCTCGTCGATCTCATCATCTTTGGAGGTCAAAAAGATCACCGGCATCGCGGTTTTCTGACGCAAACGTTGCAGCAGATCCATGCCGTCCATGCGGGGCATCTTGATGTCCAGCACTGCCATATCCGGCAGTTTCTTGTTGAAGGCGTCCAACGCGGCTTGACCGTCGTTGTAGGTCTCCACTTCGAAGCCTTCAGCTTCAAGAGTCATCGAAACAGATGTCAGGATGTTCCTGTCATCGTCTACCAATGCAATCTTTGACATTGCCTGCTTCCTTATGCTGCTCAATTCGTTCTTATTTTTGGAGTCAGTGATCTCCAATATTACAGATCGAATCAATCCTTAAGTGCGAATCGTGCCTTCGAGATGCACCAATTCGGTCATAATTTGGTTAGGAATGGCTAAATTGCCGCACTTTAATTACTCTCACCCAAGATAAGTCCAGGGTGGTGCGCATCGCTTTGGGCCGGGATCTAAGCGCTTCGAAACAAAGTTTTACATGATGGCGCTAACTGTGACAAAGCTGCCTGTTCAACCTGAAAACGCCCGTGTTAAGAGGCTCTCAAGGCCCCCGATGCCCAGGGCAATTGCGCCCGCTCGGACACGTACTGCGCTGCTCACGCGCTACCACAGGAGACATCACATGACATTTGGACGGGTAAACCCGCAGTTCAGCCTCGAAGATCAGCAGATCAGCGGGCTCGGCGATGTCTATTACAACCTGACCGAGCCTGCGCTGGTCGAGGCGGCATTGAAACGGGGCGAAGGCAGCCTTGGCAAAGGCGGTGCCTTTCTGGTGACCACCGGCAAGTTCACAGGCCGGTCTCCCAAAGATAAACATGTGGTCAAAACCGACAGCGTGGCCGACAGCATCTGGTGGGAAAACAACGCCGAGATGTCGCCCGAAGGGTTTGACGCGCTCTATCAAGACATGATCGCCCATATGCAGGGCAAAGACTACTTCGTCCAAGACCTCGTTGGCGGAGCCGACCCCAAGCATGCGATCAACGTACGGATGGTAACGGAACTGGCATGGCACGGCCTCTTCATCCGCACCATGCTGCGCCGCCCCGATGCCGAAGCGCTGCAGGACTTCACCGCCGATTTCACCGTGATCAACTGCCCCAGCTTCCAGGCCGATCCGGCCAAGCACAACTGCCGCAGCGAGACCGTGATCGCGATGAACTTCGACCGCAAGATGATCCTCATCGGCGGCACTGAATACGCGGGCGAGAACAAAAAGTCGGTCTTCACCCTGCTGAACTACCTGCTGCCTGAGAAAGGCATCATGCCGATGCACTGCTCGGCCAACCATGCCACCGGAAACCCCGTTGATACGGCCGTTTTCTTCGGCCTGTCGGGCACCGGCAAGACCACGCTCTCCGCCGATCCAGAGCGCACGTTGATCGGCGACGATGAGCACGGCTGGTCCGACAACGGCACCTTCAACTTCGAAGGCGGCTGCTATGCCAAGACCATCAACCTCAACCCCGAGGCAGAGCCGGAAATCTACGCGACGACCTCTAAATTCGGCACCGTGATCGAAAATATGGTCTTCGATCCCGATACCTTCGAGCTGGACTTCGACGACGACTCGCTCACGGCCAACATGCGCGCCGCCTACCCGCTGCACTATATCTCCAACGCCAGCGAGAAGGCCGTCGGCGGCCACCCCAAGAACATCATCATGCTGACCTGCGATGCCTTCGGTGTGCTGCCTCCGATCGCGCGGCTCAGCCCGGCGCAGGCGATGTACCACTTCCTGTCGGGCTTCACCTCCAAAGTCGCGGGCACCGAGCGTGGCGTGACCGAGCCTGAGCCCACATTCTCCACCTGTTTCGGCGCGCCCTTCATGCCGCGCCGCCCCGAGGTCTACGGCAACCTCCTGCGCGAGAAGATCGCCCAGCATGGTGCCACCTGCTGGCTGGTCAACACCGGCTGGACCGGCGGCGCATACGGCACCGGCTCGCGGATGCCGATCAAAGCCACCCGCGCTTTGTTGAGCGCGGCGCTTGAAGGGCGTCTGGCAGAGGCTGAATACCGCAAAGACCCGAACTTTGGCTTCGACGTTCCGGTTTCGGTCAACGGCGTCGCCGACATCCTGCTCGACCCGCGCCGCACATGGGACGATCCGGAATCCTATGACCGTCAGGCGGCCAAACTGGTCAAGATGTTCTCGGACAACTTTGAACAATACCTGCCCTATATCGACGACGATGTGAAAGCCGCAGCGATCAGCTAAGCCTTTGCGTTAGCATCCAAAACAGAAAGGGCCGCCTTGATGGGCGGCCCTTTTTGCATCTTGCCCTCAATGTTCGTCAGCCTGCGAATGTTACCTTTGCGTCCAAAGGCATCTCGCGCAGGAAGCTGTCATCAACACCGGCGATATTCACTGAGGTCGACCGGTCCACCGCCGCGATCAGGGCAAAGCTTTTGTCCGGATACCGCCCGGCCATCAGCAGGCGTTTGTAGGCCAAGGGCACCGGCTCGCCACCCTCTTCGCGTGGGATTTGGGTAACCACCTCGTCCAACCGAACGCCACAGGTCGCCTCCACCTCTCGAAAGGGGAAGTTCAGCATATTCTCAAACTCGGGCCCGCCCGGAAACAGCTTCAGTGGCCGTCCGATGCTGCTGCGCGCGTTGGTCCAGCCCCACCACTGCGTGTAGAACGATTTCTCCCCCACTTCGGTACAGATCCATCCATTGGGCGAGTCGCGATACACCAGCACATAGGGGCGCATGGCGCGAAAGGCTTCGCTCTCCAACTCTCCCCGGCTCATGCACCACGCCTGAAGCGCGGCCTGCATCATCGCGGAGCCCCCATCCCAGATCAGCGACAAGGGCTGCTGTTGCTGGTGAAAACTCCATCCGTTCGGCTCTTCGTGCGAAAGGCGCAGCATCCCGTCGGCGTGGCGCGTCTTGCCATCCAGCCACAGCTTGCCCCGGTCAATGATATCGCGCGCTTCGGGCAAGGCCTCCACGCCAGCCTTAGTCAGGGAATAGCGCCGGTTCTCAATCGTGAACAGCGGCGCGCCCATCGCCTTTTCCAATTGCTGGATATGCCGCCGAACCGTTTGCCGCGTGCTTGCCAGTTGAGCAACCGCATGGCTGAGGTTCAGCGTTTGCGCCAAGGTCACGAATGAGCGTATCATCTCGAACAAAAGGGCCGGCGCAGGGTCCTTTTGCGGGGTCGGGGGCACGGGTGCGACCGGCTCAATATCGGACATATGTTGGTTCATAGGCAACGGATGGTACATGAATCATCCGGTAACGCAACATAATCCATCCAGCCAAGGTAAATCGGTTAACCCAAAGGGGCCATATCTAGGCAATTGATCCTCAACACATTGCGGGTAGTGAATGTATTGTACTCAACCTGAGGTATTGAACTATGTCCCACCCTGTAGACGTTCACGTCGGTCGCCGACTCAAGCAGGCCCGCACCCTGCGAAGGCAATCCCAGACCGATGTGGCGCGTGAACTCAAACTGTCGTTTCAGCAGATCCAGAAGTATGAAATCGGCTCCAACCGGATTGCCGCCAGCCGCCTGCATGAGCTTGCCCGGATACTGAATGTGACCCCCGGCTATTTCTTCGAAGGGCTGGATGACGACCACCCCGAGAACAGCAATGACCCCTCCCTTGAGATCGTGAATGCCATCGGCTCCATCAAGGACGATGCGGTAAAGGCCCGAATTCTAACGTTTATTGAGGACGTCTCTGGCGTCACAGTGTCGCGCAAAAGCTGATCGCGGCTCTCTGTCCACGCTAACTACGGCCTCGGCGACGCGGCTTGCAACAGCTTCACGGCAGCACGCAACCCCGCGGCAACCTGATGCGCGCACGCTTTAAGGGCCGGTCCTCGCAACCGGCGTCTCCCACCTTTACGCGACCAGGGTTTCCGCTTTCTTAAGATCGACAGAAACCAACTGGCTGACCCCCTGCTCCGCCATGGTCACCCCAAAGAGCCGGTCCATCCGCGCCATCGTCACCGCATGGTGCGTGATGATCAGGAACCGCGTATCGGTCTGACGGCACATCTCATCCAACAGATCGCAGAACCTGGTCACATTTGCGTCATCAAGCGGCGCGTCGACCTCGTCCAGCACACAGATCGGCGCCGGATTGGCCAAGAACACGGCAAAGATCAGCGCCATCGCGGTCAAGGTCTGCTCCCCGCCCGACAGCAGGCTCAGGGTGCTCAGCTTCTTGCCCGGCGGTTGGCACAGGATCTCCAACCCGGCTTCCAATGGATCATCGCTTTCGACCATCACGAGGTTCGCCTCGCCGCCACCAAAGAGGTGGGTAAACAGCATAGAGAAGTTCGCGTTCACCTGTTCAAAGGCCGTCAGCAGCCGCTCCCGCCCCTCGCGGTTGAGGCCCGCGATCCCGCTGCGCAGGGTCTTGATTGCCTCTTCCAAATCGGCCTTCTCGGTCAGCAGCGCGCCGTGCTCTTCGCGTATCTCTTTGGCGTCATCCTCGGCGCGCAGGTTCACCGCGCCCAAGGAATCCCGCTGCCTTTTGTAACGATTTACGTCCTCTTCCAGCGCGTCCACCGGCGGGGTCTGATCCGCCTCGATGTCCAGCGCATCGCGCAGGACCTCGGGCGTGACTTGCCGCTCGTCCTGAATACGGTCCGCCGCATGGGTCACCGTCTCACGCGCGGCATCGCTGCGCGCCTCGGCCCGGGCGCGGGCTTCCCGCGCGTCCGAGGCCTGCCGTTCCGCGTCGCGTTCGGCATCCGTCGCCGCCTTCAGCGCAGCTTCGGCGGCGGCCAGCGTGTCGGTCGCATGGGTGCGTCGCGTTTCGGCTGCGGTGATCGCACCTGACAATTCTTCCCGCTTCGCCGCGATTTCCGCCGGCACGGCACCCGCCTCGGCCAACTCCGCCTCGGAGGCGGCTTTGCGTTCAACCAATTCGGCGGTGCGCTTGCCCGCTGTCTCCAACCGGTGCCGCCAGCCGCTGGCCTCTTTCGAGACCTCTTGCACCCGGCGTCTGCGGGCTTCGCCTTCGCGGCGCAATTCGTCATGGGCCGAGCGGCGCGACATCATCGTGATCCGGGACGCTTCGACCGTCATGCGGATATCGTCGACAGTCGCACGGGCAGCGGCAAGATCGTCCAAGCCCGCCAAGGTACGTTCGGCGTCCATCACCTCGGCCCGCGCGGTAATCGCGGCCTCCTCATGGCGCTTCACGGCAAGGCCAAGGGATTCCAGACGGCTTTGAACAAGGTTGCGATCCGCCTCCGCCCGGCTCAGGGCGCGCCCCGCTTCGGCCACCTGTCGATCCGCGTCGCGCCGCGCTTCGCGGGCACGTTTGTCGGCCTCGGCCTGCTCGGCCAACTGCTGCTGCAGGGTTTCATGCGCGGCCCGTGCCGCATCGGCACGTTCGCTCACCTGTTCCAGCGCCTGTTTCAGAACTTCCAACCGGTTCAACTGCTGCAGGCGCAGGGCCGCAGCCGATGGCGTATCCTCGGCCATGGCTCGGAACCCGTCCCACCGCCAAAGATCACCCTCTGCCGAGACCAGCCGTTGCCCGGGCAGCAACTGCGCCTGAAGCCGCGCGCCCGCCTCAGGATCCACCAGCCCAATCTGGCTCATGCGGCGTTCCAGCACCTTCGGGACCGTGACATGCTGCGTTAGCGGCGTCGCCCCTGCGGGCAGCGGCTGCGCCTCTAGGTAGCCCGGCAAGATCGACCAGCCGGAGGGTCGATCGGTAGCAACTTCTGGCGCGCGCAGGTCATCGGCCAAAGCCGCGCCAAGCGCCTTTTCAAACCCTTGTTCAACCTGCAACCGGTCGAGGATCTGCCCGCCTTCCGCCGTGTCGCGCTCGACCAGCTTTGCCAGCGCGCCCACCTCTGCGCGCAGCGCATTGGCCTCGCCCTCGGCCTCGGACCGCTCTGCACGGGCATCGGCTTCGCGCGACTGCGTGTCGGCGTGGGTTTCTTCCGCAGCCAAAAGAGCCGCATCCGCCGCGGCTGAGGCCGTGACGGCGCTCGCCTCGGCCTGCTGGGCCGCTGCAAAATCCACACCAGCTTTGTCGAGGGTCGCTTGGCTTTGAGCGACTGCATCGCGGGCCTTGCGGGCTTCGGCTTCCGACTTCTCCAGCGTTTTGCGGCTGTCCTGCAGCAGCCGTTCGGCTGAGCTGTGCCGCGCCGCCAGACGGGCGACATCTTCGGTCTGCTGGGAAAGGTCCGCCTCGCGGGTCTGCAAGACTTCCGCCGCCTCGCGCGCGGCCTCTGCCGCCGCCTCAAGGGCGCTGTCGTGCCCCTCATCGGCTGTGGCAAGCTCGGACGCTTCCCTTTCGAGACGCTCGATCGTTTCTTCCGCGTCGCGGTTCAACCCGCCTTCCCGCTCGATATCGCGGGTCAACTGGGTGATGCGGCTGGTCAGGGTGTCGATCAATGACGCGGCACGGGTTTCTTGATCGGCCAGCGTGTCGCGCTGTGTGGTCAGACGTTGCAGAATCGCGGTCGCAATCGCCTCTTCCTCGCGCAAGCCGGGCAAGGCGGCCTCGGCCTCCTCGCGCCCTTCGGCCACGCGCCGCACCTGCGCTTCGGCCTCTGCCGTTGCGGCAACACGGGCGCGCAGGTCATCCTCGGCCTTTGCGCGCGCCTCGTCCGCTTCGCGCCAGCGGCGGTAGAGCAACAAGCCCTCGGCGCGGCGCAGCGCTTCGCCAATCTCGCGGTACTTCGCGGCCTGCCGCGCTTGCCGGGCCAGCGTGGCCAATTGAGCGGCCAATTGTTCAACCACATCATCGACGCGGGCGAGGTTCTGTTCGGCCCCGTTGAGTTTCAACTCGGCCTCATGGCGGCGCTGGTAGAGCCCCGAGATCCCCGCAGCCTCTTCCAGAATGCGGCGGCGGCTTTTCGGCTTGGCGTTGATCAGCTCTGCAATCTGCCCTTGCCGGACCAGCGCCGGGCTATGCGCCCCGGTGGAGGCATCGGCGAAGAGCATCTGCACATCCCGCGCCCGGACATCCTTGCCGTTCACCTTATAGGCGCTGCCGACATCGCGAGTGATGCGGCGCACGATCTCAAGCGCGTCTTGTTCGTTAAAGCCCGCAGGTGCGAGCCGGTCGCTGTTGTCGAGATGCAGCGCCACTTCGGCAAAGTTACGCGCCGGGCGCGAGGCGGCCCCGGCAAAGATCACGTCTTCCATGCCGCCGCCCCGCATGGCGGTCGGGCGGTTTTCGCCCATGACCCACCGCAAGGCTTCGAGCAGGTTGGATTTGCCACAGCCGTTCGGCCCCACGACTCCGGTCAGCCCATCTGAAATGACGAGGTCCGTCGGGTCCACGAAGCTTTTGAAGCCGGTTAATCTGAGTTTGGAAAAACGCAAGTTTGCCCTGCCGTGATTGATTCTTGCCTGAGCGGCGAACTTGCCGTTTGGCACGGGTCCGAGTCAATCAAAAGCCCCAAGGGACAGGGGGCGGTCGGCGGTTATCCACAAGATATTGTCGTCTCTCGGCCATTTCCGAGACTGGCCTCCGCCAGCCCCGCCGGATCGGCGCGTGTCGTCATTCTGACGCCGTCCAAGTCACAGCCCGGTGTTCCGCCTCAACCACAGCAAGCGCCCTCTAGTCGCAATCCAACACGCCAACGGCCAGCGCCTGATCGCCCAAGACCTCTTTCACCTCGCAGCCGCTCGCCTGTGCCATCGCACGCCCCGCCCGCCCGCGGATGGGGCCAAAGCGCGGCGCGTATTGGGTGTTCACCCGCACCGCTTCCGCCCGCTCCCCCCGAATGCGCACATCGAACACCGAACCCTCCACGGTGATGCGTTCGGCCGGAATGCCCCTGAAGTCCCGACTAGGCGCTGTACAGGCCGCAAGGCCGATCACCACCGCAATGATAAGAAGCAAACGCATGGTTTGAGCCTGTCGCGGTTGGGTTAATAAAAGCCTAACGCAAAAGAAAAAGCCCCGGCGAAACCGGGGCTTTCAAAATTCGATGGGGCGCTGGCTTAGTGCAGCTTGGCTTCGACTTGGGCGATGCCATCGTCGATCAGCTTGTTGCCCTGTGCAGCGGTCATCTGCTTGGCGATCACATCGCGCGCAGCGGCCACAGCGATCGTCACGGCTTGGTCGCGGACTTCCTTCACAGCGGCGGCCTCGGCCGAGCTGATCTGGTCCTTCGCGGCAGCCATGCGACGGTCAAGCGACTTGGCCATATCCGCCCGTGCCTGTTCGGCAGCAAGACGGGCATCTTCCTTGGCGGAAGACACGATGCGATCCGCTTGGTCCTGCACCTCTTTCTGCTTGCGCTCATAGGAGGCGAGCAAAGTCTGCGCTTCTTCACGCAGGGCGCGGGCTTCTTCCAGCTCGGTCTTGATGCCATCGGCGCGTTTGTCGAGCATGCCGATCAACAGCGTCGGAACCTTGAAATAGATCAAGATACCGAGGAACAGCAGGAAGGCCAGCAGCACGATGAAGTCCGTGTTGCGCAGCGAGAAGAAAGGTCCGGTGGCCGCAAAAGCAGGCGAAGCCACCATGCCAGCGAGCAGGGTCGAAAGTGTCAGGCGCATGGATTTGGTCATGGCTTATCCTTTCATCCGCGCGTCGACGGCGGCATCAACGGTTGCAGCATCTGCCGTGCCACCAAGGGCAGCGACGAGCGCTTCTGCGGTGTCCTTGGCAACGGCTTGTACGTTGTCCATGGCGCCCGCGCGAATTTCGGCGATGGCTTTTTCCGATTCTGCCACTTGCGCGGCAATCTCGGCATCGGCCTTGGCCATTTCGGCATCCAGATCAGCCTGCATGTCCGCTTTGGCTTGGGCCACGATCTGCTGTGCCTCGGCACGGGCGTCGATCAGGGCCTTATCATAGGCGGCTTCGGCTTCCTGTGCCTTGACCTTAAGGTCTTCGGCAGCCGCGATGTCATTGGTGATGGTCCCTTGGCGTTCAGCCAGAACCGCACCGATACGAGGCAGAGCCACGCGCGACAGGATCAGGTAGGTGGCGATCAGCGCGAGGATCAGCCAGAAAATCTGGTTGCCCCAGTGATCGAAGTTCAGCTGCGGCATGCCCGGCGTTTCGGCAGCATGGGTCGCAATGCCGGTCGCGTCGGCCAGCCCGTCGCTGGTTGTTACAGTTGCCATCGTGGCTTCTCCTTGGAAACTTTGCCGTTACAGCCGGGCAGACACGGCGATGCGCGCCTGCCCGCTCGTAAGGATTACAGTTCCGAGAGCTTAGACAGCGAACATCAGCAGCAGAGCGACGAGGAACGAGAAGATCCCCAGAGCTTCTGCAAACGCGATGCCGATGAACAGGGTCGCTGTCTGGCTTGCGGCTGCCGATGGGTTGCGCAGTGCGCCGGACAGGAAGTTGGCGGCAACGTTGCCGACACCCAGGGCTGCGATGCCTGTGCCGAGACCTGCGATGCCTGCGCCGATATGTGCGAGTTGACCTTCCATTGGGGTATCTCCTTACGATTGGAAGTTAAAACTTTGACGGGAAGCCCCGCCGTTGTTGGGGTTGTTAGTGTGCGGGGTGCAGCGCGTCCTTGAGGTACACGCATGTCAGGATGGTAAAGACATAGGCCTGGATAAAGGCCACCAGCACTTCGAGACCGTACATCGCGGTGATCGCGAGCACCGACACCGGAGAGATCACTGCGATGGCAGCGAAACCGGCGAAAACTTTGATAACCGCGTGGCCCGCCATGACGTTACCAGCCAGACGAATGGAGTGGCTTACCGGGCGCACGAAGTAGCTGATCAATTCGATGATCGCCAGCACCGGCCGCAGCGCCAGAGGGGCCGAGGAAACCCAGAAGAGGCTCAGGAAAGCTGCGCCGTTCTTAACGAAGCCCACGACGGTCACGGTAATGAACACGGCCAGCGCCAGCACCACGGTCACCGAGAAATGCGCGGTGGGGGTAAAGGCTGTTGGGATCAGGCCAAGGAAGTTCGCCATGACGATGAACATGAACAGGGTCATGATATAGGGGAAGAACTTCAGCCCTTCTTTGCCGCAAATGTCCTCGACCATCTTGTGGATGAAGCCGTAAGCCAGTTCGGCAACCGATTGCATCCGGCCCGGAACGACCGAGCGGCGTGCACTGCCCAGCACCAGCAGAGCGAATGTCGCCAGAACCGCCAGCGCCATCCAGAAGGTAGCGTTGGTGATGGTGTACCAAGCAACGGAAGCATCGTCGCTGAAAAGCGGCGATACGATGAACTGGTCCATCGGGTGGAATTCCAGACCGCCTGCTGCGGCACCGTCTATCTCTGTTGCCATCTCAGGCTCCCTCGTCCTTGCCCGAATGGGGCTTATCCTGTTCGGCCGGTTCGGCCTGTTGTTTGCCCTGGATTTCCTCAGCGGTGCGGAGCATCGTCTTCACCCCCGCCGCAAGGCCCAGCATTACAAATAGCACCATGAAGATGGGCAGCGTGCCAAAGAGCACATCAAGCCCGTATCCGATGCCGAAACCGATCCCTAGACCGGCCACAAGTTCAATCACCATCCGCCATGCCATATTGGCCTGAGAATAATGCTCATCCGCTCGGGGCTTGGGTGCGCCGCGTTGTTTCGCAGCCGCCAGTTTGGCCTCAAGCTGCTCCATCTGCTGCCGTTGGTCCGGGCTGGTCACACCAAAATCCCCTTAGGAATATCTGCTGCGGTGCTACTGTCAGGGCGGGTTAGAGTCAACAACCTTGGGCATCGCAGGTTTTCGGGTCTTTACAGTAGGTTAGCCGGAGCGAGACGGTGGCACCCTTGAAACAGCGCAAGCAAATCCCAGTGAAACCGCGCCGGATGCTTATTCAACCCGGTGGTTAAGTTAGCCGCAATGGCTGCTTTCCCACTCCCGCGCCCCGCGCTATGCAGGCACATGACCCAAGACCTAGATCAGGTGTTTGCCGCCCTTGCGGACCCCACCCGGCGCGCCATCCTCGCGATGCTGCTGGAGGATGATATGGCCGTGACCGACGTGGCCGAGCCGTTCGAGATGTCGCTGGCCGCGATCTCGAAACATTTGGGCGTGCTGACGGCGGCAGGGCTGATCAGTCAGGAAAAGCGGGGCCGTGTGAAGTGGTGCAAACTGGAACCGGATGCTTTGCGGAATGCGTCGGTCTGGATGCAGGGGTTCGGGCAGTTTGAGCCGGTGAACCTTGATGCCTTCGAGCGATTTTTGGAAATCGAACTGCCTGAGACTGCGGAAGGCGTGACGCGCTCAGGGTCTGAGTAGAGAGAGTGATCCCCCCTTGCCACGAGGTAAATAAGACAAGGGGAGGATCAATCGACGGTCAGATGACGCCGAATGCAAAACGCAAAATAGCCAATACCACTACGATCAACCCGATCAGGTAAATAATACTACGCATGGTTGTGTCCTTCACTTTCATTTCACGCCCCAACGCGGGATCACGCGGTCCGGTTCCATCAAATCTGCATCTTTTTGAATTTTTGTGTTTTTTCCGCGCTGTCGTCGCGCAGCAGCAGGTAAAGCGCCAGAATGGTCAGTAGGACGCCACCCCAAATCAGCCCGCCCGGCAGGGCATTGCCAAAACCCAGCTCCCAAAGGATCACCCAGCTTGGCGTAAGATAGGTATAGGCCATCACTTTCGCCGAGGGCAGCCGCAGCGCCGCGAATTGCAACAGAACCACCGTGGCCGCCGTGGCAAAGACCGCAACGTATAGGATCGTGATCCAGACCAAGGGCCGAAGCGCACCCCAGTCCGTCGCGCGGATATCCTGCCAGCCGTAGAGCCCCAGCAGCACTGTCCCCGCCAGCAAGGTGCCAAAGGTGAACATCACCGCGTTCTCGCCTCGGTTCAGCCGCCGCACCATGGGCGTATAAAGTGCGTGACTGATGCAGCCGACGAAATAGATCGCCTCCCCCCGGCCGATGTCGAACGCCAACAGCGCCGCGAGGTCGCCGCGAAAGATCACCCACAGCGCCCCGGCTCCGCCGATCGCCAATGCCAGCGCCATGCGCGGCGTCATGATCTGCCGCACCAATGCCCATGCAAAGCCCGCCGCCATGACCGGGACAAGGGTAAAGACCGCCGCCGCAGCCACCGGCGGCGCGGTCTTGAGCCCTTCGAACATGAGCACGAAATAAAGTGTAAAGAGCCCCGCCAACACGAAATAGCGCCAAGGTGCTGCAAAGCCTGCCCGGTTGATATCGCCCCGTCCCCAAGCCAAAGCTCCGACCAATACCGTGGCCAAGGCGAACCGAACGGCATTGAGGGCCGTGGGCGTGATCTCATTCGCCACCTGCGCCCCGAGCGAGAATGACCCCGCCACCAGCGCCGAGAAACAGAGCATCGCCAGATGCCCCTGCGCCGAAGCGCTTATTCGGGACATGTGACCGCATCCTCGGCATGTTCCTTCAGGAACCGCAGCACCGCCTGCACCTTACTGGTCCGGTGCAGATCAACATGGGTGACCAACCACAGGGCACTGCTCCAATCGGGACGGGGGGCGTGAATCTCGACCAACTGCGGATCATTGCGCCCCATGGCAGCGGGCAGGCCACCGATTCCTGCCCCGGCCCGCAGTGCCGCCTCCATCGCCGCGCCGCTGGTGCTGCGCCACGTCACGCTTTCCTCTGGTACCGTGGCCCAAAGCCACTTGTGATAGGGCGCGCGGCTGTCGCGGTTATCGGCTGCGATGAAGCGGTGCTTGTGGTAGTCCTCCGGCCCCTGCGGAATGCCGAATTGCGCCACGTAATCCCGGCTCGCATAGGCCCCGACCGCAAGTTGCGCATAGGGCTGCACCACATTGTCGGGCTGGTCCGGCGCGGCCCCGGCGCGGATTGCGACATGCGCCTCACCATACTCCAGCCGGAACAGGCGATCTCCGATCAGGTAACGCACGACCAACTCAGGGTTCTGGCGCTGGAACTCAGTCAACAATGGCGCCAGCTGCGGGGCAAGGAAATCAAGCGATGTGATCACCAATTCGCCCGACACATCACTGCCACGCCCCTTGATCCGCCCGGCCAACTGGCTGAACTGATCGTCCGTGGCCCGCGCCACCCGCAGAAGATCCTCGCCCGCCTCGGTCGCCGTATAACCGCGCGCGTGACGCTGGAACAACTTCACGCCAAGCCGCCCCTCCAAGGCATCGATATGGCGGATAACGGTGGCATGATGCACGCCCAACACCTCTGCCGCGCCGCTGACGGTGCCAAGTTGCGCGACCTGATAGGCCGTCCTGATCTCATCCCAATTGTCCATGGTTCACCCTGCCTTCCTGACTTGTGCATTTACGAACATGGTCACGTTCATTCTGGCAGTTGCGTTCGGGAGCACAATGCCCAATTCCATGTCATCAGATTGACCCTTGGAACAAGGAGCCGCCAAATGGCCACCCTGCGTATCGAAACATCCGTGAACCGCGAGAACTCTGTCACCCGTAAGCTGACAGACCGCATCATCTCAACCCTTGGTGACAGCGATGTGGTTACCCGCGACATCGCCATTGAGCCCCTGCCGCTGATCGATTCCACATGGGCCAGCGCCCGCGTGAAACCCGCCGACGAGCGCAGCACCTTGGATCAAGAAGCCCTCGCCCTGTCCGACGCGCTGGTCGCCGAGGTCCAAGCCGCCGATACAATCGTCATCAGCGCGCCGATCTATAACTTCACCATCCCCGCCTCGCTGAAAGCGTGGATCGACCTGATCGCCCGCGTCGGGGTGACCTTTAACTACACGGCAGACGGCCCCGTTGGCCTGCTTGAGAACAAGCGCGTCATCGTCGCCTTCGCCTCTGGCGGCACCGGCATCGATTCCGCCGCCGATTTCGCCAGTGGCTACCTGCGCTTCGTGCTGGGGTTCTTGGGCATCACCGACGTGACCTTTGTCGCGGCGGACCAATTGGCCATGGACGCCGAAGGCACCATCGCCCGCGCCAACGCCCAGATCGACGCGCTGCGCGACGCGGCCTAAGCAGCCTCACGCTCAGAAACAGCCGCGTCCCATCACCGGGGCGCGGCTTTTGCTTGGGCTAGCTTTTGCCGCCCGCCCTGCCCGGCTTGACTCACGCCGCGCCAGCGCGTAAACGCCCCTCAATCTCCGGAAGCATTGCCTTCCGGTCCCGGCATGGCGTCGGGATCGCCCCCAGTCAGCGCGTTGCGCCCACTGGGGCATTTGTGCATTTTCGCGCGCGTCCTTAAGTAGGGGCAAGTGCAACCGACCCGAAAGGCCCTGTGCCCATGTTTGAAAATCTCAGCGAACGGCTCTCTGGTGTCTTTGACCGCCTGACCAAACAAGGCGCGCTCAGCGACGAAGATGTCAAAACCGCCCTGCGTGAAGTGCGCGTCGCCCTGCTGGAGGCTGACGTTTCGCTGCCCGTGGCGCGTGATTTTGTCAAAGCGGTACAGGACAAGGCGACCGGCCAAGCGGTGACCAAATCGGTCACGCCCGGCCAGCAGGTCGTGAAAATCGTCCATGACGCGCTGATCGACGTGCTGAAAGGCGAAGGCGAGCCCGGCGCGCTGAAAATCGACAGCCCGCCCGCCCCGATCCTGATGGTCGGTCTGCAGGGCGGCGGTAAAACCACCTCCACCGCGAAGCTCGCCAAACGCTTGAAGGAGCGTGACGGCAAGCGCGTGCTGATGGCCTCGCTCGACGTGAACCGCCCGGCAGCGATGGAGCAGCTTGCCATCCTCGGCACGCAGATCGGCGTCGACACGCTGCCGATCGTCAAAGGCGAAAGCCCCGTGCAAATCGCAAAACGCGCCAAAACGCAGGCGGGCTTGGGCGGCTATGACGTCTATATGCTCGACACCGCGGGCCGCCTGTCCATCGACGAAGAGTTGATGCAGCAGGTCAAAGCCGTGCGCGACGTGGCCAATCCACGTGAAACATTGCTGGTCGTCGACGGCCTGACCGGCCAAGACGCCGTGCACACCGCCGAGAACTTTGACGAGCGTATCGGCATCACCGGTGTCGTCCTGACCCGGATGGACGGCGATGGCCGTGGCGGTGCGGCGCTCTCGATGCGTGCCGTGACGGGCAAGCCGATCAAATTCGTCGGTCTGGGCGAAAAGATGGACGCGCTCGAAACCTTCGAGCCTGAGCGCATCGCGGGCCGCATCCTTGGCATGGGCGACATCGTCGCGCTGGTCGAAAAGGCCCAAGAAACCATCGAGGCCGAACAGGCCGAGAAGATGATGAAGCGCATGGCGAAGGGTCAGTTCAATATGAACGACCTCAAGATGCAGCTTGAACAGATGATCAAGATGGGCGGCATGCAGGGCATGATGGGCATGATGCCCGGCATGGGGAAAATGGCGAAACAGGTCGAAGACGCCGGTTTCGACGATAAGATCCTCAAGCAGCAGATCGCCCTCATTCAGTCGATGACCAAGAAAGAGCGCGCCAACCCTGCCCTGCTGCAAGCCAGCCGCAAGAAGCGTATCGCACGCGGTGCCGGCATGGAGGTCTCTGACCTCAACAAGCTGATGAAGATGCACCGCCAGATGTCCGACATGATGAAGAAGATGGGCAAAATGGGCAAAGGCGGCATGCTCAAGCAAGCCATGAAGGGCATGATGGGCAAAGGCGGTATGCCCGGCGGCATGGACCCAAGCCAGATGGACCCCAAGGCGCTGGAAGCGGCGGCCAAGCAGATGGGCGGCAAGCTGCCCGGCGGTCTGGGCGGCATGGGCGGCGGCGGCATGGGCCTGCCCGGCGGCCTCAGCGGTTTCGGGAAAAAGAAATGACCGACACCACCACAGATACCGCCAGCCGCGCCGCCGAGCTGTTGAAGGGGCATCGCGCCTCGATCGACCGGCTCGACGCGATCCTCGTCTATACACTGGGCGAGCGGTTCAAACACACACAGGCCGTGGGGAAACTCAAGGCCACACACGACCTTCCCCCGTCCGATCCAGCCCGCGAAGCGGCCCAGATCGCACGGCTCGAAGATTTGGCGAAAGAGGCCGACCTCGACCCCGAATTCGCCAAGAAGTTCCTGAACTTCATCATCGCTGAAGTCATTCAGCACCACAAAAGCCACCAATCGTAAGACAGGGCGCAGCCCCTTCTTGCTTACCAACTCAAAGGACTACTCATCATGGCCATGAAAATTCGTCTCGCCCGCGGCGGCTCCAAAAAGCGCCCCTTCTACCGTATCGTTGCAGCCGACAGCCGCATGCCGCGCGACGGCCGCTTCATCGAGAAGCTGGGCACATACAACCCGCTGCTGCCGAAAGACAGCGAAGACCGCGTGAAAATGGACGTTGAAAAGATCGAAGCATGGATCGCCAAAGGCGCCCAGCCGACCGAGCGTGTGACACGTATGCTGGAAGCCGCTGGCGTTCGCGAAAAGACCGAGCGTAACAACCCCAAGAAGGGCGCACCGGGCAAGAAAGCTCAAGAGCGCGTGCAGGAAAAGGCCGACAAAGCCGCTGCCGCTGCCGAAGCTGCCAACGCCCCTGCCGAAGAAGCTTCCGCAGAATAAGCCGCGAGCGCCCGGCATGGATGCATTCTCTGAAGACTTCCGTGCCGGGCTGCACGACCTGATGCGATGGCGGCGCGATGTGCGCCGCTTTCGCACAGACCCGCTGGACGAGGCACTGGTGCAAACCTGCCTCGACAGCTTCACCCTCGCCCCCTCTGTGGGCCTGTCGGAACCGTGGCGGATCATCCGCGTGCAATCTGACACCGCGCGCCGAGCCGCGCTTGAGAATTTCGAAACAGCCAATGCCCGCGCCCTTGCCGGATATGACGGCGAGAAGGCCGCGCATTATGCCGGGCTCAAGCTCTCGGGCATGAGCGAAGCGCCCGAGCAACTGGCGATTTACTGTGATGAAAGCACCGACAAGGGCAGTGGCCTTGGTGCCGGGACAATGCCCGAGATGCGCCGCTATTCCGTGGTGGGTGCGATCAACTATCTATGGCTCACCGCCCGCGCCCATGGCCTTGGGCTGGGCTGGGTTTCCGTGCTTGACCCTGCGCGGCTGAACCGTGATCTTGCCGTTCCAAGGGACTGGTCGCTGGTGGCCTATCTTTGCATGGGCTGGCCCGAAGACAACAGCCTGACGCCGGAACTGGAAACCAAGGGCTGGGAGACCCGCGCCCCAAGCCTGAAGATCGAGACCCGTTAATGAGAAAACTACTGTTCCTTCTGGCCGTGCTGGTGCTCGGCTTTGTCCTTGGCATCCGTTATGATCGGCAGTTAATGCAGGACGAATGCAAGGCCGGGGCCGGAGGATGGACCGGGACGATCTGTGTCAATTCGGAGTTGTTGCAATGAGTGACCAAGACCTGATCTGCGTCGGCGCCATCGCGGGCGCTTACGGCGTGCGCGGCGAAGTGCGCGTGAAAAGCTACTGTGCCGTGCCCGAAGACATTGAAGACTACCGCCCGCTAAGCACCGAGGATGGCAGCCGGACCTTCACCCTTGCTCTGCTGCACCCGGTCAAGAACGGCTTTGCCGCCCGCATCGCCGAGATCACCACCAAGGAAGAGGCCGACGACATGCGCGGTGTCTCTCTCTTTGCCGCGCGCGACCAACTGCCCGGCCTGCCGGATGATGAGTTCTACCACGCCGATCTCATCGGGCTTGAGGTCTATGACACCGGTGGCGCGCTGCTGGGCCGCGTGAAAACGGTGCAGAACCACGGGGCGGACGACCTGCTGGAACTGCAATTGGCGGGCACCTCGGCCACCACCTTCCTGCCCTTCACCAAGGCCGCCGTGCCGACCGTCGATCTTGCCTCGGGCCGGATCGTCGCCGACCCGCCCTTGGGCGTGCTGCCGGATGGTACGGATGGCTGAGACCGGAGCCGGATGATGCCCCGCCGGATCATCCTGCATCCCGGCTTTCACAAGACCGGGACCAGTTCCCTTCAGGCCACATTGCGCGCAAACCGCACCGCCTTGAAACCCCATGTCGCGCTGCGCTTGCGCTGGCATATGAAAGACCTGCTGCACGCCACGCGCGGCTATTCCACATGGCGCGATCCGCTCACGCTGTTGAAAGCGGAACATCGGTTCGAGACCCTGCTCGACGGCCTGCCCCAGATGCCGCGCCGCACGCTGATCCTCTCGGCTGAGGAACTAGCCGGTCACCTGCCGGGCCGGGGCGATCTGGCCGATTACAGCGCCGCGCCCGAGTTGTTGGACAGCTTCACCCGCAGCCTGCGCCAGTGCTTTCCCCGGGCAGAGATCATGGTCTACCTCTCCACCCGAGCCCCGGCGGACTGGATCGCCTCGGCCTATTGGGAGCATGTCAAAGCCTCGTCGATGACGCTCGACCTTGCTGACTTTACTGCCCGCTATGCCCCTTCGTCGGACTTGAACGCGATGGTTCAAGAGATCACCCGCCGCCTTCCCTGCCCGGTACACCAAACACGGCTGGAGGATTGCCGCGATCTGCCGCTCGGGCCTGCGACTCCGCTCCTCGACCTATGTGAGCTACCGCAAGACCTTTTGAAGCAGTTAACCCTGCCACCGCCCGAGAACCGACGCTTGCCTGCGGAACTCTTGCAGGCTCTGCTTGACGCCAACCGCCGACACGCCGATGACCCTCAGGCGCGCCGCCGCGCCAAGACCGCCCTACTGACACAGGCAGGAACCGCATGAAACCCACCCGCTCCCACGGACGCCAAAGCGCACGCCCCAGTCTGAAACCTCGTGCCCTGATGCAAGATACGCCCGATTACGCTGATGTCTGGCAGGCGCGGATCGTTACGCTGTTTCCCGATCTATTCCCCGGCGTGCTGGGGGCGAGCCTGACCGGAAAGGCACTGCACGAAGGCCGCTGGCAGCTGCACACCCACGACCTGCGCGATTTTGGCATTGGCAAACACCGCAATGTCGACGACACCCCCGCGGGCGGCGGGGCGGGCATGGTGATGCGCGCCGATGTTGTCGGCCCCGCACTTGCCCGCGCGCAAAGCCATGCACATGGGCGCTGGCCAATCCTTTATATGTCGCCGCGCGGGCGTCGGTTCGATCAGGCCATGGCGCGCGATCTGGCAAGCTGCGCAGGGGTGACGATGCTCTGCGGGCGGTTTGAAGGGGTCGATGAGCGGGTGATCGAACATTTCGGCATTACCGAGGTCAGCTTGGGCGATTTCGTCATGACGGGCGGCGAACTGGCGGCCCAAGCGATGATCGACGCCACCGTGCGCCTTTTGCCCGGCGTGCTGGGCAATGCCGACAGCATCGAAGAGGAAAGCCACGCCTCGGGGCTGTTGGAACACCCGCAATACACCCGCCCCGCCACATGGGAGGGGCGCGACATCCCCCCTGTGCTGATGTCGGGCAACCATGGCGAGATCGCAAAATGGCGGCAAGCGCAGGCCGAAGACCTGACCCGCAAACGCCGCCCAGACATGTGGGCCGCGTTTGAGGGCAAAGACTAAGCAAGCCACCCCTAGGGAACCCGCCCTCGCGCGGCGCGTTGATCCCCCATATTGGAGGGAGAAACCAAATGCTTGAGCTGATTCTCATTCTGCTGATCGTCGCCGCTGTGGCGGCTCTCTTGGGCTTTGGCCGTGTGTCGGGGGCTGCGATGACCGGGGCAAAAGTGCTGATCGGCATCGTGCTGGTGCTTTTCCTGCTCGTTGTCTTGGGCGTGATTGCGCTGGCCTGACGCGCTGAGCTACAAAACTGGGGATCAAGGCGGCGAGAGCCCCCTTGATCCTTTAGCGATTGCCCCCTATACCCCGCGCATCCGGAATCGCTTTGGCGGCTCCGGTGCTTTGCGTTACGGCGCAAGCGAATAAAGCAATGACGACGATACCTCCGGCGGGGGGCCATGATCGGAAACGATCCCGGCGCTGCCCGATAGAACCCGAAGCTCTGGGTCGCGACATAATTTCGTGGAATACCGCGAACATCATAGGAGATAGGTCAGATGAACCTGATCGCAGAGATCGAGGCGGAACAAGTCGCCGAGCTGGGGAAAGAGATCCCCGACTTCCGTGCCGGTGATACCGTTCGCGTTGGCTTTAAAGTCACCGAAGGCACCCGCACCCGTGTGCAGAACTACGAAGGCGTCTGCATTTCGCGCAAGAACGGCCACGGCATTGCCGGGTCTTTCACCGTGCGCAAGATTTCCTTTGGCGAAGGCGTGGAACGTGTGTTCCCCCTGCATTCGACCAACATCGACAGCATCACCGTTGTACGCCGTGGCCGCGTGCGTCGCGCCAAGCTGTACTACCTGCGCAGCCGTCGCGGCAAATCCGCACGGATCGTCGAAAACGCTCACTACAAGCCCCGCGCGAACGCATAAAGGACTGGTCGATGAAAACCGATACACATCCCGAATACCACATCATCAACGTCAAGATGACCGACGGCACCGTTGTGGAAATGAAATCGACATGGGGCAAAGAAGGCGACCAGCTGTCGCTCGACATCGACCCTTCCGTGCACCCCGCGTGGACCGGCGGCACTGGCCGCATCATGGACACCGGCGGCCGTGTGTCGAAGTTCAAGAACAAATATGCAGGTCTGGGCTTCTAAGCCTACCCTACATTGCGAATGCAAAGGCGCGGCCCCTATGGGTCGCGCCTTTTGCGTTTGGGGGTGATGGGGCCGGGACCGGGCGTATTTGGCAGGCGGTGCGGCGGTATTTTTAAAAGGATGAAATGAGGGAGGGCTGCGCATCGGTGGACGCCGGCGCGCAGATAGGCTGATGGGGTTAGAGGCGGCGCTCTTGGAGGGCGGCTTGGGTGCCGTAGCCGTGCAGGTGCGAAAGCACCGCACCGTAGGCGATCAGCAGGTAGGCGAGCAGCTCGGTGCCTTCTTGGACGGTGGTTTTGACTTGGGGGTCATAGGCGGCGCCCATAACGGCCTCCCACAGGGAGCCGGTGCCGAAGGTCCGCGAGAAAAAGAGCAGCAGCACCACACCGATATAGACAAAGGTGGCAGAGCGGGTTTGCAGATGGTGCAGCATCGGCAGGAGCGTTGTACCGCGGTTGCGCCATGCGATGAAGCTGCCCACGGCCAGTGTCACGAGGGCGGGGTAAATCCAGAACCCGTGCTGGATACGGTCGAGCGCGGCGTCATATTCGCGCAGGAACATGCAGGCGAAGAGCGTGGCCACCAGTGTGAGGTACCCCCGCATGCCCACATGTTTGTAAGCGCCCAGCATGAAGATGGCAGCCGCAATAGCGAGGAAAGTATTGTGCAGATGTTCTGTCAGCGAGTCTTCGGAGACGCCATCGCCCAGAACGGCTGTATCAAGGTAAACCGTGACCGGCACCAGAGCCACCAGCAGGCAGACAAGCGCGAATTCCGCGATCACTGCGCCCAAAGAGGGCAGCACGCCGCGCGCGGTCGTCGGTTTTGAACTGCTGGATGTGCCGGGGTTGTGATCTGCCATAAGGGGGCCTTGATTGAACGGTTACTTGGACCGCCAGTCAGGGCGGTAAGGCGCGGTGTTACACTGCGCCTTAGATGGTGAAAATAAGGCAAATCCCTCTGTTGTCCAAACGCGGCAGCGCTGCCACGGTCGGGCTGAACAAGCCGCCTCGCCACTTTCCAAAGCGGAGAACCCTACATATAGTGCGGCTCAACAATATCCTGCTTTGAAGGGCAGGCGCGAAGGGACAGCAGTATGGCGCATATAATCGTCGTCGGTAACGAAAAAGGCGGCGCGGGCAAATCGACCGTTTCCATGCATGTGGCGACGGCCTTGGCGCGCCTTGGCCATAAGGTCAGCGGGCTGGACCTCGACCTGCGGCAGCGGACCTTTGGCCGCTATATCGAGAACCGCCGTGATTTCATGCGCGAGTCCGGTCTGACGCTTGCCAGTCCGACGCTTTGCGAATTGCCGGATGTGGAGGCCAGCAGCCTGCGCCCCGGCGAGAACATGTATGACCACCGCATCAGCGCGGCGGTGGCGGAGTTAGAGCCGGATAATGATTTCATTCTGATCGACTGTCCCGGCTCTCATACCCGGTTGAGCCAGGTCGCGCATTCGCTGGCGGACACGCTGATCACCCCGCTTAACGACAGTTTCATCGACTTTGACCTCTTGGCCCATATCGATGCCAATGGGGAAAAAATCACCGGGCCGTCGGTCTATTCCGAGATGGTTTGGAATGCGCGGCAGCTGCGCGCACAGGCCGGGCTTTCGGCGATTGACTGGGTCGTGGTGCGCAACCGTCTGGGTGCGCAGCGGATGGTGAACAAAGAAAAGATGGAGCGGGCGATTGGCAATCTCAGCAAGCGGATCGGCTTTCGCACCGCACCGGGGTTCAATGAGCGGGTGATCTTTCGGGAGCTTTTTCCGCGCGGCCTAACGCTGCTGGACCTCAAAGATATCGGGGTGAAACAGCTCAATATCTCCAACATCGCTGCGCGGCAGGAACTGCGCGAATTGATCAAGGCGTTGGACCTGCCGGGCGTCACCCCCGACTTTTGAAGTTAGTGATGAGGCAGCGGCGGCACGACACGGCGGCGGCGTGACAGGGCAATGAGGTTCGACAGGAACAGCGCGCCCACGACGATGCCGCCGCCGATCAGCGCGTAGACGCCCGGATCTTCGCCCAGCACCGCCCAGACCAGCAGCGGGGCAAGCACGGATTCCAACAAGACCAGCAGACCGACTTCCGCGCTTGAGATATAGCGCGGCCCGAGCGCGATGAGCCCCGCGCTGGCGGCCATAAAGACCGCGTAGAGCAGCATCTGCGGCAGTTCTGCGGCGGGCATTTGCAGGGGCTGCGCCACCGGCAGCAGGACCGCCCCGGCCAGCAGATAGGCCAGCGCAACCGCCGGCACCATCGACACCGCGCGCGCGTGGCGCGCCGCAGTCAGCGCACCGGCAAAGATCGCCGAGATCGACAGCGCCAACAGGTCCCCCGCGCGCGAGGCATTTTCGGTCTCGCCCGAGCCAATGGCAATCACGGCAAGTCCGGCCAACACCGCCGCGATGGTAAAGAACATGCGTCGGCTAATCGGCTCACCCAAAAACACCTTGCTGTAGATCGCCGCGAAGACGGGCAATGAGGCGAGAATAAACACCACATTCGCCACCGAGGTCAGGCGCACAGCCAGCACAAAGCCGACCCCGGCGCAGGCCACGCCGCCGACGTAAATCGCGCTGGCCCACCCCGCGCGGCGCAGGGCGCGGAAGGGCGCGGTGCCTTGGGCCAGTAGCAACCCTGTGCCAATCGCCAATCCAACGAGGGTCACTTTCCAGAACGCCAGCGTCAGCATCGGCGCGTCGATGACGCGCACGAAAAGCGCTTCGGGAACGATGCACATCACCCCGAAAAAGGTGAGCAGGAGGCCTTTGGTTTGATCAGTCATGCGCCATCGGTGGCGCTTTCCGCTGCTTAAGTAAAGCCCCCCGGTCCCGCTCCTGACAGCTTGAGCAACGCCCGACGCAGCACATCGGCCTCGGCGGGGTCAAGCGCATCCATCAATGCCGCATCATAGCGCCGTGCCACGGCGCGCAGATCGTCATAGGCCGCTTGGCCCTGCCGGGTCAGCGATAGATATTCGACCCGGCGGTCATCCTCATTGCGGGTGCGGTCAACAAAGCGGCGCTCATTCAAACGATGCACAGCGCGGCTGATTTTGGTTTTATGCATCCGCGCCCGCTGGCCGATGTCACTCGCGGTGAGACGGCCATAAAGGCCAAGATGAAACAGCACCCGCCACTCTGTGCGCAACATCCCGTAGCGGTCTTTATAGATCTGCTGAAACTCCAGCGAAGACGCTTCTGCCGCTTGGTTCAGAAGATAGGGCAGGAACTGTTGCAAATCGAATTTGTCGGTTTCCATATCACGCCGCTTGTTAGTTACAAATACAACTATTACCGTTGCAACAGATTCTGCAAGGGGGCACAGATGACCAGCCAATCAAAGCCATCAACGATGACAACCGCGGCCACCACCTCGGGCACGCATCCGGGCTATATGCCCGGTTTTGGCAATGATTTCGAGACGGAGGCCCTGCCCGGCGCGCTGCCGCAGGGCATGAACTCCCCGCAGAAATGCAACTACGGCCTCTATGGCGAACAGCTTTCGGGCACCGCTTTTACCGCGCCGTCTCATCAGAACGAGCGCACGTGGTGCTACCGCATCCGGCCCTCGGTCAAACACTCGTCGCGGTATGAGCGGATCGATCTGCCCTATTGGAAATCCGCCCCGCATCAGCCGCAGGATGTGACCAGCCTTGGCCAATACCGCTGGGATCCGGTGCCGCATTCCGACGCGCCGCTGACGTGGCTTACCGGCATGCGCACCATGACCACGGCGGGGGATGTGAACACGCAGATCGGCATGGCGAGCCATATCTATCTGGTCACCGAGAGCATGGTGGACAGCTATTTTTATTCCGCCGACAGCGAGCTGCTGATCGTCCCGCAGGAAGGCACGCTGCGCTTTTGCACCGAGTTGGGCGTGATGGACATCGCCCCCCAAGAGATCGCCATCATCCCGCGTGGGCTGGTCTACCGTGTCGAAGTGCTGGAGGGGCCGGCGCGGGGGTTTGTTTGTGAGAACTATGGCCAGAAGTTCCACCTGCCAGCACGCGGCCCGATTGGCGCGAACTGCATGGCGAACCCGCGCGATTTCAAGACCCCCGTGGCGGCGTTTGAAGACCGCGAGGCGCCCTCGACCGTGACGATCAAATGGTGCGGCCAGTTCCATGAGACCAAGATCGGGCATTCGCCGCTCGACGTGGTGGCATGGCATGGCAACTACGCCCCGGTGAAATACGACCTCAACACCTATTGCCCCGTGGGCGCGGTGCTGTTCGACCACCCGGACCCGTCGATCTTTACCGTCCTGACTGCGCCTTCGGGCGTCGAAGGCACCGCCAACATCGACTTCGTGCTGTTCCGCGACCGTTGGATGGTGGCCGAAGATACCTTCCGCCCGCCGTGGTATCATAAAAACATCATGTCTGAGCTGATGGGCAATATCCACGGTCAGTATGACGCCAAGCCCAAGGGGTTCATCCCCGGCGGGATGTCCCTGCACAACATGATGCTGCCGCATGGGCCGGACCGGAATGCGTTCGAAGGGGCGTCAAACGCCGAGCTTGCGCCGCATAAGCTCGACAACACAATGTCCTTCATGTTCGAGACCCGCTTCCCGCAGCATCTGACCGAATTCGCCGCCAAAGAAGCACCCCTGCAGGACGATTACATCGACTGCTGGGAGAGCCTTGAGAAGAAATTCGACGGCACACCTGGCAAGAAGTAAGCCCGCCTGCCCCCTGAAAGGACCGACATGACCCTGATGACCTCTTGGGTGGAAAGCGCCAACAGCGCCGATACCGATTTCCCCCTCAACAATCTGCCCTACGGTGTTTTCACGACCAATCGGCTGGAAGCGCGCTGTGGCGTGGCGATTGGCGATCAGATCCTCGACATGGCGGCTTTGGAGGAAGAGGGGCTAATCACCCTCGCCGAAGAGCCGGTGTTCGATGTGCCCTATTGGAACGATGTGATGGACCTCGGCCCTGCGGCATGGGCCTCCCTGCGGGCGCGGCTGGTGGAATTGCTCTGCGCCGATGCCCCGGATCAGGCCGCCGTCGCGCCGCATCTGGTGCCGATGGACGAAGCGCGGCTGCACATGCCGATGATGGTCTCGGAATACACGGATTTCTACGCGGGCAAGCATCACGCGACCAATGTCGGCACGATGTTTCGCGGGGCCGAAAACGCCCTGCCGCCGAACTGGCTGCACATCCCCATCGGCTACAATGGCCGCGCTTCTACCGTCGTCGTTTCGGGGACCGAGATCACCCGCCCCAATGGCCAGCTAAAAGCCCCAGACGCCGATGCGCCGCATTTTGGCCCCTGCCAGCGGCTGGATATCGAGCTTGAGATGGGCGCGATCGTCGGCACTTCGACCGAGATGGGCCAGCCCGTCAGCATCGACGAGGCGGATGAGATGATCTTTGGCTATGTGCTGCTCAACGACTGGTCAGCGCGGGATATTCAGGCGTGGGAATACCAACCCCTCGGCCCGTTTCAGGCCAAGGCATTTGCCACGTCGATCTCTCCTTGGATCGTGACCCGCGACGCGCTTGAGCCGTTCCGCACCTCGACACCTGAGCGCGAAAAGGACCTCTTGCCCTACCTGCGCGAAACCAAACCCGGCCTCTATGACATTGACCTGTCGGTGCTGCTCCAGCCCGAGGGGGGCGGAGCCGAAGAAATCGCCCGCACAAACTACAGCGAGATGTATTACTCCGCCGCGCAGCAGTTGACCCATCACGCCTCTTCGGGCTGCGCGATGAATGCGGGCGATCTGCTGGGCTCAGGCACCATCTCCGGCCCTGAAAAATCACAACGTGGTTCGCTGCTGGAACTGTCATGGGGCGGCAAAGAGCCGATCACCCTCGCAGACGGCAGCAGCCGCAGCTTTGTCGAAGACGGCGACACGCTGACCCTCACCGGGCATGCGCAGGGCGACGGCTTTCGCGTGGGTTTCGGCAGTTGCACCGGCAAAATCCGCCCGGCAATCGACTTTTCCTGAACAGGCCGCGCAACCGCGCAGACGAACCAAGACAGAAGGACATCACATGGCCAAGCAATTCGCATCCCAAGGCGACATGACCGAAAAGGAAATCTCCTTCACCGAGGTGGGCGAGGGACTTTACGCCTTCACCGCCGAGGGCGATCCGAACTCTGGCGTCATCATCGGCGACGACAGCGTGATGATCATCGAAGCGCAGGCCACACCGCGTCTGGCGAATAAGGTCATCGAATGCGTCCGCTCGGTCACCGACAAACCGATCAGCCATGTGGTGCTGACCCACTACCACGCGGTGCGCGTGCTCGGGGCCTCGGCCTTTGGCGCGCAGCAAATCATCATGTCCGAGAAAGCCCGCGCCATGGTCGCCGAGCGCGGCCAAGAAGATTGGGACAGCGAATTTGAACGCTTCCCCCGCCTGTTTGAAGGCCACGAGAGCATCCCCGGCCTGACCTATCCCACCACCACCTTTAACGGCCGGATGAGCGTCTATCTCGGCAAGCGCCGGGTCGATATCATGCAGTTGGGCCGCGCCCATACGGCGGGGGATGCGGTGATCTATGTGCCCGATCAGAACGTCATGTTCACCGGTGACATCGTCGAATACCACTCCGCCTGCTACTGCGGCGATGGGCATTTCCACGACTGGCCCGACACGCTGGAGCGCATCCGCGCCTTTGACCTTGATGCCATTGCACCCGGTCGCGGCGACGCGCTGATTGGCCGCGATATGGTTAATGCCGCAATTGACAGCACCGCTGACTTCGTGCGCTCAACCTACCGTCCGGCGGCCCGTGTGGCCCTGCGTGGCGGCACCTTGAAAGAGGCATGGGACGCCGTGCGCGCCGAATGCGACCCTAAGTTCGGCGACTATGCAATCTATGAGCACTGCCTGCCCTTCAACGTCGCCCGCGCCTATGACGAAGCGCTCGACATCGACACGCCGCGCATCTGGACGGCTAAGCGCGACAAAGAGATGTGGGAGGCGCTGTCGGACTGATGCCGCTGCCCGCGCTTCTTACTGCTCTGATCATACTGGCGCTGGCGCTCTGGTTTTATCTGGTCTTTGCACTGGTGATGGATCACCGCCGCCAAGCTGCGCGCCGGAGCGGGCAGCCCTACGCCGGGCTGCGCGATACGGCACAGGTTTGGTCAAAGATGCTGCGCGCGCCAGAGCACCGCAAGTCGCGCCGACGGGTGACGCTGACCACACTGGCCTTGCTTGTCCTGCTGCTTTTGCGCGCTCTTGTCTGAGGAAACCGCCATGGCCTATGCCTACACCCCCTTTCCCTACAACCCCCCGCCCGGCCTCACCGCGCCCGAGCCACGGCACCCGGTGGTGATCGTGGGCGCCGGCCCCATCGGGCTGTCTATGGCGGTGGACTTGGCCCTGCGCGGGGTCAAATCGGTCGTGCTGGATGACAACAATGTCGTCTCGCTCGGCTCTCGCGCGATCTGCTGGGCGAAACGAACGTTGGAGATTTTCGACAGGCTGGGCATCGGTGAGAGGATGCTGGAAAAAGGCGTAACATGGAAAGTGGGCCGCCAGTTTCACGGCGAGAGGGAGGTCTATAACTTTGATCTGCTGCCCGAGCCGGGGCATAAATACCCGGCCTTCGTGAACCTCCAGCAATACTATGTCGAAGAGTACCTTGTTGAACGCGCACAAGATTTCCCCGACCTGATCGACCTGCGGTTTCTCAACAAGGTGACCAATCACAAAGGCCACGCCGATCACGTTGAACTGACGGTTGAGACGCCGGACGGGCCGTACCTACTGGAAACAGACTGGTACATCGCCTGCGACGGCGCGGGCTCCGCCACCCGCAAACGCATGGGACTGCCTTTTGAGGGCCAGACCTTTGACGAACATTTCCTAATCGCCGATGTCGAAATGGAAACCTCTCCCTTTGGCGACCATGACACACCCGAGCGTTGGTTCTGGTTCGCCCCACCCTTTCACAACGGCCAATCCGCGCTGCTGCATAAACAGCCCGACAATATCTACCGCATCGATCTGCAACTGGGGCCAGAGACCGACCCGAAGGCCGAGGCGACCGAAGAGAAAGTCCTGCCGCGTCTGAAGCAGATGCTGGGCGATGCGCCTTTCCGGCTGGATTGGATGAGCGTCTATAAGTTCCGCTGCGCACGGTTGGAGAAGTTCGTGCAGGGCCGCGTGGTCTTTGTCGGGGACAGCGCCCATGTGGTCAGCCCGTTTGGCGCACGGGGCGGCAATGGCGGGGTGCAGGATGTCGACAACCTCGGCTGGAAACTCGCCGCTGTCGTGCAGGGCGACGCGCCCACCAGCCTGATCGAGAGCTATGACATCGAACGCGGTCATGGCGCGGATGAGAACATGCGCAACTCCGCCCGTGCGACGAACTTTATGACGCCAAAATCGCCCATTGAAACCTTGTTTCGCAACGAGGTGCTGACCCTCGCCGCGCGTCATCCTTTCGCCCGCAAACTGATTAACTCAGGCCGCCTGTCACAACCCTGCACGCTGGCCCACAGCCCGCTGCAAACTGCAGGCGACGCCCCCCTGCGCCCCGGCAACGCGCTGATCGACGCGCCGCTTGCCGGACCTGCGGGGGATCGCTGGCTGCTGGGGGAGGTTCAGGGCCAGTTCACCCTGCTCGCGGTCGGCGGGATCACGGCCCCGGATATCCCCGGCCTGAGCCGTATCGGCATCGACCAATCGCAGGGTGCCTATCCCTGTTTTCAAGGCAAGGATGGCCATGCACAGCAGCGCTATGGCAGCGGGTTCCTCTATCTGCTGCGCCCCGATGGCCATGTCTGCGCCGTCTTCGACCAGCCCGACAGGGCCGCGATTTCCCGCGCCTTTGCCCGTGCCTTTGACGGCGCTTTGGACTGCGCGAAAGGAGCCACCGCATGATCCTTCAAGACAACCTCGGCACCGAGGGTGACACCGTCTATGCCGCGCTCATGGCCGCCCACGAAGGGCTGAGCGAGGCCGAAAGCCACGCCCTGAACGCGCGATTGGTGCTGATGCTGGCCAATGAGGTCGGCGACCCCGCCCGGCTTGAGACGCTTTTCAAAGCGGCGCGTGATCTGGCCTAAACCGCCATTTTACCAGTGGTTTTCCCGGCCACCCCGCTTGCCGGGACGGTTTCCTGCGCTAACTTGCTCCTCAACTTCCCGCGACAGGCTTGACGCAACGCGCCTGATCGGCAGACTAAACACCCCGCGCCCACCTCAAGAGGCGACAAAAGCAGGTCAACTGCATCACCTACCCCACCCTTAAAAGTGGGGATCCGCGATGGCCCCGGCCAGCGCACCAACAGAGAGGAAAATCATGGAATTTTTGACACGCACCGGAAAACCGCTGCCGCAATCCGTGCTGACATCAGCCGAGAACGCCAAGAAAGACCCCGTCAACAGACGCGAGTTTCTGGCGATTGCGAGCGCCTTCGGGGCCACGTCCGCCACAGCTTACGGGATGCTTGGCATGGCCGCGCCCGCGCGTGCGGCGGCCCATGCCAACCTCAAGGAAGGCGGCACCGTGCGGATGCAGATGGAGGTGCGTGCCCTAAAAGACCCGCGCACCTATGACTGGTCGCAAATCGCCAACTTCAGCCGCGGCTGGTTGGAGTATCTCGCCATCTGGGAGAACGACGGCACCTTCACCCCCGGCCTGCTGGAAAGCTGGGAGATCAGCGACGACGCCACCGAATACACGCTGAACGTCCGCAAGGGCGTGACATGGAACGACGGCACCCCCTTCACCGCGCAGGACGTGGCGCGCAACATCGAAGGCTGGTGCGATAAATCGCTCGAAGGCAACTCCATGGCGGGCCGTTTCGCCACGCTGGTGGACGAAGAGACCGGCAAGGCGATCGAAGGTGCGATTGAGGTGGTCGATGACCACAGGGTCAAGCTGAAGCTGCCAAAGTCCGACATCACACTGATCCCCGGCATGGCCGACTACCCCGCCGCGATCACGCCCGAGGGTTTCGACCCCGACACCATGTTGGAAAACCCCAAGGGCACCGGCCCCTACCTGCCCGAATCGCTCGAAGTGGGCGTGAAAAGCGTGCTGGTGAAGAACCCCGACCACACATGGTGGGGCACTGAAGTCTTTGGCGGGCCCTACATCGACCGTCTGGAATACATCGACTACGGCACCGACCCTTCCGCATGGATCGCCGCTGCCGAGGCCGAAGAGGTCGACGCTTTCTACTCCATGGAAGGCGAATACATCGACGTGATGAGCACGCTCGACGGTTGGGTCGAGAACGAGATCGCCACAGCGGCGACCATCGTGATCCGCCCCAACCAATTGGCCGAAATCGACGGCATGAAGCCTTACGAAGACAAGCGCGTGCGCAACGCGCTGCAACTGGCGGTCGACAACGCCGTGCTGCTGGAACTGGGCTATGCCGGTCGTGGGATCGTGGCCGAAAACCACCACGTTGGCCCGATGCACCCTGAATATGCAGAGGTCGAACCGCCCAAGACTGATCCCGAAGCCGCCCGCGCGCTGATGGAAGAAGCCGGTATGGCGGATTACGAGCATGAGCTCTTCTCGATCGACGATGCGTGGCGCAAGGACACGACCGATGCCGTCGCCGCACAGCTGCGCGACGCGGGCATCAAGGTCAAACGCACCATCCTGCCCGGCTCGACCTTCTGGAACGACTGGGTGAAATATCCCTTCTCCTCCACCAACTGGAACGCGCGGCCTCTGGGCGTGCAAATCTGGGCGCTGGCCTACCGCTCGGGCGAGGCGTGGAACGAGTTTGGCTATGCCAACCCTGAGTTCGACGCCCTGCTCTCCGAGGCGCTGGCCACGGCCGATGTTGAGGCACGGCGCGAGATCATGGCGAAGGGTGAGAAGATGCTGCAAGACGATGGCGTCACGATCCAGCCTTACTGGCGCTCGCTCTATAACCACACCCGCGAGGGGTTGGTGGGTGCCGCGCACCACATTGGGTTTGAATACCACCCGGCGCGGATGGCTTGGGCGGAAGAGTGATCTGCCAGTAGGTAGAAACGCGAAAGGGCCGCAGCGATGCGGCCCTTTTTCGTTACGGGGGGGGGGGCGCCTTACCCTCCGATCAACTCTTTCGCCATCATCATATGAACGCCCTTTTCGCGGTTCACCGTCTGGGTGATGCGCAGATCCCCGGCCAGCGAACAGAGCACATAGGCGTCTTCGCGGCTGATCCCCGCACGCTCAGACACCAGCGCGATCATCTCCCGCAGGGCCATCTCCGCGCAGCGGTCAAGGTCGGGGGCCATGCCCATGGTGATCACATGGGTTGGCGTTTCGGCCTGCGGATAGCTGAGCCCGCGATCCTTCAACACCGTCAGACGAAAGCGCCCCTGTAGCGCCGTCTCAATCGCCGTGACGCAGACTTCGCCGTCGCCCTGCGCGCCGTGCCCATCCCCGCAGGAAAACAGCGCCCCTTCGTTGAAGACCGGCAGGTAAAGCGTGCTGCCTGCAACTAGCTCCTTGTTATCAAGGTTGCCGCCATGCTTGCGCGGCTCAATGGTGGCGATCCGGCCCCATTCGGGCGGCGGTGCCACGGCCATCACGCCAAAGAACGGGGCCAAGGGCAGTTCCAGCCCCCAAGGCAGCCGGGCGATGCCCCGCTCTGCGTCCAGCGGGATGTTGCTGTGATAGGTCTCGGTGAAATCCTGCGGCAGCGTGCCTGCCAAGGGGCGGATGAAGTTATACCCCCAGTCCTGCCGCAGCACGACATCAAGGATATCGACCTTCAGCACATCCCCGGGCGTCGCGCCTTCGACGGCCACCGGGCCGGTCAGGATATGGCCCGGCATCGGCGGCGGGCCGGCCTTGTGGATGTCGTAAAGTTCCGGCGGCACATGGAAGCCTTCGGGCGGCAGGCAGTTCGGCGCGCCAGAGACGGTGTTGATGATCACCTCGTCGCCGCTTTGGATCGTCAGCGCGGGCGGGCGGCTGGCCTCAAAGTAGCCCCAGTGGCAGGTTTCGGGCGATGACTGCAAGGTGGCGGTCATGACTGTGTCCTTCCGTTGGCCAAAATGCCTTCGATCAGCTCCTGCACCCGCAGCGCCTCTTCTGGTGTGGCCAGTCGGCTCGGGCCGCCGTCCATCAGAAGCGCCATGTCGTCAAGCTGCGCTTTGAGGCTGGTGGCGCGGGTGTCGGTGGGGCTGCTGTTGGTCAGCGCGAAGGCCTCTCCGGTCGACAGGGTGTCGATGGCAAACTCCGAGATGCGGCGGCTGGCCTTGGCCCCTTTCACCGTCACCTCTTGCCGGTCCGGCTGCACGCCACCAACAGAGCCAAGGATCGAAACCGGCAAGCCCACGGGATTGACCAGCCGTGCCGCGACATGGGTCTCGCAAAGTTCGGCGTCGGGATATTCCGCATGGGCCCATTGCAGGGTCAGCGGCCCCAGCACCCGCCCGCTCAAAAACAGGAAATGCGAGATTACCTCGCGGGTCATGCCGCCCTCTTCGGCAAAGCGCAGCCAATCCGCATCCACCTGCCACGCGCGGGGCCAGGCCGGATAGGTCACGATGATGTCGATACCGCAAAGATCGCCAAGCGCACCCTCACCAATCGACCGCGTTAGATCGGTCAGCGCCGCCCCCGCCGCTTGGGTGAAATTCACCGCCGCCGTGACGCCCGCAGCCTGCAACTCGGCCACCAACGCGCGGCTCTCCGCGATGTCCACGCCCAGCGGCTTTTCGAGGAAGATCGCCTTGCCCGCTGCCGCGGCCTCAAGCGCATAGGCTTTGCGCGGCACCGGGGGGCAGGCGAGATAGACCAGATCGACATCGGCCATCGCCTCGGACGCCGTGGCCGACGCTGTCGCATCCGGTGCGACCTTTTGCGCGGCGGCACAGGCCGCGGGGTCGGGATCCCACATGGTGGTGACCGTGAAGTCGGGGTGCAGCACCATGTTCTCGGCCATGCGCCGGCCCATGATCCCCAATCCGATTACCGCAGTCCTGATCGTCATCTTCGTCTCCCTCAATGTGCTGCGCGATAAGACGCTGCAATCGGGGGAACTTCAACTGCGCGCGGCGCAATTGCCTCAGGCGAGGTCAACGCGGACCAAAGGTTTGATCACGCGGGCCAATTCTTCGGGCGCGGATTGGCTTTTGAACACATCCGCGATGGTGAAGACGCAGGTGAACGACCCCTCGAAACACAGCACCCCGTTCTGCCGCGCTTTCATGCCGAAGGTGATGGATTTGTTGCCGAGCCGCGTCGGATAGGTTTCGCACATCAGCTTGTGCCTTGGCGTGACCGGGCTGCGGAAATCCATCGAAAGGTTCACGAAAGGCGTGCCGATATTGCGGTCGATCTGCAGTTGGAACCAACCATCGCCATCGAAATGCGCCTCCCACCATGCGTTGATCGCATCCAGCGCAAAATAGGGCAGCCGCGCGGTATAGGCGATCTGCGCCGGGTCACAATCGCCCCAAGTGACGTTGATCTCGTGAACGAAGTTTTCCGTGGTCATAAGGCTGCTTTCATCTGCTCAAACCCGCGCGGGGCATGGGCTATCTTCTATCCCTTCCAGCCCCGTGTGCAACCCAAGCGCAGGTGGCCAGTGCCAGCCCAGCAGGCATATCGTCATACGAAAAAGGGGGAGGATGGTGGCGTTACCTGGATTTGAACCAGGGACCTAACGATTATGAGTCGTTCGCTCTAACCAACTGAGCTATAACGCCGTGGCGCGTCGGATAAGGCAGCTTGGCATTGGGGTCAAGGGCGAAAGATGGATGAATTCATTTTTGCCGAAGAAAACTGCCGCCCCGTCTTAATGCGCGGGTCTCAATGTGCGGGGGCCGACACCACATCAAGCAGGGTACGCCCACCATCAATGGTCATGATCTCACCGGTCATAAAGCCCGAGCTTTCAGCGGCGAGGAATTGCACCGCCTCGCAAAGCTCATTCGGCCCGGCGATACGGCCAAGCGGCGTGTGCGCGCGAATATCCTCGCGCCAGTCGCGGTTTTCGGCCACGGCGGCGCGCAGCGACGCGCTCATCACCGACCCGAAAGAGATCGCATTCACCCGTATCCGGTGCTGAGCCAGCACCAGCGCCAGAGAGCGGGTCATCTGCTGCACCGCCGCCGAGGCGATGGCATAGCCCATCATATCCGGTTGGTGGCGTTGTGCCGCGATGGAACTGAGGTTGATGATCGACCCCACCTGCCCCTCGGTCTGGCCCTCGGCCTGTTTTATCATCCGCCGCGCCACCTGCTGCGACAGTTGCAGCGCCGTCATCAGGTTCTGCTGCAACAGCGTATCAACCGATCCGTCTTCCACATCCAGCGGATCGGTCGGCAACACCTGCCGCGAGGCATTCACAAGGATATCGACCTGATCATAAGCGTCGATCGTGGCCGAGACGAGGTTGGCGATGGTCAGCCGCTGGCGTAGATCCCCGGCAAAAACGCGGACATTCCCGTCGTCCGGCGTGTCGCCCAGCTCTTCCATCAGCTTTTTCTCGTTAGAGTCGGCGCACATCACATTGGCGCCCCGGTCGGCCAGATGCCGCGCGATGGCAAGGCCAATGCCGTCTGCGGCACCTGTGATGATGGCTGTTTTGCCTGAGATCGAGAATGACATCGGGATACCCCCTTAAGGCTTAGCGGCGCCGGGTCAGCGGACGTGTGGCGTGGAACAGTTTGAACCGCGCATCGCCCCCAAGTTCCGCCACCTGTGCAAAGCGTTTCTTCAGTTCCGCCTCATAGGGCAGATGCCGGTTGGCCACCATCCACAGGTCGCCCTGCCCCGACAGCATACGCGCGGCTGCGGCGACAAAGGCTTGGCCAATCTGCGGCTCAGCGGCGCGGCCGGTGTGGAAGGGCGGGTTCATCACCACCGCATCCATCCGGTGCGGGGGCTGCCATTCGGTGGCGTCCTCCCAATGGAACACGGCGCGGTTGTCGGTCACGTTATGACGCGCGCATTCCAGCGCCAAATGCCCGGCCTCGACCAAATGCACGGTCTTCACCTTGGGCCGCGTCAGGATATGCGCCGAGAGGAAGCCCCAACCTGCGCCGAGATCGGCCACCTCGGCCCCAAGGTTATCGGGCAGCGCATCCACCAATAGCGCCGAGGCCAGATCGACCCCATCTGCAGAGAAAACCCCCGGCGCGGTCCAAAAGCCGCCCTCCGTCTGGGCGGGGCCAGCTTCCCAATCGGTGAAGAAATCGCTTGAGCCCGCGTCGATCCAATAGAGCTTGCCGTGCGCCTTGGAGATCGGCCCCTGCACCGTCACCCGCGCACGCATCTCGCGCAGGATCGAATCCGCGCCATCGGTCTTTTGCCCATCAACCACCACCGGCCCGTCGCTTACGGCACAGGCTTGCGCGACCAAGGCGCGGGCCTCATGTTTGGCGCGCGGCAGGCAGACGATGGCGGCGGCATAACGCCCCTCTACCGAATGCGCGGCCTCATAGCCCCGCGCGGTCCAAGCGTCATAGGCTGGCTTGAAATCGTGAATGATCTTGCAGCGCTCTACCGGCAAACCGGCCAAATCGGCATCCACGGGGGGCTGAAAGATGGCGATCACCCCAGTTTCGGGCAAGTCCAGCCCACCGCCGTTCAGGGCCAGTTCCAGTCGCGGATCAATCACGTGTTATTCTTCTTTTTCCATAGTGCATTGCAGCGGATGTTGATGACGCCGGGCGAAATCCATCACCTGCGCCACTTTCGTCTCCGCGATCTCGTGGCTAAAGACGCCAACCACGGCCAGCCCCTTTTTGTGAACCGTCAGCATGATCTCAAACGCCTGCGCATGGTTCAGGCCAAAGAAACGTTCCAAGACATGCACCACGAATTCCATCGGGGTGAAATCGTCGTTCAGCAGCATCACCTTGTAAAGCGGCGGGCGTTTGGTCTTGGGGCGGGTTTTGGTCAACAACTCGGTGTCGTCGTCATCCTTGGGGCCGTCCGCCATCATCTGCCAACCCATCGCGGGCCGGTCTGCTACTCGGATCGTCCAATCTGCTTTCGCGTCGTCACGGTGCATTGCTGCTCCTGCGGCTGGGGGTAGAGCTTGTTCGTCGTGCAGCCGTCTATATAACCCCTGAACCAATTTAGGAAAGAGGCAGCACATATGGGCGGGGCACTCACCACCATCGGTTTCGATGCGGATGACACATTGTGGCATAATGAACGCTACTTTGCACTCTCTCACGACCGTTTTGCAGCCCTTCTGGCCGAACATAGTGAACGCGACCACCTGATGGCACGACTTTTGGAAGCCGAGCGGCGCAATTTGCCGCATTACGGCTACGGGATCAAAGGTTTCACCCTGTCGATGATCGAGACCGCAATCGAGGTGACAGAGGGCAAAGTCCCCGCCGAGGTGATCGGTGACCTGCTCGCCGCCGGGCGCGAGATGCTGGACCATCCGATTGAACTGCTGCCCCATGTCGAAGACGTGCTGGAAACCCTGCGCGGTGATTACCGGCTGATCGTGGTGACCAAAGGCGACCTGCTGGATCAAGAGCGCAAACTGGCGCAATCGGGCCTGCGAGAGAGGTTCGATGCGGTCGAAATCGTCTCTCGCAAGACCGAAGCCGCCTATCGCCACATTTTTAAGCAGCATGGGCAAGGCGCCGCGCGGGGGCTGATGGTCGGCAACTCACTGGCCTCCGATGTACGCCCGATGATCGAGGCGGGCGGCTGGGGCGTCTACGTGCCCCATGACCTCACATGGGCGATGGAACACGCCGAACCGCCAACCAATTCACCACGTTTTGTTGAAATTAAAGATCTTTCCGGCCTCCCAGAGACGGTGAAAAAGATCGTTTCGGGGTGACTCGCCCGGGCCGGTGAGTCGCCTCTGCGGCCCAGCCAAAAACGCCCCACTGCGGGCCAATTTACGCCTAATTCTTGCCTTATTCGCGCTTATAGTGGGTCAATGTGCGCAAGCCTCTACATATTGGAGAAGAGATCCGTCCTTTTTTACCCTGTCCATCGGATTCGACGGCTTCCGCGATGCGCCGTCCTATGCTAGCCTTGAACCAATCAATAAATGGTCAGCCAGAAAAACGGCGACTTGAGGCAGTAAAAGGCAGGCAAATATGAAGGCTCGGCGCATTCAGCCGGCCCGTTACGGGCTATTTCTATTCGCAGCACTCTGGGTTCTGGTCATCCTACCCCTCAGCGCCATGGCAGCCCCCTATGCCGCCTATGTCATCGATGCCCGCACCGGCAAAGAAATCCACGCAGAGAACGCCGACACGCGCCTCCACCCGGCCTCCCTGACCAAGATGATGACCCTCTACATCGCTTTCCAAGCGGTCGAACGTGGGGAACTCTCACTGGATACTCAAGTAACGATCTCCAAGAACGCCGCCTCAGAGCCGCCCAGCAAACTGGGCATGCGTCCGGGCCAAAAAATCGCCCTGCGCTACCTGATCCGCGCCGCCGCCGTGAAATCGGCCAATGATGCCGCCACCGCGATCGGCGAAGCCATCGAAGGGTCCGAGGCCGCCTTTGCCCGCCGAATGAACCGCACCGCCAAACAGCTTGGCATGACGCGCACCACCTTCAAGAATATGCACGGGCTGACCGAAAGCGGCCACCTCTCCACCGCGCGCGATATGACGGCTCTGGGCCGCCACCTGCTCTATGATTACCCGCAGTACTACAACCTGTTTTCGCGCATCACCGCCGATGCGGGCGTGCGCAAGGTCTCCCACACTAACCGCCGGTTTCTGGGGTCTTACAAAGGCGCCGATGGCATCAAAACCGGCTATACCCGCGCCGCCGGCTTCAACCTGACGGCCTCGGCCGAGCGTGGCAACGAACGGATCATCGTGACCGTCTTCGGGGGCAAATCCACCGCCTCGCGCAACGCCAAAGTGGCCGAGTTGATGGACCTTGGCTTCCGCCGCGCCCCCTCTTCGGCCCCCCTGCGCAAACCAGTGCCCCTGGTCTACGCCGATGTCGAAGACACGCCCGCGGCCCCCGGTGCCGCAGGCAAAACGATCCGCCTTGTCGGAGCCGTCACCACCTCCAAACGCCCGCAACTCCGCCCCCGCAGCGAGGTCGTGGTCGTCGCCACTGCGGCAGCCCCCGAAGCAACCAGCACCGTCTCCAACAGCGACATCACGGCAGCCCTACGCGAAGCGGTGCAAACCGCGCCAACCCCGCCCGCCGCCGCGCCCACACCAGAGATCAAAGACGCCGAAGTCGTCATCGCCACCGCGCAGGCCTCCCCCCGCCCCGAACCGCGGCCCAAAGACGTAACGCTGACCGTACAGCAGGCGGTAGAGCAAGAAATCGTGACCCGCGTCTCCACCTCGGGCGGTCGCCACTGGGGGGTCAACGTGGGCCGCTTCCCCAGCCGCTACGCCGCCGAGAAGATCCTGCTGAAAACCGCACTGGCCGAAATGTCGACGCTTGATGGCACATTGCGCAAAGTGGTGCAGCGCCCGCAGGGCTATGACGCGAACTTCCTCGGCCTGTCACGCGAAAGCGCCGACCTCGCCTGCCGCCGTCTGGCCGCGCGCAACGTCAGCTGCTTCATGATCGGCCCGAGCGAAGGCTAAACGCCGCCGCCCCTCAGGCGACGCCCCCCAATCTTCATCCTTTTGAAAATACCGCGGGGGAATCGCGCCCCCGGCGCGATGGGGGCAGCGCCCCCTCTCCCTCCCCGCACTTACGACGCTTGCTTAACCAGCCGCCTGCAACAGCTTGCGCGTATAGTCGGTCTGCGGATTGTCATAAAGCGCATCAACGTCGCCGTATTCCACCACATCGCCGCGCTTCATCACCATCACCTTGTGCGACATTGCCCGCACGACCTTTAGATCGTGACTGATGAACAGATAAGTGAGCCCGTATTTCGCCTGCAACTCCCGCAGCAAATCAACGATCTGCACCTGCACCGTCATGTCCAAGGCCGAGGTTGGCTCATCCAGAACCAGCAGCTTCGGCCGCAGTACCATGGCGCGGGCGATGGCGATCCGCTGGCGCTGGCCGCCGGAAAACTCATGCGGGTAGCGGTCCATCGTCGCGGGGTCGAGCCCCACTTCGGTCATCACCTCGGCCACCAGCGCGCGTTTATCGCGCCCCTTGTCGACCTTGTGGATCGCCAGCCCTTCCGAGATAATCTGGAAACAGGTCATCCGCGGGCTGAGCGAACCGAAGGGGTCCTGAAAGACGATCTGCATGTCGGCACGCAGGCGGCGCAGCTTTTTAGTGGACCATTTGCGCAGGTCCTCGCCACGAAAAGTCACCTCCCCTTCCGAGCCGATGAGCCGCATGATCGCCAGCGCCGCGGTGGTCTTGCCCGAGCCGCTTTCGCCGACGATGCCAAGCGTTTCGCCCGCGCGGATCGACAGGCTGGTGTCGTTGACGGCCTTCACATGGCCCACGGTACGACGCAGCAGGCCCTTCTGGATCGGGAACCAAACCTTAAGGTTGTCGGTCCGCAGCACTTCGGGCGCATCCGCCGCCACGGGGGCCGGCGCGCCGGTGGGCTCGGCGCCGAGCAGTTTGCGTGTATAGGGGTGTTGCGGATTGTCGAAAATCTCGGCGGTCGGCCCCTCTTCGACGACCAGCCCTTTCTGCATGACAAAGACCCGGTCAGCGATGCGCCGTACGATCCCGAGGTCATGGGTAATGAACAAAAGCCCCATCCCCATCTCATCCTTCAGCTCTTTCAACAGGTCGAGAATCTGCGCCTGAATGGTCACGTCGAGCGCCGTGGTTGGCTCATCCGCGATCAAGATGTCGGGCTTGTTGGCCAGCGCCATCGCGATCATTACGCGCTGCCGCTGCCCGCCGGAAAGCTGGTGCGGATAGGCGCCCATGCGGCTCTCCGCGTCATTGATGCCGACCTGTTCCAAGAGGCTCAACACCCGCGCCCGCGCCTCGGCCCCCTGCAATCCCTGATGCAGCGCCAGCGACTCCGCCAGTTGCTTTTCGATCGTGTGCAGCGGGTTGAGCGAGGTCATCGGCTCTTGAAAAATGAACGAGATGTCGTTGCCGCGCACCTTATGCAGCAGCTTGTCATCCGCGCCGATCATCTCTTGCCCGTCATAGGTGACCGAGCCGCTGACCCGCGCGCTATCGCCCAAGAGCGACACCGTCGAGAGCGCCGAGACCGACTTGCCCGAGCCGCTTTCGCCCACCAGAGCCACCGTCTCTCCCCGGTTCACGGCAAAGCTGACCCCGCGCACCGCCGGCATCAACTGCCCGTCCTGCCGAAAAAAAACCTGCAGGTCTTTGACGTCCAACAAAGCAGTCACGAGAAGGTCTTTCTGGGATCGAATGCGTCGCGGATGCCTTCAAAGATGAAGACCAGCAGCGACAACATGATGGCAAAGGTAAAGAAGGCCGAGAAGGCCAGCCAAGGCGCTTGCAGGTTCTGCTTAGCTTGCAGCGTCAATTCCCCCAGCGACGGCGCCGAGGACGGCAGGCCGAAGCCCAAGAAGTCGAGCGTCGCCAGCGTGGAAATCGTGCCCGTGATGATAAACGGCAGCATGGTCAGCGTCGCCACCATCGCGTTGGGCAACATATGGCGCAGCATGATGGTGCCGTTGCCCACCCCAAGCGCACGGGCAGCGCGGACGTATTCAAGGTTGCGTGCGCGCAGGAATTCGGCCCGCACCACGCCCACCAGCGCCGTCCATGAGAACAGCACCAAGAGGATCACTAAGAGCCAGAAACTTCGCCCCAGAATCGCGAACATAATGATGATCACGTAGAGCGACGGGGTTGAGGACCAAATCTCGATGATGCGCTGAAAGATCAGATCGAGCCAGCCGCCGAAGAAGCCCTGCACCGCACCCGCCAGAATGCCGATGATCGACGCCGCCCCGGTGACGATCAGGGTGAACACCACCGAAAGCCGGAAACCATGAATCACCCGTGCCATAACATCGCGTTTGGTGCCGTCGGTCCCGAGCCAGTTCTGCCCATTGGGCGGCAGCGGTGCGGCACCGGGGCGGTCCACGGCGGTGTCGAAGGAATAGGGAATGACGGGCCAAAGCGCCCAGCCCTTA
The DNA here is from genome assembly GCF_034377145.1 of Sulfitobacter sp. OXR-159. Lineage (NCBI taxonomy): Bacteria > Pseudomonadati > Pseudomonadota > Alphaproteobacteria > Rhodobacterales > Roseobacteraceae > Sulfitobacter > Sulfitobacter sp. OXR-159. The sequence goes on from NZ_CP139707.1 coordinate 3,269,898, forward strand.
TCGATCGCTTCGCCTTCAACCTCGCCATCCTCGGCGTCGAGGATATAGCCCTCAGGATCGTCGAAACAGGCATCCAATCCGCCAGTGGCAATGAGGCATTGCACCTCCGGGTCGCGATAGGCGGCTTCGGTCTGGAAATCCCCGCCAAAAGCGGTCTCGGGGTAGAAATTGAAGATCGGCGCGTAATACTCGCCGCGGTAGCTCACGAGGATCGGCTTGTCGTTGGCCACGAACTCGGCCAGCAGCGAAATGCCAAAAAGGATCGCGAAAATCCACAACGACCAATAGGCACGGCGGTTCGCGGTGAAATTGCGCCAGCGGCGCTGGTTCAGGGGGGACAGCGCCATCAGCCTTCCCTCTTCTCAAAGTCGATGCGCGGGTCGACGAGCACATACATCATGTCCGACAAAATGCCGACGACAAGGCCGATGAGGCCAAAGATGAAGAGCGTCCCGAAGACAATCGGATAGTCGCGCGCAACCGCTGCCTCAAAACCCAGACGCCCCAACCCATCAAGGCTAAAGATCGTCTCGATAATGATCGACCCGCCGAAGAAGACCGAGATGAAGACCGCCGGAAAACTGGCGATCACGATCAGCATCGCGTTGCGAAAAACATGCCCGTAAAGCACCTTGCGCTCTGACAGGCCTTTGGCGCGGGCGGTGATGACATATTGCTTTTTGATCTCGTCCAGAAAGCTGTTCTTGGTCAGCAGCGTTAGCGTGGCAAAGGCCGAGATGGTCGAGGCCAGTACCGGCAGCGTGATGTGCCAGAAATAGTCGGACACCTTGCCCAAGGGGCTGAGGCTGTCGAAATTATCCGAGGTCAGGCCACGCAGCGGGAAGATCTGCCAGTAAGACCCACCGGCAAAGAGCACCAGCAGCAGGATGGCAAAGAGGAAACCGGGGATCGCATAGGCCGCAATGATAGCGCCCGAGGTCCAGGTATCGAACCGGCTTCCGTCGCGAACCGCTTTGCGAATGCCTAGGGGGATCGACACCAAGTGGGCGATCAGCGTTGACCAAAGCCCAAGCGTGATCGAGACCGGGAGCTTTTCCTTGATCAGGTCGATCACACTGATGGCACGGAAGTAACTCTCGCCGAAATCAAGCCGCATGTAGTTCCACAGCATGTGAAAGAACCGCTCCACGGGGGGTTTGTCGAAGCCGAATTCCTTCTCCAACTCCTCGATTAACTCAGGCGGCAACCCGCGCGCGCCGACATAGGTACTGTCAGACCCGCGTGCCATCGTGTCGACCCCGGCGTCGTTGTTGCCCCCGGCAAAGCCGCCAAAGATATCGCCGCCGCCCTGTATCCGCGCGATGGCCTGCTCGACCGGGCCACCGGGGACGAATTGCACCAAGGCAAAGTTGACCAGCATGATGCCGAACAAGGTCGGGATCACCAGCAACAGCCGTCTGAGAATATAAGCACCCATGAGGTCGCTTTACCGCAAGGCGCCGGAGGCGCGCAATTGCTGCGCGCGGTCTTCGTCATACCACCAGAAATCGAGGTAGCCCAAAGCATAGGACGGAATCTCGGGGTGGTCGTATTGGTCGTAATAGGCAACCCAATAGCTGTCGTTGTACCATGTGGGGATCATGAAGAATTCATGCCGCAGCGCCCGATCCAGAGCCATCAGAGCCGCATCTTCGTCCTCTGCCGTTTCGGCATCGAGCGAGGCTTCGATGATCGCGTCGACCAGCGGGCTGGCAAGCCCTGCGGGGTTGAACAGCGAAAATTCCGCCGCCTCGGACCCGTAGCGCTGCGACAGACCGGTGCCGGTGCCAAGGAAGGCGGCATAGGCGTCATAGATCATGTCATAGTCGCGGTCCCGCTCGCGGGCGGTGTATTGCGAACTGTCCACCTTCTCCAGCCGCGCGTCGATGCCGATGGATTGCAGGTTGCCCACAAAATTTTCGATCACCGCCGAAATCGTCGGCGACCCGGCGGAGTTCATCAGGAAGTTCAGCCGCAGGGGTTCGCCCGCCTCATTGACACGCATGCCGTTCTGCACGGTCCAACCCGCATCCTCCAACAGCTTGGACGCCTGCCGCGCGTTGCGGCGGTCCAACAGGCGGCTGGGGTCTGAGGTATGCGGCACCACGGCAGGCGCGCTCAACAGCTCCCCCGGCACCAGATCGCCAAGGCTTTCCAGAAGCGCCAGTTCCGCCCCCTCGGGCGCGGCCCCGGCCATCAGCGGCGTGTCTTGCGTGAACGAGGCGCGGTGGCTGAAGAGCCCGTATTGCAGCGACTCGTTGGTCCATTCAAAGTTGAACATCAGTGCCACAGCCTCGCGCACACGGCGGTCCTGCAGCGTCTCGCGGCCGAGGTTAAAGATGATCCCCGATGGCGTGGGGGGCGAGCCGTCGGGCAGCTCGGCCTTGACGATGTCGCCGTCACTCACCTTGGAGAAGTCGTAGCCCGTGGCCCATTTCTTTGAATCCCCTTCGGCGCGGAAGGTGTATTCGCCCGCCTTGAACGCCTCAAAGGCCGAAGTGTCGTCGCTGAAAATCTCCAGCCGGATGCGGTCGAAATTCATGCGGCCACGGTTGATCGGCAGGTCGCGGCCCCAGTAGTCGGGGTTGCGTTTCAGCACGATGCGCTTGGTCAGATCGACGCTTTCGACCATATAGGCGCCCGATCCGGGGGGCGGGTCCATCCAGCTGTCTTTAAGGGTGTTGCCGGTTTCCTCGAACCAATGTTTCGGCCATGCGGGCACGCCGCCCACCGTCTCGATCAGGCTGCGGCGGGAGATACCGTCGGCAAAGTGGAACTTCACCGTGTGGTCGTCCAGCGCCTCGACCTTGGGGATGCGCTTACGCACCGCGTCGGCATAGGACTTCAGACCCTCATCCAAGAGCAAGTTGTGCGAAAACACGATGTCATGCGCGGTCACCGGCGTGCCGTCCGAAAACGTCGCCTCGGGGCGCATGTGGAAGGTCACCCAAGACTTGTCCTCGGGATACTCAAGGCCTTCGCACAGCAGGCAGTAGCTTTCGCCATAGACATCCGCTGGCAGCGGCTCACCCGATGGGGCCTCGCCCAGCAGGCTTTCAAACCCGAAGATCGAGAACAGGTGCGCACGGCCCTTGCCGGAATAGGGGTTCATCGAATCCAGCGTGCCCACGAAGGGGATCGAGATTTCCCCGCCCTTGGGTGCATCGGGGTTCACATAGTTAAAATGCTCGAAATCCGCCGGGTAGGTCAGATCGCCATAAAATGAATAGCCATGGCTTTTGATGACCTCCTGCTCCTGCTCCTGCGCCGCGGCGGCACCGGCCAAGAGGGCCGCCACCATCAGCGTCAGCGTCGCGAGCCATAGCGGCAGGTCATCAAAGACCGAAGGGCGGGTCGCGGCGCGGGTCTGGGCACGGGGCATAGGTCACTCCTTGGCGTGGCATAGTCCGGGTAGGCGTCATCTAGGCTAACGCTGTGAGATGCCAAGATACAAGTTGCGAATATGTAAGGTTGCCCTGCACGGGCGGTCCACCGCGGAGGTTGCCCCATCGAAGGGCGATTTCCCCCGCTTCCGCTCGCGAGAATGTGTAGCCCGACGCCCGGGAACTTCGCAGGCCAGCCGATTTCTCGCCCCAAAATTAACAGATTCTTCACTCAAGTTAACGATGCGTAAACTGGAGCAGACGATGAGAACCTACCCGATTCCCTTTAACGAAGAAGCCCGCTTGCGCGCCGTTTTTGATGTGCCCGGCCTCACAGCCGAGAACGAAGCTTTGTTCGACACTATCTGCGAGGCCACCCGCCGTCTGCTTGACTGTCCGATTGCACATATCAGCGTCGTGGAGGCCGAAACCCAATGGTACAAATCCGTGGTTGGCTACCCGCTGGAACCGATGCCGAAAGACACCGGGTTTTGCAGCCATACGATCATGTCGGACGTGCCACTGGTGGTGCCCGACCTCAGCAAAGACCCCCGATTTGAGCGCCACCCCATGGTTGCCAAGGGCGGACCCGAGGCGCGCTATTACTGCGGCGTGCCACTGATCCTGTCCTCGGGCCACCGCTTTGGCAGCCTCTGCGCGCTGGACCTGCAACCGCACGAACAGCCCTCCGAGAAACAGATCGCCCTGTTGGAAGACCTTGGCCGTATGGTCGTCGCGGCGCTTGAGCGCAGCCAGCCGAACGCCCCTGAGCTAAAGGCCGACACCAGCGCCGAATCCACCTTTTTAACGCTGGTAGGTCACGAACTGCGAACACCGCTCACGGTTCTCTTCGGCAGCCTGCGTATGTTGGAGGCTAAAGCCGAACAAGGGGTGAACCCGCTGCTGATTCGCTCTGCCCGACGGTCTGTCGACCACCTCAGCGCGTTGATCGAGACGATCATATCCTACAGCAATGTCAGCACCGGAGAGCTGCGCCTGAACGAGCGGAAATGCAATCTGAACGATCTTTTGCAATCAGTTTCGGCCCTGCATTTCGCCACCACAGATGCGACCACGAAAACCATCACTCTGCGCGACAGCCTGCCGCTTGAGGAAATGCACATAGATGGCGACCAGATCGAATTGGCAGTGACGGCCTTGGTTCTGAACTCCGTGCTACACGGGGGCAGTGAGATCGCGCTAGGGACGTTCAAAGACGTCGAGGGCAATATCGAGATTTCGATCACCGACAATGGCTCTTTTGACGATCACGTCGACCTTGCCGAGCTTTACAAACCCTTTGTCGTCGGCGGCATGATGGACCATCGCAGCACCAAGGGCGGGCTGGGCCTTGGCCTGCCGCTGACCCGCAAGCTGATCGAAATGCACGGCGGGGATTTCGAGGTGCATGTAGAGGCGGGCCGCAGCCGCGCCGTGATCCGCCTGCCCGCGTGGCGCTGCGACATCGGCGGGATCGCCGCGGCAAACGTCGCCGCCCCGGTGATCGCGGCTCAGTAATTTTGAAGCGCGGGGAGCGCACTATGCCGCGCCCCGCTCTTTGCTCAGGCTCCGTCGACCGTGCGGATCAATGCGTTGATCTCTTCCGCCAATAGGTCCGGGTGATCCTCAGGCGTGAAGTGTTTGCCCCCTTCGATCCGCCGCAGCGGTGCATTCAGATCTTTCGCCAGCCGCTCCCCATATTCGAGCTTTTGAAACTCATCGGCCGCGCCCCAAACGATCCGAGCGGGGATGTTGAGCGTGGGCAGCTTGTCCGCGATGGCCTTGGTATCTTCCACGTCCAGCGACTGCGCCTGCCGGACAAAGGCTTCGGCCTCTCCATGTTGGGCGTAATGCGGGGCATGGGCGTCAAAGGCAGCCTCGGCGGCGGCGTCGGTCTCATGCCCCTTGGAGAACATCATCTTCAGCAACTGGTGGAACGACCCATCGGGCGCATGTTTCGCCACGCCGCCAGTCTTGGCCACGGCGCTGACCAGCGGCACGGGCCATGAATCATAGCTGATCGCATTCGTCAAAAGCAGCCCGCTGACCATTCCAGGATGACGCACCGCTGCAATTTGCGCGACACCGCCGCCAAGGTCATGCGCGGCAAGGATCGCACGCGAGATACCCTGATCGCGCATCCAAGCGACCAAATAGTCCGCCTGGGCCGAGACCGAAATATCACGCCCTTCGCCCTGCGGGATAGAGGCACCATACCCCGGCATTTCCCAAGCGAGCACCCGGCGCCCGGTGACCTTCGGGGCGACATCCCGCCAAAGCGCGGGGCATGTGGGAATACCGTGAAGCAGGATGACAGGATCACCCGCCCCCGTCTCTTCCCAACGCATTTCGATCCCATTGACCGTGGTTGTATGACTTTGCATGTCGCGTCTCCTTTCGGTGTGGACGTTTCATGGCCCAACACCCGCATGAAGAAGACGTTCCGCCGCGCCCAAGAGCGCCAAGGTATCAGTAAGGGATAATCGGAGCCGTTTGACCACGGGCTTCACTTCCAGCTACGGTAATTTCATATCATCAATGTCTATCGATCTAAAAATCTATATTGAGGACTAAAAATGGCAGAGCTGATTGGCGCTGAAGGATTTGACAGAGACATACTTTTCAATCCGTCTCCATGGCGTGAACTCATCATGACACAGAATGAACTATTCGATCCAGCTACGCTGTACGATATTTCCGATCGGTTGCGTCGGGAGTTCCACCACGGGCATATGCCAAATCGCAAAATGCCAGAGATACCCCGAGAAAACTGGCATACTGACCTTCTTGCCCCCTATTTGTCCAAGACAATAGGCTATGACCTTCCCTGCCTAATATCCGCTGACCGCACTGCCCGAGGTCGCATTATGCTATGCGCCCAAGATCCCAAACGAGAAGGCGATGAACCAATTCTTTCGGTTGGAACGTTTTTCGGGATTGATAGTGACTATCACCGTTGTCGGCGTCATTGGGGCATGATTTGGCAACTGATTAGACGTTGTGTCTTTTCAGGTTACGATGTCTGGGCCACAGATGCCGTTAAACTTTATGCAGGCCGAAATGTCATACGGAAGGACAGAGCGCTACGTGAACTATGTTTTTCTGTCATTCGACAAGAGGTAGAAGCATTTCAACCAGACCGCATCCTTGCGATTGGGAATGACGCTCGCGACGCATTGGTTGCTGCGGGAACGCAGTCTCCGGTTGTTCATGTTGTTCACCCAACAGCGCGCGGCCTCACAGGCCCTTTTAAGGACCGCCTTGAGTTATATTGGGAAGCATTAGGCGGGAATGCCTTAACCGCATAGCCGCGCCCAAACGCAAAAGCCGCCCCAGAGGGCGGCTTTCACTCACGCAATGCAGCGTGGAATTAGTTGGAAACGCTTTGTAGGTAAGCGATCACGTCAGCGCGGTCTTCGACTTTACGCAGACCGGCGAAACCCATGGTGGTGCCGGGGGCATAGCCTTTGGGGCTCGTGAGGAAGGCGCTCAGCTCTTCCGGGGTCCATGCACCTTCGAGCGAGGTCAGAGCGCCGGAATACCCGAAACCGTCAACCGAGGCGATATCGCGGTCGACCACACCGTCAAGGTGCGGACCAACGGCGTTGGAGCCGTCGACCTTGTGGCACGCGGCGCATTTGCGGAACACTTTAGAGCCGCTGTCGGCATCGCCTTCGGCCATCACGGCGGTAAAGTCGATCTCTTCGCCGCCTTCGTCACCACCGGCATCGGCCACTTCGATCACATAGGACGCTTCCCCATGTGCATCGGCGTGGTAAATCTCTTCCCCCGCCCATTTGCCCAGCAGAAGTACCAACCAGGCGCCGAATACGCCGGCTGCGATTTTGGTCAGGGTCATTGTATCGAACATGCGTCAGGGTCCATCACTTGGTATTGGCACCATGGGCGGGCCATGGTTCTTGGCATCGTTGCCCGCGTATCTATTGCTTTCCCTTGGCGCAGGCAAGGTGTAGTTACCGCGACCAATTGCCCTTCTCCGCGCCTTTTGCAGCAGGATACGATCCATGACCGCCCAGACCACGCCGCGCATCGCCTTCCAAGGGGCCCTTGGCGCCTATAGTCACGAGGCCTGCCTTCAAGCCTGCCCCGACATGGAACCGGTGCCCTGCCAGTCGTTCGAAGGCGTGATCCGCGCCGTAAATGAAGGGCGCGCCGAACTGGCGATGCTGCCGGTGGAGAACACGACCTATGGCCGTGTGGCCGATATCCACCGCCTGCTGCCGGAAAGCGGGCTGCATATCATCGGCGAAGCTTTCGTCCGGGTGCGCATCGCTCTGATGGCCCGCCCCGGCGTGGCATTAAAAGACATCAAACATGTCCGCGCGCATCTGGTGCTGCTGCCGCAGGCGCGCAGTTTCTTGCAGCAACATGGCATCACCTCTGAACCCGCCGCCGATTCCGCCGGGGCCGCCGCCGAACTGGCCGCGACCGAGGGCAGCACCGATGGCGTTCTGGCAGGCGAGGTCGCGGCAGAGATCAACGGCCTGACCGTGCTGGCCCGCGATATCGAGGATATGGACCACAACACCACCCGCTTTCTGCTGATGGCCCCGCAGATCGACCTTTCGCGCCGGGCCGAGCGGATGCTGACCACCTTCGTCTTCGAGGTGCGCAACATTCCCGCCGCGCTTTACAAGGCGATGGGGGGCTTTGCGACCAATGGGGTGAACATGACCAAGCTCGAAAGCTATATGGTCGGCGGGTCCTTCACCGCGACACAGTTCTACGCCGATATCGAGGGCCATCCCGCAGACCCGGCGGTGAAACGCGCGCTGGATGAATTGGGGTATTTCACCAATATGCTTGAGATTCTGGGGGCCTACCCCGCCCATCCCGACCGGGGCGCGCCGACCGGGATGTAGGCTGGGCGCGCAGGCTCAGACTTTGACGCCGCGGGCGTGACGCTCTTCCATACCGCGGGCATATTCCGCGACGCGGTCCTTGTATTTCTTGGTCAGGGTCGTCTTGGCCAGTTTGAGCGATTGCACCCAAAGCCGCGCGGAAAGCGTCAGCGGCTTGATCTCAAGCGCGACCAACACGCGCGTGCTGTTGCGCGACAGGGGCATCAGTTCAAAGGACATTTGCCCCGCCAACCCCTGCGACATGCTGTCGATCACCATCTCGTTGGGCCGGTCGAAGGTCACCATTTCAAGCGTCAGCTCGCGCCGCTTGCCGCGCAGGGGGAAGACCGCGTTCCACGTCATTCCCACACCGGGCTGATGCATCGTATCGGCGCGCTGCACCTCGGCACCGCGCCGCATGGCCGCCCGCTCAAAGCTCTCAAAATCGCACAACATGTCAAAGACCGCCTCAATCGGGGCTTCGACGTCTTCTTTGGTCGAGAATTTCATTCCGTCCGTTCCAATTCTTCTGCTCGCATTTGCCACCCCTGCCGCTTTGAGCGGGCCTGTTAGGTCGGTGTATCAGGTCAGTGTATCCGCAAGCCAGTTTTCCAGCAAGAAATGCGCGATGGCCCCGCGCCGGGCGGGCAACAGACGCGGGTGGCTTCCGGCAAAGACATCCATCATCTCTTCGCGGGTGACCCAAAGCGCGTCTTCGATCTCAACCGGCTCAATGGTCAGGTCACGGCTCAGCGCTTCGCCAGCGCAACCCAACATCAGCGAGGCCGGAAAAGGCCATGGCTGGCTGGAAAGGTAGCTCACCGCGCCGACTTGCACCCCTGCTTCTTCAAAAACCTCCCGCCGCACGGCGGCCTCTACCGTCTCTCCCGGTTCGACAAAGCCTGCCAGCAGGGAATACATCCCCTCGGGCCAGCCGGGGGAGCGGCCCATGAGCACGGAGTTGCCATGGGTTATCAACATGATGACCACCGGGTCGGTGCGCGGGAAATGCGCGCCGCCGCAGTCGGGGCAGACGCGCTGCCATCCGCCTTGGGCCGGATCGGTCGCAGCGCCGCAGCGCGCGCAATGGCGGTGCGTTTCGTGCCAACCGAGGATCGCCTTGCCGCTGGCAGCCAGTTCGGCATCGCGCGGGTCAAGCCATGTCATCACCCGCCGCAACTCGGCGAATGCCATGTCATCGCCCAGCAGTGGGTGCCGCTGCTCGCTGGGGTCAAGGAACGCCCCCAGTTGCGATTGGTCCAGATCGGCAGGCTGCCAGCCTGAAATATCGACGGCAAAGCGCGCGGCCCCGTCCTCACGGCCCAGCAAGATCGGCGCGGCAGCGGCCTCTTGCAGCGCCGGGTGATCCATCGCCAATCGGACCAAACCGGCAGGGCGTTCAGGCGCGATCAGGGGTTTGCCACGCCAAAAGACGATGGCGCGCGCCGCAGGGTCGGCGCGAAGCTGCGCCAACGCTTCCGGGTTGCCACGTATCTCTCCCGCCCGATCAAGGGCCGAGCCTCCAAAGGTTACCGTCTCCGCGTGACGCATGGTGCTCTCCCGATACCGGCCCGATACAGGCTTTGTGCGTTTCGCCCAGCCATGCCACGGCGCAGGCGATATTGGCAATCCCAAGCCCCCTTGCCAGAGCGGTTGAAATCTGGTCATATCAAAACAGCTTTAGGTTGTGTAATTTTAACGAGTAATTCCCTTTACGGTGAACAAGCGCAGCACATATGTCACGGCCGGTGTCGTTCCCCCCGAGGGGGGCACCCCGGTCGGGGCACGTCTGCGCATATTGGCCACGACTGATTTGCACATGCAAATTGTAGGCCATGATTATGTGGGCGACCGTTCGGTGGGGCACCATGGGCTGGCCGGGGTTGCCACGCTGATCCGCGCCGCCCGGCAAGAGGCCGCTGAACAGGGCGCGGCCTGTCTCTTGCTCGACAATGGTGATCTGTTGCAGGGCAATGCCTTGGGCGACCAACTCGCCCAGATGCCGGTCACCCCCACGCATCCGCTTGTCGCCTGTGTAAACCATCTGCGATATGATGGATTGGGCTTGGGCAATCACGACCTTGATCATGGTCTGCCCTATCTGCGCGCCGTGGCGGGCGCGATTGATATGCCGCTGATCTCAACTAATTTGCATCTGACCGATCCCGGCCCCCTGCGCCGCTGGGCCGTTGTGTCATGCCTGCTGCCCGCTGTCGGGGGGCATCCCTCCTCTACGCTGCAGGTTGGCCTGCTCTCCGTTCTGCCGGGCCGAACGGCGATTTGGAACCGCGAGGTCTTGGAAGACGCGGCTGAGATCGTCAGCCCCCTCGAAAGCCTGCGCAGCGCCGCCCTGACGCTGCGGGCAGAGGGGGCCGACCTGATCGTGCTGCTGGCCCATATGGGCATCCCCCAAAAAGGAGAGATCGCCGCCGAAGAAGACATCTGCGCCTTGGCTCAGATCGAAGGGATCGACGCCGTGATTACCGGCCACACCCACCTTCGGTTTCCCGGCGCGGACCACGGCCCGCGCAAGGGGGTCGACACGCAGGCAGGCACCCTGTCCAACCGACCGGCGGCAATGCCGGGGTTTGGCGGGTCCGATTTGGCGGTGCTAGATTTGGCCCTTGAACGGGACGCACGGGGGGGTTGGCGGGTGTCGCAGCATCACAGCCACCTGCGCGACAACAGCGCGCAAACGCTGGCCGATCCCGTGGTGCTCAGTGCCGCGCGGATCAGTCACATTGGCACCCGCAAGCATCTGGAAGAGGTGGTCGGTCACACGGGGAGGCCGCTGCACAACTACTTTGCCCTTGCCATGCCCACCCCCATCGACGCGCTGACCGCCCGCGCGCAGGCCGAGGTGATACGCAAGGGCGTGGCGGGCACGGCAGACAGCGCATTGCCCATCCTCGCGGCCACGGCGGCACATACGGCGGGCGGGCGCGGCGGGCCCGAGCATTTTCTGCACATCCCCCCCGGTGCGGTGCAGCGCCGCCATATCGCCGGGCTGGTTCCTTATCAAAACGCGGTCTGGGCGCTGCGTATCACGGGGGCTGACCTCCGGCGACGGCTGGAAAAAGCGGCCGAGGTTTTCGCCCCGCTTGGCAGTGCGACAGGTCCGCTTCTCGACCCGTGCCGCCCGCCCTTTCACTGCGATACGATCTACGGCGTGACCTATGCAATCGACCCGCAGCGCCCCCGTGGGGCCCGTATCACCGCGCTGTCGTGGCAGGGGGTTCCTGTCGAGCCCGACCAACAGTTTCTATTGGCAACCAACCAGTTTCGCGCAGCGGGCGGCGGCGGATTTGACCGTACCCCCATCGCAGATGTCGCCCTGCGCAGCCCGCTGCCCCTGACAGACGCGCTGATTGCCGCCCTCGCCACGGGCCCGGACCACCCGTGGTCGGACGCCCTCCCATGGCACTTCGATGCGACCGGAGCGCAAGCGGTCCACTATACCTCACCGGGCGCACTGCCCTTTCTTAATGATATCGCGCACCTGTCGCCCGATCCCCGCGGAATGACGGCGTCGGGCTTTGCCCAGATTTGGATCCGCTTGTGAGGCTTGCACTTCGATCCTTCCCCTCCTATATGGGCCTTGAGAGGTTGGTGCGGGCAAGCGCCTCGCCAACCCGGTCAGATCCGGAAGGAAGCAGCCGTAACGAGCCCCGCTTGGGTCGTTATCAGCCTCTCACCACCGTCTCATTGTGCAATGCGACGCCCCGGCAGTCGTTCCGCAGGAACGATGAGAGGGGTCGCTTCTCCAAAGAAATTGTCGCGGTTGAGAGATAACAGGCCCGGCGACATGCCCCGCCTGCGGGCACCACGGGCATCGCCCCCTAGGGAGGGCGCCGCCCACATCATCTTACAGCCGATCCGCCTCAAATGTATCACAGGCCGCGATCTCGCCGCTCTCAAAGCCCCGTTCGAACCAACGCGCACGTTGCTCTGACGTGCCATGGGTAAAGGTATGCGGTTGTGGCACCTGACCGGCCTGCCGTTGCAAATGGTCATCTCCGATCATCCGCGCCGCATTCAGAGCTTCCTGAAGGTCGCCTTTCTCCATCAACCCTTCGACGTTCGACGCCCAGATCCCTGAAAAACAATCAGCCATCAGTTCAAGCCGCACGGTCAGGGCATTCGCCTCAACCTGAGAGGACTGCTGCCGCATCCGGGCCACCTGCGGCAAGACGCCGATCTCATTTTGCACATGATGGGCGACCTCATGCGCGATCACATAGGCCGCCGCGAAATCGCCCTCTGCACCAAGGCGCTGGTCCAGCGTGCGGAAAAAGGCGGTGTCGAGATAGGCCATGTTATCCGCCGGGCAGTAAAAGGGGCCGGTTGCGCCGGAGGCACCGCCACAGGCGCTTTGGGTGACATTCTCGAACACGACAAGCTTGGGCGGCGTATATGTTTCCCCCAGTTGCTCTTGGAAAATCCGGCTCCAGACCTGTTCTGTCGTGGTCAGCACGCGGGCGGCGAAATCGACTTGCGGGTCTTCGCTGTCGCTCAGCGGGCGGGACTGCTGGACCTGACCGCCGCCTTGGCCGGTCAATAGCGGGGTCACGTCGATGCCGGTGAAATATCCAATGGCCATAACCGCCAGAACGCCCACCAGACCAAGTCCGCCAGCCTTGCCGGCGCCTCCGCTACGGCGAATGACATTCTTGCTCCGCCCAATTCCCCGCAAACGCATGAACCGTCCCCCGCTATGTCAAAGTTTATTGCCACATGAACGCGCAAAGCGCAGATTGGTTCAATGAAGGATAAAAACGATCTCGCTGAGAGCCGCACCGATTGGGCCGAGGACCGCACGATCCTGGCCAATGAGCGCACCTTTGCGGGCTGGATGCGCACCGGCATGGCCTGTGTGGCCGTGGCGATTGGTCTGCGTGCCGTCTTTGGTGAGTTTGAGCCGACATGGGTGGCCAAGGCTGTGGCCTCGGTCTTCATCATAGCCGCGCTCTATGTCTATTGGGCGGCACAGGCGTCGGCGGCGAAAACCCAAAAGCGGCTGAGCGACCATCACGCCAACGCCCAGCCCAACGGTCGCATGAAAATTCTGGCCGCGATCCTTGCGGTTGCCTCAACCGGCGTCGGCGCGATCCTCTGGATGCTCTGAGCATCCCGCAAGCACGGTAGACGCCACGGCGCGGAGCGCCTAGTTTACGGCCTTGACCGAATCCGATCTGGGGCACCATGACAGATACATCCGCCTACCGCGTTCTGGCCCGCAAATACCGGCCCGAAACCTTTGCCGATCTTGTCGGCCAAGACGCCATGGTGCGCACGCTCAAGAACGCTTTTGCCGCCGACCGGATCGCGCAGGCCTTTGTGATGACGGGCATCCGCGGCACCGGCAAGACGACCACCGCGCGGATCATCGCCAAGGGGATGAACTGCATCGGGCCGGACGGTAACGGCGGGCCAACGACTGATCCCTGCGGCGTGTGCGAACACTGCACCGCGATCATGGAAGGCCGCCACGTCGACGTGATGGAGATGGACGCGGCCTCGAACACTGGCGTCGCCAACATCCGCGAGATCATCGATTCGGTGCACTATCGCGCCGCCTCGGCCCGCTACAAAGTCTATATCATCGACGAAGTGCACATGCTTTCCACCGGCGCGTTCAACGCGCTGCTGAAGACGTTGGAAGAGCCGCCCGAACACGTCAAATTCATCTTCGCCACCACCGAGATCCGCAAGGTGCCTGTGACCGTGCTGTCGCGCTGTCAGCGCTTCGATCTGCGCCGGATTGAGCCCGAAGTGATGATTGCTCTGCTGCGCAAAATCGCCACAGCCGAGGGGGCCGAGATCACCGACGACGCGCTGGCGCTCATCACCCGCGCCGCCGAAGGCTCCGCCCGTGATGCGACCTCGCTGCTGGATCAAGCGATCAGCCACGGCGCGGGCGAAACCGGCGCCGAACAGGTGCGCGCCATGCTGGGGCTGGCCGACCGGGGCCGGGTGCTGGACCTCTTTGACATGGTGCTGCGTGGTGACGCAGGCGCGGCGCTGACGGAACTTTCCGCGCAATATGCCGATGGGGCCGACCCGATGGCGGTGCTACGCGATCTGGCCGAGATCACCCACTGGGTGTCGGTCGTTAAAATCACACCTGATGCCGCCGAAGACCCCACAATCGCCCCGGAAGAACGCGCCCGTGGCCAGCAAATGGCCGAGACCCTGCCGATGCGCGTGCTGACGCGGCTGTGGCAGATGCTGCTCAAGGCGCTGGACGAAGTCGCCGCCGCCCCCAACGCGATGATGGCCGCCGAAATGGCCGTGATCCGCCTGACCCATGTGGCCGATCTGCCTTCGCCCGAGGAACTGGTGCGCAAGCTGCAAAACAGCACGCCACCCCCGGCCCCCGGCCCCGTCGGTGGCAGCGGCGGCGGCAATGGCGCGCCCCAAGGCAGCACCGGCGCGCAGGCCGTGCAACACGCCCAGCAGCGCATGGCATCTAACCCCGGTCCACAGGGGCAGAGCACCACCTTGGCGCAAGACCTGAACGCCGCGCTGGCCCGCTTCCCGACCTTTGAACATGTGGTTGAGCTGATCCGCGTGAACCGCGATGTAAAACTGCTGGTCGAGGTCGAAACCTGCCTGCAACTGGCCGCCTATCAGCCCGGTCGCATCGAATTCGTCCCCACCGACGACGCGCCCCGCGATCTGGCGCAACGGCTGGGGCAAAAGCTGCAACTCTGGACCGGCAACCGCTGGGCGGTGTCGCTGGTCAACGAGGGCGGCGCCGAAACCATCGCACAGATCCGCGATGCGCGTGAACTTGCGCTGAAGAAACAGGCCCAAGAGCACCCGATGATGCAGGCCGTGTTGGCACAGTTCCCCAAGGCCCGCATCACCGCGATCCGCACCCCCGAAGACATCGCCGCCGCCGCCACGGCAGAGGCGCTGCCAGAGGTCGAAGACGAATGGGATCCGTTCGAGGACGGTTGATACCCCCCACCTCACGCCACATATAAACGACAACACAACAAGGAGACCCCAGATGCTCAAGGGATTAGGCGGCCTCGGCGATATGGCCGGGATGATGAAAAAAGCTCAGGAAATGCAGGGCAAAATGGCCGAACTGCAAGAGGAGATGCACAATATCACCGTTCAGGGTGAATCCGGTGCGGGCCTCGTCAAAGCGACCTGTAGCGCCAAGGGTGAGTTGAAGGGTCTCGATATCGACCCGTCGATCTTTAACAAAGACGAGAAAGAAGTCGTCGAAGACCTGATCCTTGCCGCCATCAAAGACGCGCAGAGTAAAGCCTCTGAACGTGCGCAGGCCGAGATGAGCAAGCTGACCGAAGGCATGGGCCTGCCCGCAGGTATGAAACTGCCCTTCTAAACGGTTGGGGCGGAAACGCCCCTCCCTTCCCTTTTCCCACAGGTGCCCCGCCTTGAGCTCTACCCGCGACATCGACGCTTTGATCGAGCTGATGGCGAAACTGCCCGGCCTTGGCCCCCGCTCGGCCCGGCGCGCGGTGCTGCACCTGATCCGCAAACGCGCGCTGTTGCTGACGCCCCTGTCCGACCTGATGCAGACCGTCGCCGCCACGGCGCGCGAATGCCTGAACTGCGGCAACGTGGGCACCGCTGATGTCTGCGACATCTGCACCTCTGAAAAACGCGCCAATGGCGAGCTTTGCGTGGTCGAGGATGTGGCTGACCTTTGGGCGATGGAACGGTCCGGCGTGTTCAAGGGCCGCTATCATGTGCTGGGCGGCACGCTCTCGGCGCTGGATGCCATCGGCCCGCAGGAATTGCGTATCCCGCGTCTGGTGGACCGGATCGACACCGAAGGCGTGAGCGAGGTGATCCTCGCGCTCAACGCCACGATCGACGGGCAGACCACGGCGCATTACATCGCGGATCAGTTGGAGGGCCGGGTGCGGCTCACCTCCCTCGCTCAAGGGGTGCCGATTGGCGGGGAGTTGGATTACCTCGACGACGGGACGATCACCGCCGCAATGCAGGCGCGTAAGTCGATTTAACCCTACCCAGAATCAAAGCGGGCCGCCCGCTCCTCCCAAAGCAGACGGCCCTTTTCCGTGGCGACGCAGATCGTGCTGTCAGAGCACGATCACATCAAGCGGCGGAAATCCATTGAACCCAACCGAACTGTAAGAGCTTGTGTAGGCTCCGCAAGCGCGAATCATCACTTTATCGCCATCGCGCAGGGCCAAAGGCAGATGAATCGGTCGTTTTTCGTAAAGAATGTCCGCCGAATCGCAGGACGGGCCAGCCAAAACGCAGGGTCCGGTCTCTTCGCCGTCGTGCGGGGTGACGATCTGATAGCGAATCGCTTCGCCTTCAGTTTCCGCCAGACCCGAGAAACGACCGATATCCAGATAGACCCAACGGTGCAGATCATCCGCGGACTTACGGCTCACCAACATGACTTCGGCGGCGATGTGACCGGCCTCGGCCACCAGACCACGGCCCGGCTCTGCCATCACTTGCGGCACGTCGCCAAAGCGGGCTTTGACGGCGCGCATCACAGCGGCAGCATAGGCGCGGGGCGCTTCGATGCTCTCGCCGTAAAAGGCTGGAAAGCCGCCGCCGAGGTTCAGCAGTTGCAGGTCATGGCCATCTGCGCGGGCGGCATGCCACAGCGGCGCGACCTGATCCAACACCGGGTTCCAGAACTCCGCCTTTCGGGTCTGCGAGCCGACGTGGAAGGACAGGCCGAAGGGCACGAGGCCCACGGCAACCGCGTGGTTCAGCAGCGCAGGCAGCGCGGAACCGGCACAGCCGAATTTGCGGCTAAGCGGCCAGTCTGCCATGGAGTTTTCAACGATCAAGCGCAGGTAGACCCGCGCGCCCGGTGCATGGGCGGCGATTTTGTCGAGTTCGGCTTCGCTGTCGGCTGCGAACAGGGTCACGCCTGCGGAATGCGCAAAAGCGATGTCGGAGGCGCGTTTGATGGTGTTGCCGAAGGAGATGTTTTCCGGTTTCGCACCTTGGCCGAGGCAAAGCTCAATCTCTGCCCGCGAGGCCGCGTCAAAGCCAGAGCCCTTTTTGACCAGCAGACGGATGATTTCCGGCGCCGGGTTTGCCTTCACCGCGTAGTGGATATGCGCCTCGCCCAGCCCCTTGTGCAGCGCGTCATATTGCGCGGCGACACGGTCGCGGCTGATCACCAGCGTTGGTTTGTCAAAGCTGTTGGCAGCGATATAGGCGGCAGCCGGATCGGCGAATGCAGTGGATGCGGTGCGCAGGGCACCGGGGACTGTAGCGTTCATGGTCATCTCCAAAGAGCAGGTGGGGCTGGTTCCCCGCGTGTCGTTTCAAGAGACGTTACCGTCGCTACATAAACGCGGGTCAGTCAGAGTAGGAACTGACCGGCCAGAGGCGCGTGCGTTGGCGTCTGTAATGCGCCACATACGCCGTTTTAGGATTCGTACAAGGGGTAAAATTAGCCGAGAGGCAGATTGTTAGGCTTCCTCATCTTCCCAGTCACTACCGATGGGGTCGCGGTCTCTTTTGCGTTCTTCTTTGATCATATCTTTGGTTTCTTGCTCCTCTTCTGGATCGGTTTCTTCGGGGTCACTTTCGGCGGCTTCGGTCCGGGCCAACGCCAAGACAAACCACATGGGGAAGTGATCCGACCCGATCTTATCAAGTCGGTCCATCTCAAGCAGGCGGAACTGCGGGTCGTGGAACAGGTGATCGAGCGGCCAGCGCATCCACGGCATCGTCGCGCTAAAGGTGTTATACATGCCGCGCCCCACGCGCGGGTCCAGCAGGGCAGAGAGCCGTTGGAAGCGCCGCGTCGTCGTGGACCAAGCTACATCGTTCAGATCACCGGTAACAACGGCGGGCAGCGGATCTTTCTCGGCCTCGATACCGACCATCGCAATCTCGCTGTCGCGCCCCTTGGTGTCATGTTCGATCACAGGCGGTTCGGGGTGCACGACATAGAGGCGGAAATCCTCCCCCATCGGCAAATGCACCCGGGCGCGGATCGACGGCACGTCGCGCGTCACCAACTCCCGCACCTCGACCTCCGACAGCGGCAGTTTCGACATCACGCAAAGCCCGTAGCCATTGTCGAGCGGCACCTCGATGCGGTGCTCGTAGTTCTTGCCCAGCCCGGCATCCAGCGCATCAATCCAATCCTGATCCACTTCGATGGCCATGAAGATATCCGGCACCCGCGCCTCAACGAGGGCGATGAGCTTGCCATAGTCCCGGTTGGATTTCTTGACGTTAGCCGCCAGCAGGCTGAAATGGCGGTCCGTCTCGCGGCGCAGCTCGGGCGAAGCGGCGAGCGATTGCTTGCGCCAAATTGGGGTGAACTTGGTGATATAAAGCGCCTGAAGCGCTGCCACGCCCAGCATGAGTGCGATGCCAATCATGCCGTAAGTCGTTGTCGGCCCTTGGACCAGCGCAAAGGCGGCGGCCAGCAGCAGCGCCAGACCAAGGAATTGCTCACGTGGAAAGGCCAGCCCCCGGATCGCCCCGAAAGGCAGCTTGCTCAGCGGCAGCAGGCTGCACAGTATCAGTAGCCCTGCCAGCCCCCAGATCATCCAGTCCAATGCCGTTTCCAAATCCATCCCCCGGCGCAAAGCGCCTTTTTAACAAAGAGAAACAGGGCGCCGAAGAATCCGACGCCCTGTCACGTTAACACATCCTTGTGGCGAAAGTTCCTTCCGCCACACCGCCCTGAAGGGGCTTAGCCCTTGGCCTTGTCTTCATCCTCGTCGTCTTCATCGGTGCTCTCTGGCAGCGAGAAGAAGCTGTCGGCGTCGGAGTAATCGCCCTTGGAATGATCATCTTCCTCTTCGTCGTCCGTGCTGTTGCCGGAGAGGGTGAAGGTCTCCAGACCTTCGATGGCCGTGGGGATTTTGGGCTCGTTGTCCATGCCGAGGCTCTGCTCAGTCGACACCAGCTTGCGGCGCTCGTCGTCGTTCATCACTTCGCCCGCAGCGGCCTTTTTCGCGGCGGCCTTTTGCACGGCGGCGTCAAGCTCGGACTGCTTACACAGGCCCAAGGCAACCGGGTCGATCGGCTGGATATTGGAAATGTTCCAGTGCGTGCGCTCACGAATCGCTTGGATTGTCGGCTTGGTGGTACCCACCAGTTTGCTGACCTGACCATCGCTAAGCTCGGGGTGGAACTTGACCAACCACAAGATCGACGCCGGACGGTCCTGACGTTTGCTGAGCGGGGTATAGCGCGGGCCGCGACGTTTCTCTTCGCCCTCGGCGGCGGCGTTGAACTTGAGCTTCAGCTTGTGCAGCGGATTGTCCTGCGCCGCGTCGATCTCTTCTTGAGTGAGCTGGTTGTTGGCAACCGGATCAAAACCCTTCACGCCCTGCGCCACGTCGCCATCGGCGATGCCCTGCACTTCCAATTCATGCATGCCGACGAAATCAGCGATCTGCTTGAAGCTGATGGTGGTGTTGTCCACGAGCCAGACGGCGGTGGCTTTGGCCATAATCGGTTTTGCCATGTCACTCTCCTAAAAACGCAATTTTCCCGTCGCCTGAAAGGCTGTCCTGCTTGGCAGAACGGTCTTCATTGTCGGGGAAGTTGCGGGCTGTATACTGGCTCAAACGTCATAAGGAAAGACCCAATGCGGCCACTGCGCGCCTGTCTGCTGATCCTCGGGCTGCTTGCCCCCGCCCCCTCTCTGGCCGAGGGGGAGCGTTCGGGTGAATTCGACTATTACGTCATGTCCCTGTCATGGTCGCCCAATTGGTGCGAATTGACCGGCGACGCGCGGCAGTCTCCGCAATGCGATGCGGATAAGGACCACGGCTGGACCCTGCATGGGCTTTGGCCACAATTCACGCGCGGGTATCCGTCCTATTGCCAAAGCGGCCAGCGCCCGCCCAACCGCGCACAGACCGGGGCAATGGCCGATATCATGGGCACCGGGGGCTTGGCATGGCATCAATGGAAGAAACACGGCTCTTGCAGCGGGCTGGATTCGGCGGATTATTTTGCCCTCTCACGAGAGGCCTACGCCCGCATCAACCGCCCCGAGGTCTTTCGCAAGCTCGACCGCGCCGTTTCCCTGCCCGCCTCCGTGGTAGAGGAGGCATTCCTCAAGGCGAACCCCGACCTGACCGCACAGGGGATCACCATCACCTGCAAGCAAGGCCACATCCAAGAGGCGCGCATCTGTCTGTCTCGCAGTCTTGAGTTCATCCCCTGCGGGCCAGACGTTCGGCGGGACTGTACGCTTGATAACGCCCTGTTCACCCCTCTGCGCTAAACCCATCGGCGCGGGTATCTGGACGAAAACGGGAGAGGCGTAATTTCCTCCCCCGCATTCAATGCCTTTCGGCTCTCTCTCCAACACGGGTGGCTGGCGTCCCGGCCACCCGTGCTATCAGTAAACGAATTACTGGTTAACAATTCGTTACTGATTCAAATTTTATTGGTCTGCCTCGGCGTCCAGCGCGCCACCGACCTTTAGAACGATCTTGCCGATATGGCCGCTGGCCTCCATCCGGCGGTGCGCGTCATTCGCCTCGGACAGGTCATAGGTGCTGTCCATCACCGGGGCGACGCGGCCCTGCTCCAACAGGGGCCAGACGTTTTGCAAAAGCTCCTCTGCAATCCGCGCCTTGGCCAGATCGCTTTGCGGGCGCAGGGTCGATCCGGTCATGGTCAGGCGGCGGGTCATCAGCGTGACAAAGTTCACCTCCTGTTTGGCGCCCTGCAGGAAAGCGATCTGCACCAGCCTGCCATCTTCGGCCAAAGCCTTCAGGTTGCGGTTGATATAGCTGCCCCCGACCATATCGAGAATCACATCCGCGCCGCCCTCGGCCTGCAGCACGTCAACGAAATCCGTATCCCGATAGTTGATCGCCACTTCGGCCCCCAGCTTCATGCAGGCCGAGCATTTGCTATCCGTGCCCGCGGTCACAAACACCCGCGCACCCAAAATGCGCGCCAGTTGGATCGCCGTGGTGCCGATGCCGGAAGATCCGCCGTGGATCAGCACTTTCTCCCCAGCCTTAAGCCCGCCCCGCATGAAGAGGTTGGACCAGACGGTAAAGAACGTCTCGGGCAGGCAGGCCGCTTCTTTCAGCCCCATGCCTTCGGGGATCGGCAGGCAATGCGCGGCGGGGGTGGCCACATATTCGGCATAGCCGCCGCCGGGCAGCAGGGCGCAGACCAGATCCCCCGGTGCCAGTGTCGTCACGCCGGGGCCGACCTCGACCACCTCGCCCGAGGCCTCCAGTCCCGGCAGATCGCTGGCGGTGGCCGGCGGCGCATATTTGCCCGCACGTTGCAGCGCATCGGGGCGGTTCACCCCGGCATAGGCGACCTTGATGATGACCTGCCCATGTTTCGGTTGGGGCCGCGGGCGGGTGGTGCCCTGAAGAACGTCCGGACCGCCGGGTTCGGTGATTTCGATTGCACGCATGGTCTCTGTCATGTCTGAAGTATCCTCGGGTCTGGTTTTGCCGCAGCCTAACGGGCGGCCCCGGGGCGTGCACCCGGAATTTGAAGCCCGACGGAAGTGGGAGAAGGCGGATGCGCGCGCAAGGCAATTTCAGATGGCATCAGGACGCGCGGCTTTTCGCGGGACAATCGGAAGTGCCCCGCGCGCCCGAAGGCCAGCGCGACAGCTTCCGCGCCCTGCCCGCAACCCCGACCTTCGACGCGCTGACGGCCCTTACCACAGCGATCAGCCAGCAGGCCCCCTTTTGCCTCAGCGACCGCCCTCTGCCCGATGACATCGCCTGCCCGCCCGGCGCATTCCTTACCCTCACCGGCGGCGCGTCCGGCCAGCCCAAGGCCGTGCGCCGCAGCCAAACCTCTTGGATCGCCAGCTTTGACGTGAATGCCTACCGCTTTGCGCTGAGCAGTGGCGATAGCGTTGCTGTGCTGGGCCATCTCAGCCACTCCCTGTCGCTCTATGCCGTGCTGGAGGCGCTGCACCTCGGCCTTGACGCGCATGTCTTGGCGGATCAATCTCCCCGGAGACAGTCGGTATGTGTTGCCGAGGCGGGGGCGACGATCCTCTATGCCACGCCGACGCAATTGCGGCTGCTCGCGCGGGGTGCAGCCGCGCCACTGCCTTCGCTGCGTCTGGTTCTTTGTGGCGGCGGCGCGCTCGACGCGGCCACGCGGGCGGTGGTCAAAGGGCTCTGCCCCGAGGCTGCGGTGCCTGTCTTCTATGGCGCGGCCGAGACGAGCTTTATCACTCTGGCCGATGCGCATACCCCCGAAGGGTCCGTCGGCCGCCCCTACCCCGGCGTCAATCTCCGCCTTTTGGATAGGGCGGGGCGGCCCACCTCTGATGTGGGCGAGATTTGGGTGCGCAGCCCCTACCTTTTCGACGGTTACGCTTTGGGAAGCAGCACCGACACCCGTTGGCAGGATGGGTTTGTGACGGTGGGTGAAATAGGCGAATTGGATGCCGACGGGCATCTGTGGATCAAAGGACGGCGACAACGGATGGTGCAGATCGCCGACCAAATGGTCTTCCCCGAAGCGGTGGAGACGGTGATCGCCGCGCATACACGCCTGCCCTGCGCGGTTCTGCCCCGCGAAGACGCACTGCGGGGGCAGCATCTGGTTGCGGTGGTTGAAACTGCCGCAAAAGAACTGTCCGCCGAAGAGATCATCGCCAATTGCCGCGCAGCACTTGGCACGCTGGCCGCCCCGCGTCGCGTCTTTTTTAACTCTGATCTGCCACTGCTCCCCTCGGGCAAGATCGACCTTAACGCCCTCTCCAACTGGCTGGAGGGTCAAATATGACCAGCGCCTACATCATTTCGGCCTGCCGCAGCCCGGTTACCCCGCGCGGCGGAGCCTTGGCGCACCTCTCGCTACCCGACCTCGCCGCCCCCATCCTCACCGCTGCATTGACCCGCGCAGGCATCGCGCCGCGCCAAGTTGATGAGGTGATTTGCAGCACCGCCCTTGGCCCCGGCGGCAACCCGGCGCGCAGCATCGCGCTGGCGGCGGGACTGCCTGAACATGTCGCGGGTCTCAGCATCGACCGGCAATGCGCGGGGGGCTTGGATGCGCTGGCCTTGGCGCGGCAGATGATCCTCAGCGGTGCGGCGGATATCGTCGTGGCGGGCGGCGCGGAAAGCTATTCCCGCCAACCGCTGCGCTACCGCACCTTTGCCGATAGCCGCCCGCCCGAAGCCTATACGCAAGCGCCCTTCACCCCGTGGCCCGAACGTGATCCCGACATGACCGATGCCGCCGCAGCGCTTGGCCGGTCGCAAGGCATCTCCCGTCAGGCGCAGGATGAGTGGGCCGTGGAAAGCCACGCGAAGGCACGCGCGCATCTGCCGTCCGAAACAGAGCTGGTGCCACTTGCGGGATCCGGGACCGATACCTTTACCCGCCGCCTTAGCCCCGCGCTTTGCCGGCGTGCCAAGGTACTTTCAGGTGACATCACCGCCGCCAATGCCGCCGTCGCTGCCGATGCAGCGGCCTTTTGCGTCGTTGTCTCAGACCGAATGGCGGCTGAGCTCACCGTGCCAAAAATCGAACTCATCGCCACCGCTACCAAGGGCAGCAAACCCGAAGAGCCGGGGTTGGCACCACTGGTGGCGATTGGCGAAGTCTTTCGCCAAACGGGATTAACCGCCAGCGATCTGACCCTCGCCGAGATCATGGAGGCCTATGCCGTGCAGGCCATCGCCTGCGCCACCGGCGCGGGGGTCGCGCCACAGATCGTCAACATCGGCGGGGGTGCCTTGGCACGCGGGCATCCGATTGGTGCATCGGGTGCGATCAACGCGGTGCGGCTCTGGCATGAATTGGTGGCGCGGGGGTCGGGCACCGGATTGGCGGCGATTGCCGCAGCCGGGGGGATCGGCTCTGCCGCGCTGATGCGACTGTAGCGGCCCGCCCCCTTTTGGGGGAGCGGGCCAATCGTTTTAGCTGCGCGACAACACGCTTGCGGGGCGTGCCTTGGCCAGACCGGAGGTGATGAAACCTGCCAGAACGGCTTTGATCAGGTCACCGGGGATGAAGGCTTGGACCAGCAGGGTCGCCTCAAGCAGCGTCTTGTTCAGCGTCATCATCATGCCGAAGATACCAAAGGCATAGACCACAAGGATGCCGCCCAAGACGGCCGAAACCCCGGCAGCCAGACCCACCGGCGCGTTGCGCCACTGGTCCATGATAAAGCCAGTCACAAAGGCACCGATCGGGAAGCCAACGAGGAAACCAACGGTCGGCGAGGCAAAGACGCCCAGACCGCCACGGCCTCCGGCCAAAAGCGGCAGACCAAGCGCCACCAGTGCCACGAATAGCAGTGCGGCAAGACCGCCGCGCCATGCGCCCAGCACTGTGCCACAGAGCATGACACCCAGCGACTGCGCCGTGATCGGCACACCGAAGCCAAGCGTGAATTTCGGGATCAGGCCCAATGCCGCAATCAGCGCGGCGAAGAGGGCGATCATTGTCAGATTGCGTTCCATTGAGAGGGTCCTTGAATTAAAGTTCCCAATGCCTAGGCCAGCCCTCTTCCCCGGTCAAGCAATCACAGCCCGCCCCGCGCGCGCAGCGCCTCGGCCACATGTTCGGCGTCGTCGATGGCCAGCACGGTAAAGGGCATCACAATCCGCCAGCCCGCCCGTCTGCGCGACCGCGCGCGCCACGCCAGCGATAGCATCTGCCCTTTGGCCGCCAGCACCGGCGTGAAACGAACCACCAGCGCCACGGCCAACTCCAGACTGCGGGTTCGGACCCCAAAGCGGCGCAGCGGCGTGGCAAGCCAACGCACCACCGCCATCATATCGCTGAGTTTCGTGGTCATGGTCACAAGATTGGCCAGCCCCACCGCCGTGACCATGCGCAGCACGATGACAAGGCCCGCCTCTGCATCGCTGATCAGCACATGCCACAACAAGATCAGCGCCACAAAGGGCCAGAGCATCCGCAGCCGCCCCAAGCCGCCCTTTAGAAAAGCCCGCCCCGGCAGGGCGTAAAGCAGCAACATCCCGGCACAAAAGGCGATCTGCCAGACCGGATCTTCGACCCCGAATAGCAACAGTGTCGCCGCACAAAGCGCCCCCAGCTTGGCCCCCGCGGGCCAGCCGTGGGCGCGGGTCTCAACCGGCGAGGTCAGAGAGATCATCGTTCGCTCCCAGTTCTTTCATCCGGGTCTCAAAGGCGCGCAGCACCGGACGCGCGCTGCCCTGCTGCGCGACCTCGCCGCGCTCCAACCAGAGGATGTGATCGTAGCCCGCCACCGCTGCCGGATCGTGGGTGATATGCACCAGCGTCAGGTCGAGCCCGGCCAAGACCCGTTCAAGATGCAGCCGCGTGGGGATGTCGAGCCCGGCAAAGGGTTCGTCGAGCACCAGCACCCGTGGTTGCATCGCCAGAACCGCCATCAGGCAAACCAACTGCCGCTGCCCCTGTGAGAGCTGATGGATCGACGCCTGTGCCCAATGACGCTTCTCAAACTGACCAAGGATTGCCGCCACGCCCCGCGCCGCTTCGGCCTTAGATTGACCCATTTGCAGCAGGCCAAAGGCAATTTCTTCTTCCACAGTTGGGAAGATGATCTGATGGTCGGGGTTCTGGAAAAGGATGCCCACAGCGCCGATGGCGCGGCGGCGGTCACGGGCCACGTCGATCCCGCCGATCCGCACCTGCCCCTCATCTGCGGCCACCAACCCAGACAGAACCCGCGCGAAAGAGGTCTTACCCGACCCGTTGCGCCCCACGATGCCGATCCGCGAGGCATCTGACCTGAGGCTGACGTCGCGCAGCACCGGCGTGCCTGCGGGGGTGTAGCACACCTTTTCAATATCAATGAGCGGGAGCGTCTGGCTGGTCATCGGGGGCCTGTATGAAACCGGGTGCCCCGACCTAGCACCTGCCGGGCGGGCGGGGAAGCCCGCAGTTCGCCCGCAGGTTGCGTCAGCTCGGCGGCGTCCAGCGGCCCGGCAGATCAGGGTCCTGCTGCCCTCGCGGCGCTTTGATGTGGCTCAAAAGCCAGTTCGGCCCGGCCATCAGTCGGCTGAGCGTCGGGCTTTCGCGCACTTGGGCTTTGAGTTTTTCGATCTGCATCACATCGTCGATCCGCCGGTCCAAGAAAGACCACGTCGCCTGATGCCCCTCGCTGGCATCCCCCAGCCAATAGAGCAGCGTGGCAGAATAAACCCCAGACAGCGTGGCGCGTTTGCTGTACCAGTTAACATCATCCGATGTATCGCCGAGTGCAGTCCAGATTTTATCGCTGGTCTCCCAGATCAGGCCTGCCCCTTCGGGCGCGTGATGCGGCAGGGCGAAAAGCGTGCTGCCTCGGCGGATCGCCTCACGATCCCCGGCTTCGAGCCGCAGGCGCACGGCCTTGGCAATTCGGTCCCTGAACCGCATCTGTGATAGATCAGCCTGCGCCAAACCTTCCAACATCTTGGCATCGCCCCGCCGGTGATAGGCCACGGCCAGATCGACCGCCCCGCGCGGGCAAACCGCGCGCGCCAGCGCCGGGTCCAGACCGCTGTCCTTGATCGCGGCATTGAACGTCGCGGGCGACCAGCCGTCAAACGGCACATGCATCAATGCGGCATCAAGCAGCTGGTCCTTTGGGTCGGCCTTGGGCGGGGTCATGGCGGGCTCCTATCGGGGCGTGATGGGGTGGACAAAGGAGATATAGGCTGTTATAGGCCCATTTCCTGCAATTCCTTGCAACTTTATCCTAGAAAGGTGGTGACAACCACATGCAGGTTAGTGTTCGCGACAACAACGTCGATCAGGCCCTTCGGGCTCTGAAGAAAAAGCTACAGCGCGAAGGCGTTTTCCGTGAAATGAAGCTCAAGCAACATTTCGAGAAACCGTCCGAGAAAAAAGCGCGCGAGAAAGCTGAAGCGATCCGTCGTGCCCGTAAACTGGCACGGAAAAAAGCGCAACGCGAAGGTATGATGTAAATCATTCCCGCGACACGCAACAGATATAGAACCCCCGGTGCCGATGGCAGCGGGGGTTTTGTTTTGTGGGGGAGCGCAGCGGAGCCGGGCAACGCCAGACCGCGGGGTGGCGCTCGAAATCCCCCAATTAGGCAGTTTATGGTAGCTGCGCTTGGGAAATACCTCAGGACGGCACGACCTCAGCAAAGGCGCCAGCCCGTCCGGGCGGTCTGGCGCTGCCCGGCGGCCTTCGGCCTTGATTCCGGGCTGGCGGCGCGGCGGCGCAGATCGTGTGGAACCAACTACACCGGCAGTGCCGTCGTCTTACACACCGTCCTAAGCGCAAAACTCGACTGCATCTGCGCCACCCCCGGCAACCGCGCCAAATGCTGGCGATGGATTCGGGCAAAATCCTCGGTGTTCTCCGCCACGATCTTCAACAGGTAATCCGCCGTTCCCGCCATCAGATGACATTCCAACACATCGGGAATGCGCGAGACCGACTTCTCAAAGGCTTCCAACACCTCTTCGGCCTGCGCCTGCAGGGTGATCTCAACAAACACCGTGGTCGGCATATCCAGCTTGCGCGGGTCAAGCAGGGCGACATAATCGCGGATATAGCCCTCTTTCTCCAACCGCTGCACACGGCGATGACAGGCCGAGGGCGACAGATGCACCACGTCCGACAATTCGGCATTGGACATCCGCCCGTTGCGCTGCAAAGCGCGCAGAACACGCCGATCAATCTCATCCAAGGCCATATGCGCAATACTTTCGCGTCTAATTCCATTTCTACGCAATGATATTCGATTACCGCCCAGCTTGGCGACCCCAAATTCGCAGCGATATGCACGACGGCTGTGATAATCCTGTCCCACTACGGAGGAGGAGTGACCCCCATGAAAATCGGATGCCCGACAGAAATCAAACCGCAGGAATTCCGCGTCGGCCTGACGCCCAATGCCGCACAAGAAGCCATCGCCCACGGGCATGAGGTCATCGTGCAGGCAGGGGCGGGCGTCGGCGCGGGCTTTGAAGATGCGGATTACACCGCCGCAGGTGCCACCATCATCGACACGGCCAAGGAAATCTTTGCCAGCGCCGATATGATCGTCAAGGTGAAGGAGCCACAGGCGGGCGAACGCAAAATGCTGCGCGAAGGGCAATTGCTCTTTACCTATCTGCACCTCGCGCCCGACCCGGATCAGACGCATGATCTGCTGGCCTCGGGCTGTACCGCGATTGCCTATGAAACCGTGACCGACCGGAATGGCGGGCTGCCCCTCTTGGCGCCGATGTCCGAGGTTGCGGGGCGTCTTGCACCGCAGGTTGGCGCTTGGACGCTGCAAAAGGCCAATGGCGGACGCGGCGTGTTGATGGGCGGGGTGCCCGGTGTTGGCCCGGCCAAGGTTATGGTCATCGGCGGCGGCGTCGTCGGCACCCATGCCGCCCGGATCGCTGCCGGTATGGGTGCGGATGTGACTGTGCTTGATCGGTCGCTGCCCCGGATGCGCTATCTTGATGACATCTATGGCGGCACCTTCAAAACCGCCTATGCCAGCGCGGGCAACACCATCGAACTGGCACGCCAAGCCGATATGATCATCGGCGCGGTGCTGATCCCCGGTGCCGCAGCGCCCAAGCTGATCAGCCGCGCGCAACTGTCCGAACTCAAACCCGGCGCAGCGCTGGTCGACGTGGCCATTGACCAAGGCGGCTGTTTCGAGACCTCCAAGGCGACCACGCACCAAGACCCGGTTTATGAGGTCGACGGCGTCATGCACTACTGCGTGGCCAACATGCCCGGCGCCGTGGCGCGCACCTCGACCATCGCGCTTGGCAATGCCACCATGCCCTTCATGCTGGCACTGGCCGATAAGGGCTGGAAACAGGCCTGCGCGGATGACCCCCACCTCAAGGCCGGGCTCAACGTGCACGCGGGTAAGCTGACCTATGCCGCCGTGGGCGACGCGCTTGGGATCGACAGCATCACCGCAGATCAAGCCATCGCGGGCTAAACGCCACCGGTGAGACACGAAAGGCCCGCCAATCTGGCGGGCCTTTCTCATTCGATAGCGCCGCTTAGCGCGTTTTCAAAGCATCCCGAATTTCCAACAATACATCAAGCTGCGATGGACCGGTCTTGACCTCTGGCGCCACCTCATCAGGCTTTTCCGCAGCCGATTTCACGCGGTTCACCATCTTCACCAGGATGAAGACGACGAAGGCGATGATGAAAAAGTTGATCACGGCCATCAGGAACGAGCCGTAAGCAAAGACCGACGCGCCCGCCTCTCGGGCCTGCTCTAACGAGGCATTCGCGGGCACATCGCCCGACAGCACCGCGTAATTGTTGGTAAAATCCACCCCACCGGTGAAAAGCCCGACGATCGGGTTGATCAGGTCGGCCACCAGCGACGACACGATCGCCGTAAATGCCGCCCCGACGATGATACCAACGGCCATGTCCATGACATTCCCTTTGGCGATGAAATCCTTGAATTCTTGAATCACAGTTCTGTCCCTATTCCACGTCGCGCCGATATCCTCGCCGTCATACCCGATAGTTGGGACTGCGGCACATTGGGGTCAATAAAGTTTTCAGGTGAACCGCCCGATTTGCAGCTCCGGGCACGCCTATTGCCGAAAACAGACCCGCAAAAGCGCGCCATTGGCGCTGAAATCGGTACTCAGTCGCCCGCTTAGCTGTTCAGCCGCCGTCGCCATCAACAACCGCCCAAGGCCGGTGCTATCGGCACCCGACACGGCACCGTTATGCCCGCGACCATTGTCCCGACACTCCAAAAGCCAGCTCTCGCCCCCCTCCTGCCGACGCAGAGAAATCCTGATCTCTCCTGCCCGATCCCCGACAAAGGCGTGTTTGATCGAATTGGCCACGAACTCGCTCACGATCATGCCAAGCGCCGAGGCTTGCACGGCCTGCAACTCGCCCGGCTCGGCCTCGCAAAAGATGGTGACGTGATCCGGCGCGCTGGCGGCGAGAAGTTTGTTCAACTGCTCAAGGTAGGAAGAGGTTTGCACCTTGCCTCTGCCGCCCTGTCCCATCAATTCGCTGTGCAGCGATGCCACTGCCCCGAAACGCCGCTCTACAAGGGCGAGTACATCTTTCGCGTCGGGGTCTTGCACCTTGCGCGTCGCCATCCGCAGCAGTGACGCGATGGTCTGGAACGAGTTTTTCACCCGGTGGTCCATCTCGGCGCGCAGGGCGGCCTCGATGCGGATTTTCTTGCGCAGTTCCAACTGCATCATCACGTGACGCGACAGGGTTTGCAGCGCTTGGCGTTGGAAGTCGTTCAGGGTGCGCGGCTTGGTATCCAGCACGCAAAGCGTGCCGATCGGTTGGCCGTTCGGCGCGACAAGGTTCGCCCCGGCATAGAATTTCACCCGTGGGTCGCCCACATAGAGCGGGTTGTCCACGGTGCGCGAATCGGCCCCCATATCCGAAATCTCGGTAAAGCCCCCATCAATGATAGCGTGAGAACAGACCGATTGATCCAAACCGGTCTCCTGCGGCTCAAACCCCACACGGGCCTTGAACCATTGGCGTTTTTCATCAACCAGACTGATCAGAGAGACGGGCGTTTCGCAGATCTTGGACGCAAGCTCGACGATGTCGTCGAAATCCGCTTCGGCTTCGGTATCAAGAATATCATAGGAATAGAGCGTCTCAAGACGCGCGTCCTGCTCTGCGGGCGTGTCGGCTAAAATGGACCTTCTCCTTCCAAAGTTAACCCGCCACGCAACTTTGGCACGGCAGCGGGGGTCGGATTTGGCCTGCCTTTCGGGGGCAGATCAAGGCTGATGAACCTCCAGCTAGTGAAGGTTTAGCCCGCAAGGCAGCGGCGTCCACTACGCTGCCGAATCGATTCGCACTTAAGCCCTTGATAGATGTTAAATTTTAAGGCGGCTAGCCCCGCTGCCGCGTCACCCCGGCAGGGTACCGGTGAGCACATAGCGCAGAATCTCGACCACCTGAGCCGGTTCGGAGGCCACGGCCAGCGCCGCGGCATCGACTTCCTTTAGCGCATGGGCATGGTCGGGGCCGTGCAGGATGATCAGCGATTTGCCCAAAGCGGCGGCATAGCCCGCGTCAAAGGCCGCGTTCCACTGCTTGTATTGTTCGCCAAAGCGCACCACGACCACATCCGCTTCGGCAATCGCCTTGCGGGTGCGAATCGCGTTGATCTGCGCGCCCTTGCGGTCGTGCCAGAACTTGTCGGCCTCTTCCCCAAGGATCGCCACGCCGCAATCGTCGCTGGCGGCGTGGTCGGTGACCGGCGCGATGAAGGTCACCTCAAGGCTGCGCGCCCCTTCGATGATCTGTTCGCGCCAATCGGTGTGGATTTCACCGGAGAGATAGACTTTCATCGCTCGTCCTTTCGTTCAGCCGCGCAGCACGCCGCCCGTGGCTTTGGTCACTTTCTCGACAACCTTAGCACCGACGGCTTCGATGTCTGCATCCTTCAGCGTCTTGTCGCTGGGCTGCAGCCGCACAGTGATCGCGAGGGATTTCTTGCCCTCGCCAAGGCTGCCGCCGATGAACTCGTCAAAAACGCGCACGTCTTCGATGAGGTTCTTGTCGGCCCCCTTGGCCGCATTCACCAGCGTCAGCGCCTCGACATCCGTATCGACGACAAAGGCAAAGTCACGCTCGACCGCTTGCAGGTCACTGATTTGTAGTGCCGGGCGCGTGGCACCGGATTTGCGCGGCAGCGGCACTTCGGCGGGATAGATGGTGAAGGCCATCGCGGGGCCTTTGACGTCCATCGCGGCCAGCACGCGGGGATGCACTTCGCCAAAGATGCCGAGCACTTTTTTCGGGCCAAGGCAGACCTTGCCGTGACGGCCCGGATGCCACCAATCCGCCGCGCCGCGCAGGACCTGCACCTTGGCGGGCGCGCCGATGGCCGCCAGCACAGCTTCGGCATCGGCTTTGACGTCATAGACATCCACCGCCCGCGCCGCGCCATGCACGTCGCGCGGACCGGTGCGGCCCACCAGCAGGCCGCTGACCATGATCTGCTCTTCGCCCGGCTCGCCGCCGCTGAACGCGGGGCCGACCTCAAACAGCGCCATATCGGCAAAACCGCGCGCCTGATTACGGGCCGCGGCCTGCAACAGACCGGGCAGCAGATCGGGGCGCATGTGGCTCATATCCGACGAGATCGGGTTTTCCAGCCGTGTCTCATCCGTACCGCCGCCGAACAGCGCGGCAGAGGCTTGGTCGATGAAGCTGTAAGACACGCATTCGTTGTACCCAAGCGCCGCCGCCGTGCGCCGTGCGGTCACGACGCGCCGCTGCATGGGCGAGAGCACGGGGCGCGGCACGCCCGTTGTCAGACGCGGCAGCGGCTTGCCTTCGAGCTTGGTGAGCGACGCAATCCGCGCGACCTCCTCCACCAGATCGGCCTCGCCCTGCACATCGGGCCGCCAGCTTGGCACCTGCGCCATGTCACCGTCGAGCTGGAAGCCAAGCGCGGTCAGTGTCTGGCGCTGATCGCTCTCGGGGATCGTCATACCGACCAGCGACTGCACTTTGGCCGCGTCCAGCTTGTAGGCGCGGCGGGTGTCAGGCACTTGCCCTGCAACCACAACCTCAGACGCCTCACCGCCCGCGTGATCAAGGATCATCCGCGTGGCGTGTTCGATGCCATAAGGCGTCCACGCCGGATCAATGCCGCGCTCGAAACGGTAGCGCGCATCCGAGTTGATCTTGAGCGCGCGGCCCGCATAGGCGATCTGCACCGGGTCCCAATAGGCGCTTTCGACAAGGACGTTCACCGTGTCTTCGGTCACGCCTGTGGCCTCACCGCCCATGATGCCCGCGATGCTTTCCACGCCGCTGTCGTCGGAGATGACCATCTGCCCCGCTTGCAGGGTATAGGTCTTTTCATCCAGCGCAACGATCTCTTCGCCGCCCTTGGCGCGGTGAACGCGCAGGTTGCCTTTGACCTTATCGGCGTCAAAAACATGCAGCGGACGGTTGCGGTCGAAGGTGAAGAAGTTGGTCACATCGACAAGGAATGAGATCGGACGCAGCCCGATGGCGCGCAGGCAATCTTGCAGCCACTGCGGGCTTGGGCCGTTCTTCACACCCTTGATCACGCGGCCATAGAACACCGGGCAGCCGTCCAGCGTGTCATCGTCGATGCTGACAGAGATCGGCGCGGCAAAGTTACCTTCAACCGCATCGCAATCACGCGGCTTCAGCTTGCCCAAGCCCCGCGCTGCAAGGTCGCGTGCAATGCCGCGCACGCCGAGCGCATCGGGGCGGTTGGGCGTGATGGCGATCTCGATCACCGGGTCGACCTTCGCGGGGTCATTCTCGGCCAGCCAGTCGATGAACCGGTCGCCGGGCTTGCCCGAGGGCAGCTCGATGATGCCGTCGTGCTCTTCGCTCAACTCCATCTCGCGCTCGGAGGCCATCATGCCGAAGCTCTCAACACCGCGAATTTTGCCGACGCCGATGGTCGTGTCGATCCCCGGCACATAGACGCCCGGCTTGGCCACGACGACGGTGATCCCCGCCCGCGCGTTCGGCGCGCCGCAGATGATCTGCATGACGCCTTCGTCGGTTTCCACCTGACAAACGTTCAGCCGGTCGGCATCGGGGTGTTTTTCGGCGGATTGCACATAGCCGAGGGTAAAGTCGGCCAGCTTCGCCGCCGGGTTCTCGACGCCTTCGACCTCGAGGCCGAGGTCCGTGAGGGCATAGGTGATCTCATCAATCGACGCCGTGGTGTCGAGATGGTCCTTGAGCCAGGAGAGGGTGAATTTCATAATCGTTCCCTAATTCTCGTATCGTTTGGCCAGATCGGCCATGTCGCCCATCCGATAAAGTTTGATTTCGCGGATCACCCGCAGGCACGGCTTGGCGGCAAAGAAGATCGAACCAATCAAAAAGAGCCACGTCGCGCTGGTCTGCGTGCTCTCGAAGAAAAACAGCGCCGAACCTACGACAAAGCAGATCGCTGCGCAGAAATCCACAAAGGTGTAGGCCATCTCGAACTTCGCATAAAGCGCGCGGGAGCCAGCGCTATTCTCGCGGTTTTCGTGACGAAAGAGTTTCATTCTAGACCTGTGTTGCGATGCGTTACGCAGTTTCTGAGGTTTCTATAGCGACCGTGTCGCGCTGAACGCGTAGCTTAACGCGACAACCCACCATGCAAATTCGGCTGATCCAAGCTCGCAAACCCATAATGCCGCAGCCAGCGCAGGTCTGAATCAAAGAACGCCCGCAGGTCCGGAATCCCGTATTTCAGCATCGCGATCCTGTCGATCCCCATGCCAAAGGCAAAGCCCTGCCATTCGTTTGGGTCGATCCCGCCCGCCTGCAACACCTTGGGGTGCACCATGCCGGAGCCCAGCACTTCCAACCAGCCGTCGCCCTCGCCGATGCGCAGCTGGCCGTCGACCCAGGAACACTGGATGTCAACCTCAGCCGAAGGCTCGGTGAAGGGGAAGTGGGAGGCGCGGAAGCGGGTCTTGATGCCGTCGATCTCGAAAAACGCGGCGAAAAACTCCTCAAGCGTCCACTTGAGGTTCGCCATCGATATATCCTTGTCAATCGCCAGACCTTCGACCTGATGGAACATCGGTGTGTGGGTCTGGTCGTAATCCGCGCGGTAGACACCGCCGGGGCAGATGATGCGCAGGGGCGCGCCTTCGGCCTCCATCGTGCGGATTTGCACCGGCGAAGTATGGGTGCGCAGCACGTGGGGCGCGCGCTCGTCGCCCTCGGCACGGGCCATGTAAAACGTGTCCATTTCGGCCCGCGCGGGGTGGTGGCCGGGGATGTTCAGCGCGTCGAAGTTGTACCAATCGGTGTCGATGCGCGGGCCTTCGGCGACCGAGAAACCCATCTCGGCAAAGATCGCGGTCAGCTCTTCGGTCACTTGGCTGACCGGGTGGATGCTGCCCTGACGCTGGTGCCGCGTGGGCAGGGTCACGTCGAGCCATTCGCTGCGCAGACGCTCATCAAGCGCGGCATCGCCAAGTGCTGCCTTCTTGGCGGCAAGCGCCGAGTTGATCTCATCCTTCAGCGCGTTCAGCGCGGGGCCAGCGACCTGCCGCTCTTCGGGGGTCATCTTGCCCAGCTCGCGCATCTTCAGCGCGACCTCGCCCTTCTTGCCGACGGCAGCCAGCCGGATGTCTTCCAATGCGGATTCGTCACCGGCATCGGCGATTTGGCTCAGGTACTTTTGCTTCAGATCGTCCATGACAGGCCCTTGGAATAATACCCCGTCCTGCTAGCCCTCTCGCCCCGCGAATGCAAGCCGTAGGGGTTGTAGCGGCATGGGGGAACCACCACCTCTGCCATGCGTTAGGCCGCATCCCTCCGGCGCGCCCTCATGGCAGCGGCGCGCCCAAACTCCCCCGAAAGGAGAGACTATGAAAATCCTGATGGTTCTGACATCGCATGACGAACTGGGCGACACCGGCAACAAGACCGGCTTCTGGCTCGAAGAATTCGCTGCGCCCTACTACGTCTTCAAAGACGCGGGCGCTGATGTGACCCTCGCCTCGCCCAAGGGCAGCCAGCCGCCGCTTGACCCCAACAGCGACAGCGACGACGCGCAGACTGATGCCACTCGCCGTTTCAAAGACGACGACGCTGCGCAAAAAGCGCTCGCCTCGACCAAAGTGCTGGGCGACGTGGATGCGGACGGTTTCGACGCGATCTTCTACCCCGGTGGCCACGGCCCGCTGTGGGATCTGGCCAATGACGCCGACAGCAAGCGCCTGATCGAGACCTTCTGGGCCTCCGACCGCCCCGTTGGCGCCGTTTGCCACGCGCCTGCGGTGTTCAAGGACACCCAAGCCGACGGCAAGCCGCTGGTCTCTGGCAAGCGCGTCACCGGCTTCACCAACACCGAGGAAGAGGGCGTTGGCCTCACCGATGTGGTGCCCTTCTTGGTCGAAGATATGCTGAAGAAAAACGGTGGCGACTACAGCAAGGGCGACGATTGGGCGTCTTACGTGCTGGTCGACGGCAAGCTGGTCACCGGCCAGAACCCCGCCTCTTCCGAAGAAGCGGCGAAAGAGATGCTGGCACTGTTGAAGTAACGGCATGAGGGGGCGCAGCCGCGCCCCCTTCCCCGCCCGGAGGAACCGCCGGTGGTCGCGGCGTGTTTTACCTCTGAAAGGAGCCTCCGACATGGCAGATTATGACCGCAGCACCGGCGCCCCATGGAGCGCCGCAGACCTTGAGCAGCTTCGCATTCTGGCGGCAGAGGGCACAGCGCCTCCCGTGATCGCCGTGCAACTGGGCCGCAGCGAAGAGGCGATCGCCCATCGGGCCGCGCAGGACGGCATCAGCCTGCCCCCCGCCAGCCTGAACCCCTATGACCCCGACACGTTAGACCGATAGCAACGCGCGCCCGTTCTTCTTGTGCTTTTCGATCAGCCGTTTTTGCACCGCCCCGGGTGGGATCGGATGCGCGGATGCGCCAAAACCGTCGCCCGCGACCAAGGTGGGAAAGAGTGCAGCGAATTCTTCGCGCTGCGCATGACTTAGGGTGCCGATCGTCTCGGCGGTCAGCAGGAAGCTCTCGCTCGGCGCGCCCTCGGCATAGAGGACCTCGTGCTGCTTGAAGATCAGGTGGAAATATTCCACCTGCGCCACACGATCGTCGATATGCACCCCCGGCAGTTCGGTCAGCCGGATGGCGGCGACGAGCACCGCCATGGCCCCGCAAACCCGCTTCACGATTCCCGAGCGCGCAACCATGCGGTGCTGCCGCGAGACCATGAGATCGCGTTTGGGCAGGCCCGCGCCCAATGCCCCAGCAGAGATCCGAATGGGATACAGCTTGGGGTTCCTCGCCAGTTCCGACGCCCCGACAGAGCGGCGCAGTGCGGCGACAAGCTCTTGATAGCCACTGCCTTGGGTCAGCACGCGCGCGCCGGGGGCCAAGGTTTCGACCGGCAGATCGCCCTTGTCGGTGGTGATCAAGGTGCCGCGCGTGAAACAGGCCACGCCGGTCGAGACGAGATCCCCCTCCTCGCGCATCGTGTCGATGTCGGACTTCCAATCCAGACTTCCCACAAGCCCACCCTTGGGCAGAGCGGAGAAATCAACGGTCATGGTGGTGAAAAGATCCCCCGCAGGCGGGCTACCCGCCAGATTGACGATGCCAGCGTAGGTCACCTCAAGATCACCGGCCAAATCCCGCGAGTCTGCGCTTACCCGGAAGGGAAACCCCTCTAGCGACGTAGGGGTAGAGCCGCCGTTCGGATCGTCATCCGGGGCTGTGGTGGTATCGAAAACCGAACTGGCGGGCTGGAGGTCAATCTCCATAGTGGCCAGAGGTTTGGTCGTTTCCAGATGGTGCCAGTCATAGCCAAAGGACATCTGCGTGTTCTCGCCAACCGCCGCGCCATTCGTATAGAGGTCTGTCGCGTGCCAAGTCAGCGTCTCGGTCGTGCCATCCGCATAGGTCAGCGTGATCCGCGCCCCATCCAAATCGACACCGCGCGAACTGGTATCGTCGCGGATGCCGTGGACCGTTTCATGGGGGTCTTCGTCCAACCTGTTGATTACAATTCCGGGCATAAACGTCCCCACCTTTTTTAAATAACCTGCCGACCAACAACGATAATTACTGCGGCACCGGTGCAGATAGGCTGCACAGTGACCTGTCGTTGGGGCAGATTGTCCATGGGGGTGAGGAGCAGGCAAGGCCGTGGCAAGGGATTATCGGGGCAAGATTATGGCAAGGCCCGTGCGCCCGCCCCGAAACGCAGATCCCCCAAACGCAAAAAGCCCCGCCATCAGGCGGGGCTTTCGCAAATTCAAAACAACGTCAGCTTAGGCTGCCAGTGCGTCCTGCGCCTGTTTGACGATCGCGCCAAAGGCTTCGGGCTCATGCACGGCCAGATCGGCCAGAACCTTACGGTCCACTTCGATACCGGCCAACGACAAACCGTTGATGAAGCGGCTGTATGTCAGCGCTTCGTCGTGGCTGCGCACGGCGGCGTTGATCCGCTGGATCCACAGAGCGCGGAAGTTGCGCTTGCGATTCTTGCGGTCACGGGTTGCATATTGGTTGGCCTTGTCGACCGCCTGTGTGGCGACCTTAAAGACGTTCTTGCGCCGACCATAATAGCCTTTTGCGGCTTTGATGATCTTCTTGTGACGCGCGTGGGTGACTGTACCACCTTTAACTCGGGACATCTCGGTACTCCTATATCAGCGGGCGTAGGGCATGAAGCCCTTGATGATCTTTGCATCGGGCTCGGACAGTGTTGTCGTGCCGCGTGCGTTACGGATGAACTTGTTGGTCCGCTTGATCATACCGTGCTGTTTGCCAGCTTGGCTGCCGATGACCTTACCAGTCGCCGAGACCTTAAAGCGCTTTTTGGCGCTCGATTTCGTCTTCATCTTGGGCATTTCCGTCTCCGTCTTTTGAGTTCGGTATAAACACGACTCGGCATGCCACTTGAGGCCGGTCGTGCAGGCTAAGATGCGCCGTATAGGCGCGCCCGGGCAAGGATGCAAGAGGTTTTGAGCAGCGCTGTGGACGCGCTTAAGGCAACAGGTCCGCCGCCACGGAAACGAAGACATCCGGCAGCGTCTCGAAGGAATAGCGCCCCGGATTTTTCTGCAGGGCAAAGACGATCAGCCCGGCAGCAATCAAGATCGTGATGGCCGAGGCGCGCGGCGACCGACGGTCGGTCACCGCAGAGAGGATCGAAGGGATCGACAGCACCGCCAGAACGATGCCGACCACCATTGCCAAGTCAGAGTTCACACGCAACATCCCCCTAGTTGAGGAAGGCTACTCCGGATCGGAGGCGTAAATCAAACGTTCGTCACAGGGCGCCACGCGCAGAATATTGGTGCTGCCCGGCACGTTGAAAGGCACACCGGCTGTCACCACGATATGATCCTCCGGCCCGGCGTAGCCCTCTGACAATGCCGCCCGCGCGGCGCTGAGGACGGCCAGTTTGAACCGGTCATGCCCATCGGTGATGATGCAATTCGTGCCCCAGCTCAGCGCCAGACGGCGCGCGGTATTGACCAGTGGCGACAGCGCGATGATCGGCACGCGGGGGCGTTCGCGCGCGGTCAGCAGCGCGGTGGTGCCCGATTGGGTGAAACAGCAGATCGCCTTGATGTCCGTCGTCTCGGCAATCTCACGCGCGGCGGCGACGATCCCGTCGGCCACGGTGGTACGGTCCGCCGTGCGCGAAGATTCGATGATCTGCGTATAGGTCGGATCGGCCTCGACCTCTTGGGCGACGTTATCCATCGTCGCCACGGCCTCCAGCGGGTAATCCCCGGCGGCTGATTCCGCACTCAGCATCACCGCATCCGCGCCTTCATAGATCGCCGTGGCCACGTCCGACACTTCGGCGCGGGTCGGCATCGGGCTTTCGATCATCGATTCGAGCATCTGAGTCGCCACGATCACCGGCTTGGCCGCCGCCCGGCATTTGCGCACCAGACGCTTCTGGATCGGCGGCACGTTCTGCACGGGCAGCTCCACGCCCAGATCGCCGCGCGCCACCATGATGCCGTCGCTGACATCCAAGATCGCCTCGAAACGCTCCACCGCGGCGGGCTTTTCGATTTTCGACAGGATCGCCGCTCGGCCTTTGACCAGATCGCGCGCCTCGGTCACATCCTCGGGCCGCTGGACAAAGCTGAGGGCGAGCCAATCGACCCCCAACTCGCAGACGAACTCCAGATCAGCGCGGTCCTTCTCGGACAGGGCGGCCAAAGGCAGCAGCACGTCGGGCACGTTTACGCCCTTGCGGTTCGAGATCACACCGCCCGTCACGACTTCGCAATCGGCAAAATCAGGACCGCAGTCGCGCACCTTCAGACGGATTTTACCGTCATTCACCAACAGGCTCGCGCCCGGCTCAAGGGCTGCGAAAATTTCGGGATGGGGCAGGCAAACACGGGCCGCATCGCCCGGCGCCTCATCAAGATCAAGCCGGAAGGATGCCCCTTCTTCCAAGGTCGGCCCGTCGCCCTCGAAAACACCCACGCGCAGCTTCGGCCCCTGAAGGTCAGCCAAAATGCCAATCGCGCCGCCGGTCTCTTTCTCGATCTCGCGGATGATACGGTGCTTTTCGCGGATCTCTTCATGGCTGCCGTGGCTCATGTTGAGCCGGAAAACATCTGCACCGGCGTTGTGCAATGCCGCGATCACCTCTCGGGTTTCGGAGGCTGGCCCGAGTGTGGCCACGATCTTTACATTGCGCAAACGTCTCATATCTGTTCCTTCGTGTCCTATGTCCCCAAAGCGAATGTTAACGATAACATCGCCTATCCGGTGGCCTAGCGCCCCCATGAGTGCCTGTCAAAGGTTTCATCAGAATGACGGTCCCTCGCGGTGCCGTCCAGTGATATGAGAAGGAAGCTGCAATGCCCAGCCAACACGAGATCGAACTGCAAGCCGCCGCCTTTCGCCGGTTGCAGAAACACCTGATGGAAGACCGGACCGATGTGCAGAACATCGACATGATGAACCTCGCCGGATTTTGCCGCAACTGCCTGTCGCGCTGGTATCAGGAAGCCGCCAATGAGCGTGGCATCGACATGGGCAAGGAAGAGGCCCGCGAGCTGTTCTACGGGATGACAATGGACGAGTGGAAAGCCAATCATCAGACGGATGCGAAGGACAGTCAGAAAGAGGCGTTCAAAACCGCGTTTGAGGAGAATGTCGGTAAAGGCTGAATATTGAACACCATGTAGATACAGTAGCGGTTATAGCGCCGCTACTGTTCGCAGTTGGGCAACAAAGAAATTTTACATAACTTGATTTAGGTAAATTTTTCACTGAGTGTTGGCGTATTCCCATCAGGAGATACTGCCTCATGCTCGCTTTTTTCGCACTTCCAGCTTTGCTGGGCCTCGGCCTCATCCTTAACTTGAACGACGACGATTCAGATGATGACCGCCCCGAAGATCCGCCTGAACCCACGGATACATCAATGGATACCTTACTTGTACCCGATGACGTTCAATCCTTTCATGGCAGCAATGACGATGATGTCATCGTCGCGCGGGACGAAGGCGGGTTTATCACCGGGCGTGGCGGCGACGATACGATTACCGGAAGTGATAACACTGACGATATCGCCGGTCGCGATGGCGATGATGTGATTGATTCCGGTGGTGGTAATGATCGCGTCTGGGGCGATTACGGGGATGACATAATCAACCTTGGCAACGGCGCAGATCGCGGCATCGGCGGTGATGGCAATGATAACATCGATGGCGGCGCCGGTGACGACAATATCAGCGGTCGAAACGACGATGACTCGATTTATGGCGGAGCGGGCAACGATACGATCTCCGGGGGCGCGGGCGACGACTGGATATTCCTAGGCGCTGGCAATGACAGCGTACCCTATGATTCCGACGATGCAGGGAATGACACGATTTATGGTGGGGCGGGCAATGATTTCATCCAAGATGGTCAAGGCTTTAACCAGCTTTATGGCGGAGAAGGTAACGACACTTTCAATACGTTGGATAACGATGCCTCGGCCGACACGGTCTATGGTGGCGCAGGCAATGACCGCATGACACTCGACAACGGCGACATCGCAACCGGCGGCGAGGACGGAGACCTGTTTAACCTCACCTATACAAATGATCCCGGCCCCCCTGCCGTGGTGATCACCGATTTTGACACAGACGAAGATCTGCTGGCCGTAGATTACTACGCAGAAGACCCGCTGGAGATGGTCTACGATCCGGACCGCGAGGCGGTGTTGCTGCAAAGAGCAGGCTTATCTTTCGGCATATTGGAAGGGCTGACCGAAGCGGACATACCGAACATCACCCTTGTAGAATACGGCTAACCGCACACCGAGGGGGCGGCTAAAACTGGTAGAGCACGAGCCAATCCGCCTTAACCGCGGGTCGGTCGGCCCCCTCAATCTCAACCTTCGCCGCGAAGCGGGTCATCAGATCGCCCCGCCCCCGCGTCTGCGCCTCGGCCAATGTGAACCGGCCG
The DNA here is from genome assembly GCF_034377145.1 of Sulfitobacter sp. OXR-159. Classification (NCBI taxonomy): domain Bacteria; kingdom Pseudomonadati; phylum Pseudomonadota; class Alphaproteobacteria; order Rhodobacterales; family Roseobacteraceae; genus Sulfitobacter; species Sulfitobacter sp. OXR-159. The sequence continues at coordinate 3,312,005 of NZ_CP139707.1, forward strand.
CGGATACGCTTGCCAGAATGCACAGGCGCGATAAAACGCACGCTGTCGAACCCGTAGTTGATCGACGCCTTGGCCCCCGTCATCACTGGCAACGCGCCATAAGCCATGCCCGACATCATCGACAGGGTCAGCATCCCATGCGCCACGGTGCCGCCGAAGTCGGTTTCTGCGGCGCGGATGGGATCGACATGGATGAACTGGTGATCTTCGGTCACATCGGCAAAGGCGTCGATCCGCGCCTGATCCATCATGAACCACGGCGAGACGCCTAATTCGCGGCCCACGGCTGCTTCCATCTCTGCCCGGTCAATCTCGTTGCGCATCATGGCCTCCTCACTTTGCGCCACACTATCCGCGATGGTCAGACCTGCGAAAGCCCTTGCGTCCGACCGGGCAAGTCCCATGCTGGGCCAAGCCATAGCCGGAGACATCATGAACACCCCAATCCTCGCCCTTATCATCGTGGCCGTCGCGGGCGCGGCTGTCGCCCTGCAGACCCCGATCAACGCCGCCTTGGGCCGCAACATCGGCAGCGGGGTCGCTGCGGCGGCGGTGTCCTTTGGCGTGGGGTTCGCGATCCTGCTGGGGGTCTTGCTGATGCGCGGAGAGTTGGGCGCCCTGCCCCGCGCGGCTTCGGCTTCGCCGGTCTTGCTGCTGGGTGGTGTGCTGGGGGCGTTCTACGTCTGGTCGGTGCTCTGGGCGATCCCGACGCTGGGGGCGCTGACGGTGATCTCAGCCCTGATCCTCGGCCAGCTAAGCGCGGCGCTGATCATCGATGCGACGGGGCTTTTGGGCCTGACGGTGCAGGCCATAACTCCCACCCGCATCTCCGCCGCCGCGCTGGTGGCGGCGGGGCTGGTTTTATCGCGGTTCTGAAACTCAGATCGCGGTTTTGCGCATCTCTTCGAGATAGATTTCGCGCAGACGGGGCGCCAATTTGCCCGGCGTGCCGCTGCCGATCTTGGCGCCGTCAATCTCAACTACGGGGGTCACAAAAGCACTGGCCGAGGTCACAAACGCCTCATCCGCCTGCTGTGCCTCTTCGATGGTAAAGTTACGCTCTTCGACCTGCATCTGTGCCTCACGGGCCAGTTCCAGCACCGCCTTGCGGGTGATGCCGTGCAGGATGTCGCTGGAGGTCTCGCGCGTGACGATCTTGCCGTCTTTCACGATATAGGCGTTGTTCGAGGTGCCTTCGGTGACGAAACCGTCTTCGACCATCCAAGCGTCTTCGACACCCGCCTTCTTGGCCATCATCTTGCCCATCGATGGGTAGAGAAGCTGCACCGTTTTGATGTCGCGACGGCCCCAGCGGATGTCTTCGATGCTGATGACGCGGATGCCATCACGGGCGGCAGGGTTGTCGGCCAGACCCGGTTTCGACTGGGTGAACAGAACCAGCGACGGCGCGGTGGTTTCGGGATCGGGGAAGGCGAAATCACGGTCGCCATCCGACCCGCGCGTGACCTGAAGGTAGATCAGCCCGTCTTTGATGTCATTCAGCCGCACCAACTCGCGGTGAATTTCCAGCAGTTCTTCGGTGGTCGCAGGCGCACGCATGTCGAGCTCGTTCATTGAGCGGGTCAGACGCTCGGCATGGCCGTCAAAAGCGATAAGCTTGCCATCCAGCACGCTCGTCACCTCATAGACCCCATCGGCCATCAGAAACCCCCGGTCAAAGATCGAGACCTTGGCCTGATCCTCGGGCAGGTATTCGCCGTTTACATAGACAGTTCGCATGGTCACCCCCAGAGCGCGGCCACGGGGGGATGCACGCCCGCGCCGTCGAATTTCAAAGCATTGTCGCGGTCTTCGGCCAGAAGCAGCGGGCCGTCAAGGTCCACCACCTTCGCGCCTTGGGCGACCAGCGTCGCCGGGGCCATCGCCAGCGACGATCCGACCATACAGCCGACCATCACGTCGAACCCTTCGGCCCGCGCCGCATCGCGCAGCGCCAGCGCTTCGGTCAGCCCGCCGGTCTTGTCGAGCTTAATGTTCACCACGTCGTATTTGCCCTTGAGGCCGGGCAGGCTGGCACGGTCATGGCAGCTTTCATCGGCGCAGACCGGCACGGGGCGGTCCATGCCCAAGAGCGCGTCGTCGTCCCCTGCGGGCAAGGGTTGTTCGACCAACGCCACGCCAAGGCGCACCAGATGGGGCGCAAGGTCGGCGTAGACCTCTGCCGACCAACCCTCATTGGCGTCGATGATGATGGTGGCATCGGGCGCACCTGCGCGCACGGCTTCGAGCCGGGGCATGTCATCAGGCGTGCCGAGCTTGATCTTGAGCAGGGGCCGATGGCTGTGTTTCGCGGCCTGCGCGCGCATCGCCTCGGGTTCGTCCAGCGAGAGGGTATAGGCCGTGACTTCCGGCCCCGGGGCCGTCAGCCCGGCCAGTTCCCAAACGCGCTTGCCCGCGCGTTTGGCTTCCAGATCCCACAGCGCGCAGTCTACCGCGTTGCGTGCGGCCCCGGCAGGCAAAAGGTCATAGAGCGCTTGGCGGGTGATATCGCCGGGCAAGCCGTTGATCTCAGCCGTGACCGATTCGAGGGTCTCGTCATAGCGCGCGTAGGGCACGCATTCGCCCCAGCCGGTCACGCCACCATCGGTCACGCGGACGGTCAGCACTTTGGCCTCGGTCCGCGAACCACGGCTGATGGTAAAGACCTGTGCCAGTTTGAACGTATCTGCGGTAACGTCGATCTGCATGATCACAGCGCCGCCAGCGCATCGGCCAGTCGTGCAGCACCCTGACGGAAGGGATCGACCGCAGGCAGGCCAAGACGCTCTTCGACCTCGGCCAGATAGGCGTCCGCCTCGGCCTCAGGCATGTGGTAGGTATTGACCGAGATACCAACGACCTTGCAGTCGGGGTTGGCCACCTGCGCCAGTGTCAGAGCCACGTCGCGGACCGCTTCCATGCTTGGCAAGCTGTATTCCGGCAGGCCGCGCATATGGGTCCGGGTTGGCTCATGGCAGAGGATCAGCGCATCGGGTTGGCCGCCGTGGATCAGCGCCATGGTCACGCCTGAGTAGGAGACGTGGAACAGGCTGCCCTGCCCTTCGATGATGTCCCAATGGTCGTCATCATTGTCGGGCGTGAGATATTCCACCGACCCGGCCATGAAATCGGCGATCACGGCATCCAACGGCACGCCTTCGCCGGTGATCAGGATGCCGGTCTGGCCCGTGGCACGGAAGGTGCTTTTCATGCCTTTTTCGCGCATCGCCTCATCCAGCGCGAGGGCGGTGTACATTTTCCCGACCGAGCAATCGGTGCCCACGGCCAGAACCCGTTTGCCGCTGCGTTTCTTACCGTCCGCAATGGGATATTCGACACTGGGCACGCGCACGTCATGCAGGGTTGTGCCGCTCGCCTTGGCGGCGGCGACCAGATCGGCTTCGTTGCGCAACAGGTTGTGTAGGCCAGAGGCGATGTCGAAGCCCATGTTCAGCGCCTCGATCAGCACCTCTTTCCAAGCCGCGCTGATCTTGCCGCCACGGTTGGCGACGCCGATGACCAATGTCTCGGCCCCCGCCTCACGCGCTTCGGCCAGCGTCATGTCTTGCAAGCCGAGATCGGCCTTGCAGCCTTCCATGCGAAACTGACCGACCGCATTGTCGGGGCGCCAGTCCTTGATGCCTTGGGCGACTTTGGCGGACAGAGAGTCAGGCGCGTCGCCCAGAAAGAGCAGATAGGGGGTTTTGATCATGGCAAGCCTCCGGCATTGAATTTGTCCGCATATTGCGCGCGAGAATACGCAAGTGCGTGGCGTTGTCGACGCATCTGCATGCAAATGCGCAGGATTTCCCGCGAATTACCGTTGGCTGCGCAAAATTCGTGCGCTGCGCCGCGAGGCCACAAAAATCATTGAAATGCTGCGACTGCGAAAACCTCCTTGCGATTGACGGCGCAATTTCATACCAGAATGGGGACTGATGATGAAACAAAATTACCCATAGGTGCCCCATGAGCTTCCGTATTCAGCCTGCCGCCCCTGCCCGCCCGAACCGCTGCCAATTGTTCGGCCCCGGCTCCCGCCCGGCGATCTTTGCAAAGATGGCGGCCTCGGATGCCGATGTGATCAACCTCGACCTCGAAGACAGCGTGGCACCTTCGGACAAGGACAGCGCGCGCGCCAATATCATCAAGGCGATCTCGGAGATCGACTGGGGCAAGAAGACACTTTCGGTCCGGATCAACGGGTTGGACACGCCCTATTGGTACCGTGACGTGGTGGAACTGCTGGAGCAGGCGGGCGAGCGGCTCGACCAGATCATGATCCCCAAGGTGGGCTGCGCGGCGGATGTCTATGCCGTCGACGCGCTGGTGACGGCGGTCGAGACCGCCAAGGGGCGAGAGAAGAAGATCAGCTTTGAGGTGATTATCGAATCCGCCGCCGGTATCGCCCATGTGGAAGAGATCGCCGCCTCTTCTCCGCGTTTGCAGGCGATGTCGCTGGGGGCCGCGGATTTCGCTGCCTCCATGGGCATGCAGACCACCGGCATCGGCGGCACGCAGGAAAACTACTATATGCAGCGCGGTGAGCAAAAGCATTGGTCGGACCCGTGGCACTGGGCGCAGGCCGCCATCGTCGCCGCCTGCCGCACCCATGGCGTGCTGCCGGTCGACGGACCTTTTGGCGATTTTTCGGATGACGAGGGTTTCCGCGCGCAGGCGCGGCGATCGGCCACGCTGGGCATGGTTGGCAAATGGGCGATCCACCCCAAACAGGTCGCGCTGAGCAACGAGGTTTTCACGCCCTCCGAGGAGGCCGTGGCCGAGGCGCGGGAGATTCTCGCGGCGATGGAAGAAGCCAAGGCGAAGGGCGAAGGGGCGACGGTCTATAAGGGGCGTCTGGTGGACATCGCCAGCATCAAACAGGCCGAGGTGATTGTGCGCCAGTCCGAGATGATCGCCGGGGGCTGAGCGCCTGTGGCAGACCGCCGGGGGCGCTGCCCCCGGACCCCCGCGGGTATTTGAAAAAGGATGAAGAGGTTAGGGTCTGCGCCTGCCTGCCTGTCAAACCCGCGTTGCAAACCGGCGCGTTGCGCTCCATATAACAGGGCAACAAGCCGGAGCATGCAATGACCCAATATTTGGATTTCGAAAAACCGCTGGCCGAGATCGAAGGCAAGGCGGAAGAGCTGCGGGCATTGGCCCGGTCCAACGAAGAGATGGACATCACCGATGAGGCCCGCGCGCTGGACAAAAAAGCGGCGGGGATGCTCGAAGACCTTTATGGCTCATTGACGCCATGGCGCAAATGTCAGGTGGCGCGTCATCCAGAGCGGCCCCATTGCAAAGACTATATCGAAGCGCTTTTCACGGAATTCACACCGCTGGCAGGCGACCGCAATTTTGCCGATGATCTGGCCGTTATGGGTGGGTTGGCGCGCTTTAACGATACGCCGGTAGTGGTGATTGGCCATGAGAAGGGCAATGACACCAAGAGCCGGATTGAGCGTAATTTCGGCATGGCGCGGCCTGAGGGTTATCGCAAGGCGGTGCGTTTGATGGAACTGGCGGATAAGTTTAACCTCCCCGTGGTCACCATCGTCGACACGCCCGGGGCCTATCCCGGTAAGGGTGCAGAGGAGCGCGGCCAGTCTGAGGCGATTGCCCGCTCGACGGAAAAATGTCTGCAGATTGGTGTGCCGCTGATTAGTGTGATCGTTGGCGAAGGCGGCTCTGGCGGGGCGGTGGCTTTTGCCACGGCGAACCGCGTCGCGATGCTGGAGCATTCGGTTTATTCGGTGATCACGCCCGAAGGCTGTGCGTCGATCCTGTGGAAAGACAGCGAGAAGATGCGCGAAGCGGCTGAGCAGATGCGTTTGACGGCGAATGAGCTGAAGACCCTTGGTGTCATTGACCGGATCATTCCGGAACCGATGGGCGGCGCGCATCGTCATGCCGAAGAGTCGATCAACGCAGTGGGCAAATCGATCGAAGCCATGCTCAAGGAACTCGACGGCAAGGACGGCAAGACTTTGGTCAAAGAGCGCCGGACTAAGTTCCTTGAGATGGGCCGAAAAGGACTGGCTGCCTAAGCCAGCCGCCGCCGAAAACGCGGATCAGGCGTGATTTGATCGAAACCGGCGGCGCGGTAGAACCCCTGCGCGCGCCGGTTTTTTGTATCTGTTCCCACGGTCACATAGCTGCAACCCTGCGCCTTGGCGTGCTCCAGCGCTGCCTCCACCAGTGCTTTGCCGATGCCGCGCCCGCGGGCGGTGTCGCAGACAAAGAGGTGGTGGAGGTCCATCCCCCTTGCGCCGAATTGCAACTGCATCTGCGGGCAGAGCGCCGCATAGCCATGCAGGCCGGTCACGCCTTCGGCGACCAAGAGTGTCAGCCAAGGCGCGGGGCCAAGGCAGTCTCGTTCCAGAGCGGCCAGCGTGAGTGTGGCGGTGTCGCCGTGGTAGGCGGCAAGCGCATGGGCCAGATCGACGACCATTGGCAGGTCGGACTTTTGGACGGGTCGAATGGGGGGCATGTCGTCTCTTTCTGTGATCGCCACAGGGAGACAAGCAAAGCCGCGCTGTGGCGGCTTGTGGATATGGGAATAGGTGCCGCGCCAGTTAGGAGCGGGGATAATAGACTGTTGTGAAGCAGGTCTGTTCCATGAAGCGTAGATGCGCCTCTGCCGCGCACCTGTCAAGCGCCGCATATGTGACCCGGTGTGATTTGCAAACGGCCTCAACGCAGCCGATATTTATACTACATGGCGTCTGCGACACCCCTGTGCCGCCGGATGCCCTTGTTGACCACAGCACAAGGGAGCCTGTCATGTATAAACGTATTCTCACCGCCGCCCTGCTTTTTGGCATGGCCTGCACCGGGCCACCGGTCTTTGCTCAGGCTCTGGCCTGCGCCCCGCGTGCGGCGCTCGCTGCGCAATTGGAAGCCTCCTATGGCGAGACCCTTTCGGCGCGGGGCCTGCAAAACCCGAACGCGCTGATCGAAGTTTTTGCCTCGGCTGAAAGCGGCAGCTTTACCGTGTTGATAAGCCGGCCCGATGGAATGAGCTGTATTTTATCAACCGGCACGCATTGGATGGTCGAGCCTGTCGCGCCGCCAAAAGAGGGCGCGGCGAGCTGAGCATGGGGCCAGCAGTTAACTGGCCAGCATCCGCAAACCTTGGGTGACATCAGAGCGCACCGCCAGTCGCAGCCCCGGCTCATCCCCGGCGCGCAGGGCGGCGATGATCAACCGATGGAAATGCGGGGGCTCGGTCCGGCGCAGGCGGCCATAGAGCGCGCGCATGGTGGGGCCGAGTTGCAGCCAAACTGTTTCCGCCATGGCGAGCATGGCGGGTGCTTGGGCGCGCAGATAAAGCGTTCGGTGGAATTCGAGGTTGGTGCGGATGTAGCTGACCGCATCACGGTGGGCCACGGCCTCGGCGATATTGGTGTTGATGGTCTGCATCCGCTCGATCAGCGCCATATGTGCGCGCGGCAAGGCGCGAGAAGCGAGTTCGACCTCCAGAAGCGCGCGGAGGGCGGCCAATTCTTCGATCCGTTCGTTGCTGAGTTCGGGGGTGGAGATGCGCCCAGAGGCCGACATCGTGAGCGCGCCTTCGGCCGCCAAACGCCGCACCGCTTCGCGCGCGGGCGTCATCGAGACCTCATATTCCTTACCGATGCCGCGCAGGGTCAGGGCATGACCGGGCGGCAGATCGCCGTGCATGATCCGCGCGCGCAGGCGGCGGTAGACACGATCATGGGCCAGCGGCGTGGCCTCGACAGGGCGGGGGCTGAGGTTCATGATGCGGTTGTGATCACAAATTGGCCACCCGTCAAGCGCGGCATTTTGCGCACCCAAGTGCAATCACCCGTTGTCCCGGACCCTGCGGCGATTTATCGGGGATAAAACCGCCAAAGGAGACGCGCCTTGACCAAACGAAACTTCATCCGTCACGTGGTCTTTTTCTCGGCCAAAGACCCCAAAGACTTGCCCACGATCGTGGCGGGGCTTTGGAAACTGGCCGACATCCCGCATTCGACAACTTTCGAGATCTGCGAAAACACCCGCGTCGATGCGCTTTCGGGCGATGTGGATGTGGTTGTCTATGCCGAATTCCCCGATGCCGAGGCACTTGCCGCCTATAAGGCGCATCCGATCTATCAAGAATCCATCGATATCGTGCGGCCCTTGCGCGATATGCGTGTGCCTGCGGACTTTTAAGGCCCGGCATGGCTGGCCCTTGCGTCCTTTTTGATAACGGCCCGCTGGGCGATGGCACGGGTTTCTGCGCGCCTCAACAGATCATCAGCGCGCAGAAACCCGAGGAAGTGCCTGCAGCGTTTGCGGCCCTTGAGGCGGCGCAGACAGGAGGCGCGTGGCTGGCAGGCTATGCGAGCTATGAGTTGGGCTACCTCGGTTCGGGCAAACTGCGCGATCTGATGCCTGCGGGGCGTGGCCTGCCGCTGCTCCGTTTTGGGGTGTTCGATGCGCCCTTGCCACATCGGTTTGAGACGGAAACAGGCGACGCGGCTCTGTCTGACCTGACCCCGGATTGGGACTTCGCACAATATGAGGCGGCCTTTGCGCAGGTGCAGGATTTCATCACTGCGGGAGACATTTATCAGGCCAATCTGACGTTCGGGATGGAGGGGCACTTTACCGGCACGCCTGCGGCGCTTTATGCCCGGCTGCGTGAGCGCCAGCAGGTGGCATATGGCGCTCTGGTCGATCTTGGAGGCCCCGTGTTGCTGTCGCGCTCGCCCGAGCTTTTCTTTGCGTTGACTGAGCAGGGGCATTTGACTGCGCGTCCGATGAAGGGCACCGCACGGCGCGGGCGGGATGCTCAGGAAGATGCCAAGCTGCGCGCCGACCTCGCCGCTTCGGAAAAGAACATGGCGGAAAATCTGATGATCGTGGACCTATTGCGTAACGACATCAGTCGGATTGCCGAGGTGGGCAGCGTCGTGGTGCCAAAGCTATTCGAGATCGAAACCTATGAAACCCTGCATCAAATGACCTCGCGCATTACGGCACAGGTCTTCCCGGGGAAACGTTTGGCCGACATCTTCCATGCGCTCTTCCCCTGTGGCTCAATCACCGGTGCGCCCAAGATTCGCGCTATGCAGATCCTGCGCGCGCTAGAGCCCGCACCGCGCGATGCCTATTGCGGCGCGGTGGGCTGGATCGCCCCCACGGGGGCCATGCAGTTCAACGTGGCAATCCGCACGGCAACCTGCCACGCCGATGGGCGGTTGCGGCTGAATGTCGGTGGTGGCGTGGTGCATGACAGCACGGCCGAGGATGAATATGCCGAAGCACTGCTGAAGGCGCGCTTTGCGACCCTTGCCTAGAACCGGTAGCGATGCAGCCCGCCGCCATGGTCGCGCAGCCATTGGCGGGGGGCCTGATAATCACCGTATATCCGCGTGACCTCGGCCCAGAAGGCGGGCGAGTGGTTCATCTGCGCCAGATGCGCGACCTCATGGGCAGCGACATAATCCAGCACCTCGGGCGGGGTCATGATCAGCCGCCACGAGAACATCAGCCTGCCATCACTGGTGCAAGACCCCCAGCGAGAGCGCGTGTCGCGCAGGGTGATCCGGGCGTAGGGCTTGCCCAGCAGCGCGGCATAGTCGTCACAGGCCCCGGCGAGGCGGTCGCGGGCCACTTCGCGCAGATGCGCCGCAAGACGTTTGCCGATGCTCTCCTTCGGGCCGGGCACGAAGATTTCTTCGGGGCCGATCCGCACGCCCCTCCCTTGCATCTCACGCCCCTGCCCGCCGCGCACCCGCAGCACCTTGCCGCCCACCGGCACCTCAGCCCCCGGCGCCACGATCACATCCTCGCCCCGCGCGGCAAGATGCTGGCGAATCCAGTCCTGTTTGGTCTCGGCGAAGGCCAGAGCCTCACGCTCGGCCAAGCGTTTGGGCATGGTCAGAGTGACCCGCCCGTCCAACTGCGAGATCCGCAAAGAGATGCGTCGCGCGCGCGCCGAACGGCGCAGGATCAGCGGAATCGGCGGGTTGCCGGGCAGCACAGGGTCTTTCATTACCGGAGCAACGTCCCTAGATAGAGGCCAAAGCCTTTGACAGTGCCCCCCTCATATGGCACTTGGCCGGAATCATCTACACGCAACAGCAATATTATAAAGGGGTGTTTCATGCCCAACGAAGAATGGGGAACCAAGCGCCTGTGCCCCACTACGGGCAAGCGCTTCTATGACCTCAATAAGAATCCGATCATCAGCCCCTACACGGGCGAAGAGGTCGAGGTCGACAACTCCAAGTCGCGCATGATCGCGGCGGATGCCGAGGATGCGGTCACAGCCAAAGCCAAGAAGGGCGACAAGGCGAACGACGAATCGCTGGTCGATGACGATGATGCGGTCGACGTGGATCTGGATGACGATATCCTTGATGACGACGACGATGATGACGATACAGTTCCGCTCGACGATCTGGCCGATGTGGCCTCGGACGACGAGGATTAATTAATCGGCGGCGGGGTCAATTTTCCGCTTGATCCCGCCACCGCCAGCGCCTAATTAGCGGCACAGAACGACCCGGATCACATGATCCACGATGGGGCCTTAGCTCAGCTGGGAGAGCGCCTGCATGGCATGCAGGAGGTCAGCGGTTCGATCCCGCTAGGCTCCACCATCATCCCTCTTTCAGATATAAGATAAGTATCACCCGATAGAGGGGCTGACTGACGCGCATCCGCTTCGCGGCTACTCTGAGTCAGCGGTTCGATCCCGCTAGGCTCCACCAAGCCTTTTGCAAAGCAAAAGGCGTCGCGCGGCAGTCGCTTCGAAGAAGCGATGAGAGCGCTAGCGCAACAGCCCCTACAAATGATACGCACGATTTGACCATGGCAAACGATGCTTTGCGATCAAAATCTTTAGACCACCCCCTGCCTACTGGTCGGTGATCTGTCGCGCCTCCTGCCACAATGCCGCGCCCATGGTGAGCACTGCCTAGTGCGGGCCAAACCTTGCCAAATCGCCAACCCATTGGCATAGGCTGATGATAGCTGGTCATGCTGCACGCTTATTTCTGGACCCGCTTAAAAGATCGCCCGTCGGATCAGGTTCAACCCCGCCACCATCAGCACCAGCAACGTCATCTTGCGGAACAGCACCGGGTCCACCCGGTCCATCACCTTGCTGCCCAGCCAGACGCCCAGCATCACCGGCAGGATCAGCAGCGCCGAAAACGGCCATGTCTGCGCATTCAGCACTCCTGACCCGATATGCGCCGCCAAAAGCGCCACAGCGCCCAGCCCGTAGATCACACCTTGGATTCGCATCTGGTCATGTTTCTCGGTCCCGAGCGCGGTGAGATAGGCCACCGTGGGCGGCCCCCAGATGCCCGAAATCCCTCCGACGGCCCCGGCAAAACCGCCCACCAGCGCCTCAACCTTGGCCGAGCGCTGCGGCAGGTGGAATTTATGCTTGGACAGTTGCAGCAGCGCGAACAGCACCACCGGCACCCCGATCATCAAGAGCATCACCGTGGCGGGCACCAGCCGCACCATCTGCGCGGAGAGCACCAGCATCACGCCGCCGCAAACCAAGAAAACCCAGAACAACCGGATCGAGCGCAGCGCCGCCTGCGGCCCCTGCCGCAGCGCTTGGAACGCGTTGGCCAGCACTGTCGGCAGAATCAGCCCCGCCAGCGCCAATTCGGGCGCCATAAAGGTCGTGAGACCAGATATGAGTACGAGCGGCAGAGCAAAACCGACAACGCCCTTCACGAACCCGCCACAGAGGCCGATTGCAAGTGCAGCATAGAATTCGAACGGGGTGAGAAAGGGGAAAATACTGTCCATACCGCTACATAGCACCCCCTTGGGCAGCCGCACGTCAAAAATAAGCACGCAAGATTAAAACAAAATGCTGCAGTAAAACGTATCTTTGTTGTGCTGCGACTGCGAAAGGTCTATGTCTTCCCCAAGCAAGAAAGGACAGCTCATGGCACATGATGGTCAGGATATGACGATGCATAGCGTAATTCTCGACGATCTGATCGGGCTCACCGGCGCGACGCTGCCGCCGTTGGATCGGCTGCTGGAAACCGCCACCGCCGCCGTCCGCGCGCAGGTGAGCGAGGGGGATCGCGTCTCAGCCAAGCTGATCGAGGCCAACCAAACCGCCGCCCACGGGCTCGCATGGCTCGCCACCTATGTCCAAGCGCTGCGACAGATGCAGCTTTGGGCCGAACGGCTGCAGGATGACGGGCGCTTTGGCGAGGTTGAGCAACTGCTGCACCAGATCGGCTTTGGCGAATACCTTTGCCAGATGCGCGGCGGCATCCAGATGAACCAAGGCGAGATACTGCGCCTGCAAGATTTGGGGCTGAGCGCTGAGGATCAGGCCACGCTCGACGCGCCGTCGATCACCACCCTGACCCGCGGCGGCAACACCCAAGCCGCGCGCAGCCGTCTGGTGGAGCTGATGCAGGAGCGCAGCGCCGATGTGACCTTTGGCGTCAGCGGGCTTGATGAAGAGCTTGAAATGATCCGCGACCAGTTCCGCCGCTACGCGGTCGAAAAGGTCGAACCCTATGCCCACGATTGGCATCTGAAAGACGAATTGATCCCTATCGAAGTGATCGAAGAACTGGCCGAAATGGGTGTCTTCGGCCTGACCATTCCCGAGGAATACGGCGGGCTCGGCCTGACCAAAGCGTCGATGTGCGTGGTCAGCGAGGAGCTTTCGCGCGGCTATATCGGTGTGGGCTCGCTTGGCACCCGTTCGGAAATCGCGGCGGAACTGATCCTCTGCGGCGGCACCGACGCGCAGAAAGAGAAATGGCTGCCCCGCATCGCCAGCGCCGAGACTTTGCCCACGGCGGTTTTCACTGAGCCGAACACCGGGTCGGACCTCGGCAGCCTGCGCACCCGTGCGGTCAAGGACGGGGACGACTATAAGGTCACCGGCAACAAGACATGGATCACCCATGCCGCGCGCACCCATGTGATGACACTGTTGGCGCGGACCGACTCTGAGACGACAGACCATCGCGGCCTGTCGATGTTCTTGGCTGAAAAGACCCCCGGCGACGATGCCAACCCCTTCCCCACCCCCGGCATGACCGGCGGCGAGATTGAGGTGCTCGGCTACCGCGGCATGAAGGAATACGAACTCGGCTTTGACGGGTTCGAGGTGAAGGGTGAGAACCTGCTCGGCGGCGAAGAGGGACGCGGCTTCAAGCAACTGATGGAGACGTTTGAGTCCGCCCGCATCCAGACCGCCGCCCGCGCCATTGGCGTGGCGCAATCGGCGCTCGATATCTCGATGCAATATGCCCAGGACCGCAAGCAGTTCGGTAAGGCGCTGATCAACTTCCCCCGCGTGTCGGGCAAGCTGGCGATGATGGCGGTGGAACTAATGATCGCGCGGCAGTTGACCTATTACAGCGCCTTTGAAAAGGACGCCGGACGGCGCTGTGATGTCGAAGCAGGCATGGCCAAGCTGCTCGGCGCGCGGGTCGCTTGGGCCGCCGCCGACAACGGCCTGCAGATCCACGGCGGCAATGGATTCGCATTGGAATACAAAATCAGCCGAGTGCTTTGTGACGCGCGGATCTTGAATATCTTTGAGGGCGCTGCGGAGATCCAAGCGCAGGTTATCGCGCGGCGGCTGCTGGGTTAACGGTCCGGGGTTGCAAGCGCTGCTTCTGTCAGAGACATAGGCAGCGTTTCCACCCAAAGGACAGCCCATGCGCAGCTTCTTGATCCTCGCCGCCCTCAGCGCCCTACCGCAATGTCAGAGCGACGAAACCGTTCGTGCCTATGGCGGCGGAGACAAGACATGGGTCTTGGTGGAACTGGACGGCACCCCCTTCGACGCCCGTGCGACCCTGACCTTTCCGGAAGCTGGCAAGATCGCCGGACAGGCCCCCTGCAACGCCTATAGCGCCGCGATGACGGTGCCCTACCCGTGGTTCGACGCGGGCCATATCGCGGCCACCCGCCGCGCCTGCCCGGACCTCGCGGCAGAGACGGCATTTCTGAATGCTTTAGGAGAGGTGACCATCTCAGATGTATTGGGCGACACGCTGATCCTGTCGGATGAAAGCGGCGAACGACTGATCTTCAAAGCCGCCGACTGAAGGCATCGACAAAGCGCGCACGGGCTTCGGGCAGAGGCTTGCCGCCCAGATCACGCGCCAGATGCGCGGCAAGGAAATGGCCCGTTGTAACAAGCCCCTGCGCAATCTCCGCATCGCTCCCCGTGCCGCCGCGTAGGACTGTCGGCAATGGCAAGAGCCGGTTCGCCCACTCCCCCGCGCCTTTGGCCGAAACGGCGCGGCCCGACTTGGGCGAAACATAGATCAGCTCTTCGCTCACCCCGGTTACCGCGCAGCTTTCCAGATCGAGCGCATAGCCCATCTCTTCCAACAGACGCAGCTCCCATTTCAGATAGGCCAGCGGCCAGACATCGCCCTGCCCCAGCATATCTAACAGTGCCTCGGTCCGCTGGTACAGGGCCGGATGCGGTTCGCGTTCCGGCAGACAGAAGGACAGCAACGCCGTCACCGCATTCAACCCCGCCAGCGCCAGTCGGTCCTGCATCGCCACTGCAGCCCGGCTCCGCAGGGGCTCGACGGTAAAGGCGCCGATATGGTCCTCCAGCCGCGCACGCCATGCAACGTCAAGCTGCGCGCCGGGTTGCAGGCTGGGCGCGATCTTGCGGCTGGTCCCGCCGCGGACGACACCGGCGTGGCGGCCTTGTTCGGGGGTGAAGACCTCGATGATCGCGGAAGTCTCGCCATGTCGCCGCGCGCTCAGCAATATGCCTTGATCGCGCCATTCCATCAGCTTAGCCCCGGCTCGTTCAGCAGGTGACGACCCTGACGGTCCTCAACTTCGATCACCCAGAGGTCCGGGTCAAAACTGCGCTGGCGGGTGACGGTGGCATCGACCTCGACCTCGTCGCCCGCGGCCAGCTCAATCCACCTCCGGTCGCCAGTCATCAGATCGAAAGAGCGTTGAAACAGCGCCGCTTTGCCGTCCAGCGTCGCCAGCTTCACCAGCACCGCGCCGCCGGTGTCATCGCCATGGGCCACAACAAAGGCCGGGATATCCTGCAACCGCAGCCGGGTGAGATAGGCATCGACCCAGAAACGCGCGGTCAAACGCGGCATGGCTGACCTTTACGCTCAGTCGTTGCCATCTTTGAAATCCAAGCCCATCTCGGAGTAACGCTCGGCCTCTTCCAGCCAGTTGGCGCGAACCTTGACCTGCAAGAACAGATGCACCTTGCGGCCCAAGAACTCTTCAAGCTCTTCGCGCGACGCCTTGCCCACGGCCTTGATCGTCTCGCCCTTATTGCCCAGCACGATGCCCTTGTGACCGTCGCGCACGACATAGACCAACTGATCGATCCGGGCCGAGCCGTCCTTGCGCTCTTCCCAGTTCTCGGTTTCGACCGTGAGCTGATAGGGCAGTTCCTGATGCAGCCGCAGGGTCAGTTTCTCGCGGGTGATCTCGGCCGCGATATTGCGCATCGGCAGGTCGGCAATCTGGTCTTCGGGGTAGAGCCACGGGCCTTCCGGCACCTCTCCGGCCAGCCACTGGCGCAGCGTGTCGATACCGTGGCCACGCTCGGCGGAGATCATGAAAGTCTCGGTGAAATCGAAAGCTGCGTTCATCTTCTCGGTCAGACCCAGCAACACAGGTGCCTCAACGCGGTCGATCTTGTTGATTGCCAGCGCCACGCGGCGGCCCTTGGCGATGTTGCCGAGCTCCTCAAGGATACGCTCGACACCCTCGGTCATGCCACGGTGCGCTTCGATCAAAAGCACGATCACATCCGCATCGGCAGCCCCGCCCCAAGCGGCGGCGACCATGGCACGGTCAAGCCGGCGGCGCGGCTGGAACAGGCCGGGCGTGTCGACGAAGACAAGCTGCGCGTCGCCCTCCATCGCCACGCCACGGATGCGGGCGCGGGTGGTCTGGACTTTATGCGTTACGATCGAGACTTTGGCCCCAACCATGCGGTTCAGCAGCGTGGATTTGCCCGCGTTGGGCTCTCCGATCAGGGCGACGAATCCGGCACGGGTGGTCATGAGTTCTTCTCCAATTGCCGCAGCAATGTGCTGGCGGCGGCCTGTTCGGCGGCGCGTTTTGAGGGCGCGGTGGCGGCGGCTTCGGCGCCGTTGTCCAACCGCGCGGTAATGGTAAAGACCGGCGCATGGTCGGGGCCGCTGCGGTCAGTCTGTACATAGCGCGGCGGGGTCAGCCCGCGCGCCTGTGCCCATTCCTGCAACGCGGTTTTGGCGTCGCGGGCGTCTTCTTTAACCGTTTTGAGCCGGTCGCCCCAGAGGCGCAGCACCAGCGCCTTGGCCGCGTCAAATCCGCCATCCAGATAGACGGCAGCGATGACCGCTTCGATCGCATCGCCCAAAAGCGCCTGTTTGCGCCGCCCGCCCGAAATCATCTCAGACCGGCCCAGTTTCAGCACCTTTCCCAGATCGATCTCGCGCGCCACATCGGCGCAGGTTTCCTTGCGCACCAATGCGTTGAACCGCGGGGCCAACTGCCCCTCGGTCGCACCGGGATCCAGCGCCAGCAGCGCCTCGGCCATGACGAGGCCCAGCACCCGGTCGCCCAAAAACTCCAACCGCTGGTTGTCATCACGGTTGGCCGAGGACATGGAGGCATGGGTCACGGCGCGCACCAGCAGGTCCGGCGTGGCAAAGTGGTGGCCGATCCGCGCCTCAAAGGCTTTGAGGTCTCCGCTTAGCTTCATCTTACAGCTTCGAAGAAACGGTCGCTGCGCCATGTCCAGAAGAACAGCATCGAACGCCCGGCAGAACTGAACATGATGCGATCCGCGCGGCCAATCAGGTTCTCAAACGGCACGAAACCCACGCCACCGGCGCGCTGCGCCAACCGGCTATCGGCAGAATTGTCGCGGTTGTCGCCCATGAAGAAGTAATGCCCCTCAGGCACGGTATAGACGCCCGTGTTGTCCGACTGCTGGTTGGTGATGTTCAAGATCGGATGCGAGACGCCATTGGGCAGCGTTTCGATCTGGCGGCTTTTGAGGCAGGTGCCGCCCTGCCCGACGGGGCCGTTTTCGCAACGCGGGCGCAGTTGTTGTGGGCCTTGCGGGGCCATGACCTCTTCAAAGGTGCCTGCATCTTCGACTTTGACCGGGGTGCCGTTCAGGCTGATGACGCCGTTTTGGATCTGCACCTTGTCCCCCGGCAGGCCAATCAGACGCTTGATGTAGTCGCGGCCCGATACGGGGTGACGGAAGACCACCACATCGCCGCGCTCAGGCTCGGACCCGAAGAGACGCTCATTATCGCCATCGAAGACACCGCAGACATCCTTGGCGTCAATCTCGATCCCGACACCGGGGAGCATCAGGCTGGGGCAAGACGCATAGGAATAGCCGTAAGCCATCTTGTTCACGAAAAGGAAATCGCCGATCAGCAGCGTCTCTTTCATCGACCCCGAAGGGATCCAGAAGGGCTGGAAGAACAGGGTCCGAAAGACACCGGCGATCAGCAGCGCCCAGAAGATTGTCTTGATGGTTTCGACAAAGGCGTTGCCGGTTTTTTCCTTGGCGGCCATGCGGCGCTCCTGACATATCGGTTTGGGGTTACATGCGGGGCCGTGCGGGCCAAGTCAAGGGAAGCAGGGCCGGATCGGCCTGCCCGCGTGCATATGACGCGAAACGGCGGGGCGCGCCAGCCTGAGCGGTCTCAATCGGCAAGGGCGCGCGCTTCGATCACGACAAAGGCCTGCGCCCAGGGGTGGTCATCGGTCAGGGTGACATGGATGATTGCCTCATGCCCCGGCGGGGTCATCGCGGCCAGACGGTCGGCGGCCCAACCGGTCACTTCCATCACGGGTTGGCCGGTGCGCAGATTGCTGACCGCCATGTCGCGCCACGCAATGCCCATGCGCAGCCCGGTGCCAAGCGCCTTTGAACAGGCCTCTTTCGCGGCCCAGCGTTTGGCATAGGTGCCCGCCACATCACGGCGGCGCTCGGCCTTGCGCTGTTCCACGTCAGTAAAAACACGATTGCGGAAGCGGTCGCCAAAGCGGTCGAGCGTGCCTTGGATACGCTCGATATTTGCCAAATCAGTACCGATGCCGAGGATCATTGAGTGCCATTCTTGTCGCGTGACAGGGCCGATGCGCCCTTTACCGACAATAGATCATGCGCCGTTGCCGAGGAAAAGCAGCAATACGACGCGAAAACGCCGCCCCGCGGAACGGAACGGCGTTAAACTCGGGATGTCGCGCAGCTTAGGCTGTGGCGCGGCGCGCTTTTTCGGCTTTCGCCTCATCAATGGCGCGCTGCACAGAGGCGCGCTGCTCGGTCAGGAACTCATAACCGGGGCGGCCAGCGGTGGCTTTGATCGCATCGTCGTAGTTTTCGACCAAAGCGGATTCGCCGTTGACGATTTCGTCATAGACGGCTTCGTCATCGCCGGTCACCGCGTCGCGCAGTTTCAGCCAACCACGGTGGGCCGATGCAGCGGCGGAGCCTTCTTCGGAGACATCCACGCCGTCGACGCCCAACTGGCGGTGCAATTCGGTGTGGAACTTCTCGCGCTCAGCGATGCGCTGGTCAAAGAAGCCGACGAAAGCGGCCTCATCCGAGACCTGCTTGCGGGATTCACGATAGCCGTCGCGGCTGTCGATCAGGCGGGTGTGGAGTTTCTTCAGTGTGTCGATATGGTCGCTCATTGGTGCCTCCTTAGGTTTGTTAACCAGTCTGGCAGCCCAACGCAGTCAAAGCCGTTTTGGGTCCAGAAGAAGGCATCCATTGAGTGGATTTTCGCCACCGAAGACTGGCGGGCTTAGCCCTCGCGGGCCTCATCCATCAGGCGGCGCATCTCGGTTATGGCGGGTTCCAGCCCGAGGAATATCGCCTCTCCGATCAGGAAGTGCCCGATGTTGAGTTCGCGCACCTCCGGAAAGGCGGCGATGGGGGTCACCGTGTCATAGGTCAGCCCGTGTCCGGCATGAACCTCAAGCCCGAGGGAAGCTGCGAAACTCGACATCTCGCGCAGCTTGTTAAGCTCGACATCCGCCTCGTCCCAGCGGCCCTCGGCGAAGGCATCGCAATAAGCGCCGGTGTGCAGTTCGATCACCTCTGCGCCGATGCGATTGGCGGCTTCGATCTGCGCAGGCTCGGCGGCGATGAAGATCGACACCCGGCTGCCCGCCTCGCGCAGGGGCGCGATGAAATGGGCCAGCTTGTTCTCCTCGCGGGCGACTTCCAGCCCGCCCTCGGTGGTGCGCTCTTCGCGCTTTTCGGGCACGATGCAGACGGCATGGGGCCTGTGGCGCAGGGCAATCTTTTGCATCTCGTCGGTGGCGGCCATCTCAAAGTTCAGCGGGACGGAAAGCACCTCCATCAACCCTTCGATATCGGCGTCAGAGATATGCCGCCGGTCTTCGCGCAGATGCGCGGTGATGCCATCGGCGCCAGCCTTTTCCGCGATCTTGGCCGCGCGCAGCGGGTCAGGATAGGCGCCGCCCCGCGCGTTGCGCACGGTCGCCACATGGTCAATGTTCACGCCCAATCTCAGCTTTGGTTGATCCGCCATCTCGATTCCCCTTGCATCACTTGCCCGACCATAGGTCGGAAATTTCGCCAACCCCATAGGGGGAAGCGGTTTTTCCGGAAAATTGATGCCCTGAAAGCCTCAGTCCGCGTGGCGCTTGGCCTCGGCCTTTTGCGCCGCCTTATGCTTGAGCGCCTCGAACTTGGCTTTGATCATCCCGCGCCGTCGCTTTTGGTAAGCCCGCAGCACCGGCACCGAGATGTAATAGGCGATAGAGGCGCAGATCATCCCCGGCAGAATGCCCCCGATCAGATAGGGGTAGAAGACCTGATGGAAAAAGGCGGTCAGCCCTGTCCAATCCATCTGGCTATCAGTAAAAATCGCGACAAAGTTCTCTTGCAGATCGCGGCCCGCATCCAGAAACTTCCCCCCAAAGGAGCGATGCTCTTTCGGGGCCACGGGCGCGCCAAGGATCCAATGCCCGGTCTGCAAAGCCGCGATGCCGATGGGGACATAAGTCAGCGGGTTGCCAAAAAAGGTCGCCATAAGGGCGGCAAGGATATTGGCCCGCATCACCCGCCCGATCAGTGCCGCCACAATGAAGTGCAGACCATAGAAGGGCGTGAAGGTGGTAAAGACCCCGGCCCAGATGCCGCGCGCAATGCGCTCGGGGCTGTCGGGCAGCCGCCGCATCCGGTGTTTGACGTAGTGAAACGCACGTGTCCAACCACCCCGCGGCCACAGAAACTCGGCCAGCGCGCGCAGGGTCGGTTTCGGATCGCGGCGTTTGAAAATCAAGTCTCAGGTCCAGTATCGGCGTTTCGTCTGCGCGGGGTCAGTCGGTCTTTTCGACAGTCTTTCCCATGCTCATATTGCGGTGCCTGCTGACATCGGCGACTTCACTTTCGGCTTCGATCGTGGACATCAACGAATGCAGGTGACTTACGTCTCTGAGATCCACATAGACCACCAACCGGTAAAAGTCAGGCTTGCGCTCCACAAACTCCAAATCAGAGATATTGGCCGAGGCTTCGCCGATCAAGGTGCAGACCCGCCCCAGTACGCCCGCGCCGTTGCCGATGGTGATGTCCAACGCGCAGGTATAGACCGCCGGGTGACTGCCATCGTGCCAACGCAGGTCCAGCCAACGCTCGGGCTGGTCTTCGTATTCCGACAGGCGGTCGCAGTCGATTGAGTGGACGGTCACGCCCTTGCCACGGAAGGTGATGCCGACGATCCGCTCTCCGGGCAGCGGCGTGCAGCAGGGCGCGCGGTCAAAGCTCTGGCCCGGCTCCAGCCCCACGACGGCGCGGCGCACGTCGATCTGCTCGCCCTTTTGCGGGGCAAGGTCGGGATAGACGCATTCCACCACTTCGCGGCCCGTGAGTTCGGAACTGCCAAGCCGGGCGAGCACCTCATCGGGGCCGTTGAGCCGCATGTTCTTGGCGACGGTATGCAGCACCTTATCGGTGGCCTTCTTACCGACCTGCGCAAAGGCCGAGCGCGCCAATTCGCGGCCGAGTTTGATAAAGCGCTCGCGGTCGACCTCGCGCAGGGACCGCCGGATTGCCGACTTGGCCTTGCCGGTGGTGGCGATATCAAGCCATGTGACCTGCGGTGTTTGCCCCTGCGCGGTGGTGATCTCAATCGACTGGCCGTTTTTGATCCGCGTCCAGAGCGGCACACGCATCCCGTCGACTTTGGCCCCAACGCAAGCGTTGCCGATCCGGGTGTGGATCGCATAGGCAAAATCAATCGGCGTCGCCCCGCGCGGCAGTTTCACCACATCGCCTTTCGGCGTGAAGCAGAAGACCTGATCCGCATACATCTCAAGCTTCACCGCTTCGAGGAAATCCTCGTGGTCGGTCTCGGCGTCGAACTGCTCGGTCAGCTGGCTGATCCATTTGGCGGGATCGACGGCAAAGGGGTTTCGGCTGCGCACACCGTCGCGGTAGGACCAATGCGCGGCGACGCCGGTCTCGGCCACGTCATGCATCTGCCGGGTGCGGATCTGCACTTCCACCCGCTTGCCATCGCGGCCCGAGACGGTGGTATGGATCGACCGATAGCCGTTGGTCTTGGGCTGGCTGATGTAATCCTTGAACCGCCCCGGCACCGCGCGCCAGCGGCGATGGATCGCGCCGAGTGTGCGGTAGCAATCCTCGTCAGAGGCGGTGATCACGCGAAAGCCGTAAATGTCGGACAGACGGGAGAAGCTCTGTTCCTTCTCCTCCATCTTGCGCCAGATCGAATAGGGCTTCTTGGCCCGGCCAAAAACCTCGGCGTCGATATCCGCCTTTTCCAACTCGACCCGCATGTCGCCGGTGATCCGCTGGATCACATCGCCGGTGTCGCGTTGCAGGGTGATAAAGCGGCGAATGATCGAGGCGCGCGCCTCGGGGTTGAGCACGCGAAACGCAAGGTCTTCCAACTCTTCGCGCATCCACTGCATGCCCATGCGCCCCGCCAGCGGCGCGTAGATGTCCATCGTCTCCCGCGCCTTTTTGACCTGCTTGTCCGGGCGCATGGATTTGATCGTGCGCATGTTGTGCAAACGGTCGGCGAGCTTAACAAGGATGACGCGCAGGTCCTTGGACATCGCCATAAAGAGCTTGCGGAAATTCTCGGCCTGCTTGGTCTCGGTCGAGTTGAGCTGAAGGTTGGTCAGCTTGGTGACACCATCGACCAATTCCGCCACTTCGCCGCCAAAGAGGCTCTGCACCTCGGCATAAGACGCTTTGGTGTCTTCGATCGTATCGTGCAAAAGGGCGGTAATGATCGTCGCATCGTCAAGCTGCTGTTCCGTGAGGATCGCAGCGACAGCGACGGGGTGGGTGAAATAGGGCTCGCCGGAATGGCGAAACTGCCCCTCATGCATCCGCGCCCCATAGTCGAAAGCGGCGCGGATCAGGGGTTCGTTGGTACGCGGATTGTAGCCTTGAACAAGAGCGATCAGGTCATCGGCAGTAATGTCGGCGCTGTTCATGCCATCTGCCTCATTGCCCCGGCCGGGGCGCGGGGGTTAGCCCTGCCCCTGTGCGGCCATCAACTGGCGCAGCAACATTTCTTCGGACATGCTGTCTTCTTCGGGCTTGTCCTCTTCGGCACCCATCAAAAGCGCCATGGCGTCTTCTTCGGGTTCGTCGACTTCGATCTGGCTCTGGTTGCTTTCGATCAAACGCTCGCGCAGGTCATCAGCCGACTGTGTTTCTTCGGCGATTTCGCGCAGGGACACGACGGGGTTCTTGTCGTTGTCGCGATCAACGGTCAGCTGCGATCCGGCAGAGATCTCACGGGCGCGATGCGCGGCCAGCATAACGAGTTCGAAACGGTTCGGAACCTTATCCACACAATCTTCGACGGTGACGCGGGCCATGAAGCCTCCAATATCTCATTTGCTGCCAGAAGTGCGGTATTTAGGCCGCCTCGGGCAGATTTACAAGCCGTTATTACAAACGCCGCACGCTGGCACGATCCCGCTCAGGCAAAGCCTCAAGCAGCGCGCGGACCGGTTTCCCAAGCAGCGGATGCACCCAATCGGGGGCCACATCGGCCAAGGGCACCAGCACAAAAGCGCGGTCTTGCAGGCGCGGATGCGGCAGGATCAACTGCTCTGGCGTGCGGCCAATCTGCGCCTCAAGCGGCAAATCACGCCACATCTTGTGGGTGTTACGGTCTGGCAACACGATATCATCACAGGCCAGCAAATCCAAATCCAATGTGCGCTGGCCCCAACGCTGCACCCGCTCCCGACCCAACTGTGCCTCGATCCGATGCAGGACGCCAAGCGCCTTGGCCGGATCCCAAGGTGCCTCCAGACGTGCTGCGGCATTCACATAATCGGGCCCCGCTCCTGCGGGAAAAGCCGGAGTATGATAGAATGCACTGGTCGCGCGAATCACCGCGCCGGAGGTTTGCAGCAGCTTCAAAGCCGACTTCAGGGTTTCCTGCGGCGCACCGACAGAAGAGCCGAGGTTCCCGCCAAGCGCAATCAGGAGACTATACTTTCGTATAGGCTCTCTACTGCTTAATTCCATACCCTCGGGGTCTTGCGACATCGTTAAAAAGCCTTAGTTATGCACCCTGATGTGGGGGCATCGCCAGAGGTCACGGATTTATTAATTCGTGGCGATTACAGTTCAAACCGGGAATACGGCGAAGCCTGCCGAAAGGATAGATTAATGTTCTACAAAGATGAGCGGTTGGCGCTTTTTATAGATGGCTCCAACCTCTACGCCGCGGCAAAGACGCTGGGCTTCGACATCGACTACAAGCTGCTGCGGCAAGAGTTCATGCGTCGCGGCAAGCTGCTGCGCGCCTTCTACTATACCGCACTTTTGGAGAACGATGAATATTCGCCGATCCGCCCGCTTGTTGACTGGCTGAACTACAACGGCTTTTCCATGGTCACCAAACCGGCCAAGGAATACACCGACAGCATGGGCCGGCGCAAAGTCAAAGGCGACATGGACATCGAACTGGCCGTTGATGCGATGGAACTGGCGCCGCGTGTCGACCATATCGTGATCTTTTCCGGCGACGGCGACTTCCGCCCGCTGGTCGAAAGCCTGCAACGCCAAGGCGTGCGCGTTTCTGTCGTGTCGACGATTCGCAGCCAGCCGCCGATGATCTCTGACGATCTGCGCCGCCAAGCCGACAACTTTATCGAGCTTGACGATCTGCGTGATGTCATTGGCCGTCCGCCGCGCGATCCGATCTCGACCTCGCAAGACTAAGCGCAAACCGCCTTATTTTCGCCTGAAATCATGCTGCTAGCCGCAGCAGTGGCTTTCTCGTGGGTGCCCCAATGAGGCAGGCACACGAATAACAGACCAGTGACAATGGCGTCACTGGCCTGTGAAATTTCTAAAATACCCCAGGGAAGATACAATACAGCACATGAACCCATGCGTTCCCCTTGATCCCACAGTACCCGTTCCCGTAGAAGTAGACGACCCCCCGAAAAAGGGGGGTTAAAGTGAGGGACGATGCTTTTCGATGATGCGGTGCGGCTGGAGAAGCTACAGGATGCAGGCACGCTCTGGGACGGCATTGTAGAGGCGCTGCGACAGATTGGTTTCACCCACGCCATTCACATCAGCGTCGGGGCAGATTTCAAAGATGCCCAGTTTTTATCCACCATCCCCGACCTTTACGATGACCTCCCCCCCGAGGATGACCCCTTTCTCCACCATTCGTGCAACAGCTATGAAGTCCTGACAATCGGTCAGGCCTTCGTGCACCTTTACCCCGATGTCACCCCCTCTGAGCATTCGCTGATCGCACGCGCAGGACGGGAAGGTTTGCACGCCGCCTTTGCGGTGCCCATGCGGCTGAAAGGATCAGAACGTTTCGGTGGCTTCATCATCGGCAATTGGATGGAAGCCGATGAATTCGAACGGAGCTTTAGCGACGTGGCCGAGGATCTTCGCCTCTTTTGCCTGCTGATGCACCGCCGCATCGAAGACCTGACCGGCACCGCCCCGTTGCCCCTGCCCGAGACCCCATCGGCCTTTGGCAAACTCAGCCCGCGCGAAGCCGAAGTGGTGAACCTGCTGGCCCATGGCTACACCCGCCAGCAAACCGCGCATCGCTGCAACCTCTCGATCCACACCGTCTCGGACTATGCGAAATCGGGCTACCGCAAATTGGGCATCCGCAACCGGGCGCAGGCCGCCGCCCTCGTTCACGGCACCGCGGGCGAGGCTGCGCCCAAGAAAGGCTGACGGGCTGGACGAAGAGCGCCCAAGCCCTTACCTCTGCGCCAAGCCGTTCGGAGACTTCGCATGACCAACACGCCCCTGACCCTCTACCTCGCCGCGCCGCGCGGATTCTGCGCGGGCGTGGACCGGGCGATCAAGATCGTTGAGATGGCCCTCGAGAAATGGGGCGCGCCGGTCTTTGTCCGCCACGAGATCGTGCACAATAAATTCGTCGTCGACGGGCTGCGCGACAAGGGCGCGGTCTTTGTCGAGGAACTCTCCGAATGCCCCGACGACCGTCCGGTGATCTTTTCCGCCCATGGCGTGCCGAAATCCGTGCCCTCGGCGGCGCAGGCGCGCAATATGATCTATGTCGATGCCACCTGCCCACTGGTCTCCAAGGTCCATATCGAGGCGCAGCGCCATGCCGATGCAGGACTCCAGATCATCATGATCGGCCATGCGGGCCACCCTGAGACGGTCGGCACCATGGGCCAATTGCCCGATGGTGATGTGCTGCTGGTCGAAACGCCCGACGATGTGGCCGGTGTCGCTGTGCGTGATGAGGCGCAGCTGGCCTATGTCACCCAGACCACGCTCAGCGTCGATGACACCGCCGATATCGTCGCAGCCCTTCAGGCGCGGTTCCCAGCCATCATCGGCCCGCATAAAGAAGACATCTGCTACGCCACCACCAACCGTCAGGAAGCCGTCAAAGCCATGGCGCCCAAATGCGACGCGATGCTGGTGGTGGGCGCGCCGAATTCGTCGAACTCCAAACGTCTGGTCGAAGTCGGTGCCCGTGCGGGCTGCGCCTATGCGCAACTGGTGCAACGTGCGGACGACATCGATTGGCGAGCGTTGGATGGGATCGGCAGCATCGGCATCACCGCAGGCGCATCGGCCCCCGAAGTGCTGATCAACGAGGTGATCGACGCCTTCAAAGCGCGCTATGACGTGACCACCGAACTGGTCGAAACCGCGCAGGAAAACGTCGAGTTCAAGGTGCCCCGCGTCTTGCGTCAACCCGCCTGATTGACCGCCGCGCGCCAGCCGCCTAAACCGCGTTGAAACCGCGACGGGAGCCGACATGCCAGACCTTTACGCCTACACAGACGGAGCCTGCTCAGGCAATCCCGGCCCCGGTGGCTGGGGCGTGTTGATGCGCGCCATGGACGGCGACAAGATCGTCAAGGAACGCGAGTTGAAGGGCGGCGAGGCGCAAACCACCAACAACCGCATGGAACTGATGGCCGCGATCTCGGCGCTGGAATCGCTCAGCCGTACGACAGAAATCACCATCGTTACTGACAGCAACTACGTCAAAAACGGCATCACCGGTTGGATCTTTGGCTGGAAGAAAAACGGCTGGAAGAACGCCGCCAAAAAACCCGTGAAAAACGCGGAGCTTTGGCAACGGCTGGACGCGGCGAACGCGCGGCACAATGTGACGTGGAAATGGGTCAAAGGTCACGCCGGCCACCCCGAAAACGAACGCGCCGATGAACTGGCCCGCGCCGGCATGGCCCCCTTCAAACCGGGCGGCAAGAAGTGAGCCTGCTGGCCCTGCTCGACTATGCCGCCGTGCTGGTCTTTGCCATCACCGGCGCGCTGGTCGCAAGCCGGGCGCAGCTTGATATCGTGGGCTTTGCCTTTATCGCCTGCCTGACCGCCGTGGGCGGCGGCACGATCCGCGACCTCCTGCTCGACCGCAACCCGATCTTTTGGATAGAAACGCCCAGTATGCTCGGTGTGGCCATCGTGGCGGCGCTGGTGGTGTTTTTCACCGCGCATCTTCTGGAAAGCCGCTTTCGCACGTTGATCTGGCTCGACAGTCTGGCACTGGCCGTCGCCGTCGCGGCGGGGGTCGGTGTGGCGATGTCCCAAGAGCAATCCGCGCCGATCATCATCGTCATGGGCATGATCACCGGCTGTATGGGCGGGCTGATGCGCGATGTGGTGGTGGGCCAACTACCATTGGTGCTGACCCAAGGCGAACTCTACGCCACGGCGGCTCTGTCTGGCGCTGCGGTGGCGGTGCTGCTGTCGCCCTATTTCGACGGGAGGCTCTATCCGCTGCTGGCCTGTGCCGTGACGACTTGGGTGCTTCGGGCCGGATCGCTGTATTTCGGCTGGCACTTGCCAGTCTACAAAAGCACCCCGCCGAAAAGCTGAGCGCTTAAGCGGCGCTCAGGTTAGTGCCGACCGGGATCTGCGCGCCGCGCTGAAACACATCCGCTTCCTGCACGCCCTTGCCCGCGCGCTGCAACCGCGTGAGCCGCACCGCACCGTCGCCGCAAGCGATGCGCAGGTCATCTGACAGCACCTCGCCCGCCGCGCCGGTGCCTTCATCCAGCACCGATCCCAGCACTTTGACCCTTTGTCCGTCAATCTCGAACCACGCCCCGGGAAAGGGTGAAAGGCCACGGATCATACGATCCACCTCAACCGCGGGGCGGGTCCAGTCGATCTTGGCCTCGGCCTTGTCGATCTTGGCCGCATAGGTGACGCCTTCTTCGGGTTGGGGCTGCGGGGTAAGCTGCAACAATTGCGACAGCGCCTTGTTGATCGCCACCGCGCCCATGGCGCTCAGACGGTCGTGCAGTTCCGCTGTGGTCTCCGCCGCACCGATCTCGGTCTCTTCGCAGAGCAGCACCGGCCCGGTATCGAGCCCAGCCTCCATCTGCATGATGCAAACGCCGGTCTTTTCATCGCCCGCCATGATCGCACGGTGGATAGGGGCCGCCCCGCGCCAGCGCGGCAGCAGGCTCGCGTGGATGTTCAGGCAGCCCCGTTTCGGCGCGTCCAGAATGACCTGCGGCAGGATCAGACCGTAGGCCACGACCACCGCCGCATCGGCCTCAAGCGCGGCGAATTCTTCCTGCGGTTCGGGATGTTTGAGCGATACCGGGTGGCGCACCAGCAGACCAATCTCCTCGGCGCGTTGCTGCACCGGGCTGGGGCGGGGTTTCTTGCCGCGCCCGGCGGGGCGTGGCGGCTGGCAATAGACGGCGCAGATGTCATGCCCGGCCTGCACCAGCGCATCGAGGATCGGCACCGAGAAATCGGGCGTGCCCATGAAGATCAGTCGCATCTGTTCACTCCTGCCGGACAGCGCCTTGGGGGAGCCGTCAGCCGTTCTGTTTGCGTGCCTTGCGCAACAGCATGTCACGCTTGGTTTTGCTGAGGTTGTCGAAATACATTTTGCCCGCCAGATGGTCGATCTGGTGTTGGACACTGACCGCCTCCAGCCCGACGAAATCGCGTTCGACCTCTGCCCCCGTCTCATCAAGGAACCGCACCTTCACGCCGCGGGGGCGGCGGATCACGGCGCTGAAACCGGGCAGGTTCGGGCTGGCTTCCTCATAAGGGTGCAGCACGGCAGAGGCGTCTATAATCACCGGGTTTGCCAGCCGGATGCGCTTGTTGCGCGCCTCGGAGGCATCGACGACGGCGACTTGCAACATCACCCCGATCTGCGGCGCGGCAAGGCCGACGCCCGGCATCGCGTCCATCGTCTCGATCATGTCGTCCCAAAGGGTGCGGATTTCATCCGTCACCGCCTCAATCGGCGCGGCGGGGCTGCGCAGGCGTTTGTCGGGCCATGCAACGTAGCGGCGTAGGGTCATTGGGCTTCAAACTCCGCAATCTTGGCAGCGCGGGTTTCCGCATCCAGATGATCGAATGTCACCACGCCATCAAGGTGGTCCATCTCATGCTGCGCGATCAGCGCGGCGGCGCCTTCAAAACTCTGCACATAGCGGCCTCCGTTCAGCCCGGTCCAAACCATCTGCACCTGCGATGGGCGCGAGATGTCGGTGCTGATGCCCGGAATGCTTAGGCAGCCTTCGGTATTGGTCACGCGCTCTTCGCCGATCTCTTGAAACATCGGATTGATGCAAACCAGCGGGTCGGATTTGTCTTCCTTCCAGCCCGCATCAATCACGAAGATCCGCAGCATTGCGCCGACCTGCGGCCCGGCAAGGCCCCGCCCCGGCGCGGCATACATCGTCTCCAACATATCCGCGGCCAGCGTTTCGATCTCTGGCGTGATCTCTTCGATCGGCGCGCAGGTCTCGGCCAGACGTGGGTCGGGCCAGCGAAGAACCTTTAGCACGCTCATCCGCGTGCCAACTCGCGCTTCAGTTTCACCATCTTGCGGGTGATCATTTGGCGCTTCAACGGCTTGAGGTAATCGATGAAAAGCTTCCCATCGAGGTGGTCAATCTCATGCTGCACACAGGTCGCCCAGAGGCCGTCAAACGCCTCCTGCTGCTCTTTGCCGTCACGGTCGAGCCAGCGGACCTCAACCTCAGCCGGGCGGGTCACATCGGCGTAT
Organism: Sulfitobacter sp. OXR-159; assembly: GCF_034377145.1. Taxonomy (NCBI): domain Bacteria; kingdom Pseudomonadati; phylum Pseudomonadota; class Alphaproteobacteria; order Rhodobacterales; family Roseobacteraceae; genus Sulfitobacter; species Sulfitobacter sp. OXR-159. The sequence continues at coordinate 3,341,548 of NZ_CP139707.1, forward strand.
TGCTCAGGAATGCTGAGGCAGCCTTCTTCATAGGTGCTGAGGTCATCCGAAGAGGTCACAATCTCAGGGTTGAACATCAACAGCGGGCGCGGCGCTTCGCCCTCTTCCTTGACGCAATCGAGCACGATCACCCGGCTAAGCACGCCGATCTGCGGCGCGGCAAGGCCGATGCCCGGCGCGTCATACATGGTGGTCAACATATCATCGCCCAGCACGCGCAGCTCGTCGCTGAGGTCGGCGACAGGGGCTGCGGCTTTCTTGAGCCGTGGATCGGGGTGCAAAAGGATCGGGCGTTTCATCCCGCTCATTTAGGCCATGCCCGGGCATCGCGCAACCGGGGGCTTGCAGCGCCTGTGGCAGCCGTTAGCTTGGCCGCAATATCAGGAGAGACCAGCATGAGCTTTGACGACATCATCGACCGGCGCGGCACCCATTGTTCGAAATGGGACAAGATGGAAGCGATCTATGGCGTGCCTGCAGACACGGGCATCGCCATGTGGGTGGCCGACATGGATTTCCGCCCCCCGCAGGTGGTGCAGGACGCGCTTCAGGCCCAGATCGACCACGGGGTGCACGGGTATTTCGGCGACGACAGCGAATACCTTGCCGCGATCCAATGGTGGATGGAAAACCGTCACGGCTGGAAGGTCGACGCCGATGCGATCTTTACCAACCACGGTCTGGTGAACGGCACCGCGATGTGCGTCGATGCCTTCACCCAGCCCGGTGATGGCGTGGTGCTGTTCACCCCGGTCTATCACGCCTTCGCCCGCGTGATTAACGCCGCCGAGCGGCGCGTGGTGGAATGCCCGCTGACCAATGCCTCGGGCCGCTATGAGATGAATTTCGACGCCTATGACGCCCTGATGACCGGGGATGAGAAAATGGTGATCCTCTGCTCGCCGCATAACCCCGGCGGGCGTGTCTGGAGCCGCGAAGAACTGCAAGGCGTGGCCGATTTCGCCAAGCGGCACGATCTGGTGCTAGTTTCGGATGAAATCCACCACGATCTGGTGATGCCGGGGCACAAGCACATCCCCATGGCGCATATCGGCGGAATCGAAGACCGTCTGGTGATGATGACCGCCACGACCAAGACTTTCAACATCGCCGGCGGCCATACCGGGAACGTCATCATTCACGACCCCAAGCTGCGCCAACGCTTCGCCCAGCGCATGGCGGCTTTGGGCGTCTCGGCGAACTCCTTCGGGCTGATCATGGCAACGGCGGCCTATTCCCCCGAGGGTGCAGCGTGGGTGGATGAACTGACCGCCTATCTGGACAGAAACCGGCAGATCTTCGATGACGCGGTGAACGCGATTCCGGGGCTAGGTTCGATGCCGCTGGAATCGACCTATCTGGCTTGGGTGGACTTTTCGGGCACCGGGATGGACCCGGCGGAGTTTCAGAAACGTGTCGAGAAAAGTGCCGCCATCGCTGCCAACCACGGCGCGACATTTGGCACCGGCGGCGAAAGCTTCATGCGTTTCAACCTCGCCACGCCACGTGCACGGGTTGAAGAAGCTTGCAACCGGCTCGCCAAAGCCTTCAGCGATCTGCAGTAATTGAAAGACGGCGCGGCGGGACTGACCCGCCGTTCCGCTGCTTCAGGCGCGGCCGTCTTCGATCAGCCCCAGTGGCGCATCGGCGGGACGCTCGAAATCAAGCGGCGGACGGTCTGCCACGGCGGTCGCGCGTTTGAACTCATAACGCATTTCGCCCGCTTCTTCCTCGCTCGCCACGATGAGACATTGGAACAGATGCAGGCTGCCATCATAAAGATCGACCAGCCCGCGCAGCTTGGGCGCATCTGCCGCATCGACGGAAAAACCGGTCTTCCAAATACGCAGCACCCGGTAGACATCACCGCCCACCTCAAGCCGCAGGCGAGACCCTTTGCGCAGGCTTTCCATGCGCGCGGCATCTAGCCCCGCTTGTATTTCCTTGGTCAGAAATTCTTCCATGATCTTCCCCCCGCTGATGCCTTCTAAGCTGGGCTAAAACGTAGGAAATTCAAGTTAAGAATTGATGACGTTTCGGCAGCCTGCGCCAGCGCAGGGCGGCTGCGCGCCCATGAAGATGTGCAGTCCGCGCGTGTGGCCCTAGATATACCCTCAAACGCGCAAAGGAGAACAAGATGGGCCTATTGGTTGACGGAAAATGGCAAGACAAATGGTATGATACCAAATCCTCAGGCGGCAAGTTTGAGCGCGCCGCAGCGAAGTTTCGCAACTGGGTAACCGCCGATGGCAGCGCCGGCCCCAGCGGCGACGGCGGGTTCAAAGCAGAATCGGGCCGCTATCACCTCTATGTCAGCTATGCCTGCCCTTGGGCACATCGCGCGCTGATCTTCCGCCAGTTGAAGGGGCTGGAGAATCACATCGGCGTGTCGGTCGTACACCCCGATATGCTGGGCGAAGGCTGGACCTTTGATGATGACTTCCCCGGTGCCACCGGCGACACCCTCTTTGGCCTGCCCTATGCCCGCGACATCTATACCCGTGCCGATCCCAATTTCTCGGGCCGCGTCACCGTGCCGATCCTCTGGGACAAAGAGCGCGAGACCATCGTCAGCAATGAGAGCGCCGAGATCATCCGCATGTTCAACAGCGCCTTTAATGAGATCACCGGCAACCGCGACGATTACCACCCCGCCGCGCTGCACGACCGCATCGAAGAGGTGAACGCACGCGTTTATGACACGCTCAATAATGGCGTCTACAAAGCCGGTTTCGCCACCACGCAGGAGGCCTATGACGCCGCCGTGCATCCGCTCTTCGACACATTGGATTGGATCGAATACATCCTGTCGGAAAACCGCTACCTTGCAGGCGACAGGATGACCGAGGCCGACTGGCGGCTCTTCACCACGCTGGTGCGCTTCGACAAGGTCTATCACCTGCACTTCAAGTGTAACCGCAACCGGATCATCGATTACCCGAACCTCTGGGCCTATACGCGCGAACTCTATCAGGTGCCCGGCGTGGCCGAGACGGTGAACTTCGACCACATCGTGCGGCACTACCACTACAGCCACGACACGATTAACCCGCATCGGATCATCCCGATCAACCCGGTGCTGGATTTCGACGCGCCGCACGGGCGCGGCTGATCCCTCCTCCCCCTCCCTGCCTTGCGGAAGGCGCTTGATCGCGCAGCGCTTTTGCGCTTTCACCGCAGCAAGAACGGCAGGGGGACGAGGATGCAACAGCCAGATCAGCGCGACCACGGCGGCGGTGTCGATGCGGCAGCGGCGCGTTTCGGCGGGCGGCGGGCGGAGTGGATCGACCTGTCGACCGGGATCAATCCGCAGCCCTATCCGATCCCCGCCCTGCCTGCTGAGGCGTGGAACGCGCTTCCCGATGCGGCAGCGCAAACCGCGCTTGTGGATGCCGCCCGCGCCTTCTGGAAGGTGCCACCGGATGCTGCGCTGCTGGCCGTGCCGGGCGCATCCTCGGCCATTGCGCGCATCCCGGCGCTCGCCCCGAAAGGCCGCGTGCGCATCCCCGGCCCGACCTACAATGAACATGCCGCAAGCTTTGCCGAGAACGGCTGGCAGGTGGTCGAAGAGGGCAACACCGATGCTGCAGTCCATGTGCACCCCAACAACCCCAACGGGCGGCTTTGGCAAGTGGCAGAGGTCACCGCCCCCCTCAGCATCATCGACGAAAGCTTTTGCGACATCACCCCTGATGCCACCCTCATGGCGCAGGCCACAACATCCGGCACATTGATCCTCAAAAGTTTCGGCAAGTTCTGGGGTCTGGCCGGGCTGCGGCTGGGCTTTGTCATTGGTGACCCGGCCTTGGTGGCACGGCTTGGCCAGATGCTCGGCCCTTGGCCGGTAAGCGGCCCGGCTTTGCATATCGGCGCGGCGGCTTTGCGGGATGGCGCTTGGGCCGAAGCGATGCGGGCCCGGCTGGCGACTGACGCCACCCGTCTCGACACAATGATGACCGAAGCGGGCGCGCAGATCGTCGGCGGCACCCCGCTTTTCCGGCTTTATGAGGTCGATGACGCGCAAGCTTGGCAGGAACGCCTCGCCCAGCATCACATCTGGACCCGCGTCTTCCCCTATAACCCACGCTGGCTGCGCCTCGGCCTGCCCCCCGCTGACGGCTGGTCGCGGTTGGAGCGGGCGCTGGCATGAGCACGGCGGCGGTTCTTGCGCTGGCCATGCTGCTCGATGCGGCCCTTGGAGAACCGGAATGGCTCTGGCGGCGCTTGCCGCATCCGGCGGTGCTGATGGGGCGATTGATCGGCTGGGGGGATCGGCGGTTGAACCACGGCCAAGCGCGACGCGCGAAGGGCGCGGCACTGCTGCTGGCGCTGATGATCGGGATGGCGTGCCTTGGCTGGGTGCTGAGCCTTCTTGGCCCGCTCGCCGAGATCATCATCGCCGCGATCCTACTTGCGCAACGCTCCCTCGTCGAACACCTCCGCGCTGTGGCTGATGGGCTGCGCCAATCGCTGCCCGCTGGCCGCCGCGCGGTGGCGATGATCGTCAGCCGCGACACTGGCGAGATGCCCCCAGACGCCGTGGCACGCTCGGCCATCGAAAGCGGCGCGGAAAACCTCAGCGATGGCATCATCGCGCCTGCCTTTTGGTTTCTGCTGGGCGGGCTGCCGGGGCTGCTGGTCTATAAAATCGTCAACACCGCCGACAGTATGATCGGCTATCGCACCCCGCGCTACGCCGATTTTGGCTGGGCCGCGGCGCGGATGGATGACCTGCTGAACCTCGCCCCGGCACGGCTGACCGCGCTGCTCATTGCGCTCCCCGGCGGGGTGCTGCACCACTGGCGCGACATCAAGTCCGACGCGGCGCTGCACCGCTCGCCCAACGCCGGTTGGCCGGAAGCCGCCATGGCGCGGGCCATAGGTGTGGCCCTCGCCGGTCCGCGCAGCTATGATGGGCAGGTGCAGCAGTTTCCTTGGGTGCACGGCGCGGGGGCGCGCGTCATCGGACCTCAGGAGATCGATGCGGCCATCACCCGCCTCTGGCAGGCATGGTTGGTGATGTGGGCAATCGCCCTAGTTCTGGCCTGTCTGTGACTATGAGGATACCTATGCGCCCCACTTTTCTAGCCGCCACCCTTGCGGCCCTCACCCTTCCCGCCACCGCCTTTGCGCAAACGGTCTGTGGCGGTGATTTCTCCAGCTTTATCGCGGATGCCAAGGCCGAGGCCGTGGCAAATGGTGCCGATCCCGCCACTGCCGATCGGTTTTTTGCAGGTCTGCGCCAAGACCCCGCCGTGCTGCGCGCCGATCAGGCGCAGGGCGTATTCCAAAAGCCCTTCATCGAATTCTCACGGCACCTGATCTCCAACGACCGGATCAACCGAGGCCGTGCCAATGGCGAAAAATACGACGCGATCTTTGACCGGGTTGAATCCGAATATGGCGTCAGCCGTGGCGTGCTGCTGGCCTTCTGGGCGTTTGAGACGGATTACAGCGCGATCCAAGGCGACTTTAACACTGCCAACGCGCTGGCCACGCTGGCGCATGACTGCCGCCGCCCCGAGTTGTTCCGCCCACAGCTTTTCGCGGCATTGGAGCTTTTCGAGCGCGGTGAATTCGACCCCGCCACCACCACCGGCGCTTGGGCCGGAGAAATCGGCATGGTGCAAATGCTGCCCCGCGACATCATCGAAAACGGCGTGGACGGCGACGGCGATGGCGAAGTCTCGCTGAAAACCTCCGCCCCAGATGCGCTGCTGTCGGGTGCGAAAATGCTGCAAAGCCTTGGCTGGCGCGCGGGGGAACCTTGGTTGGCCGAAGTCACCCTGCCGCAGGATTTTGACTGGTCTCAAACCGGGCTGGAGACCACCAAACCCGTCAGCGAATGGCAGGCCATGGGCGTATCCCCGCGAAACGGTGCGCTGGCCGAAGGGCTGACCGCCTCGGTCCTGCTGCCACAAGGGCGCGGCGGGCCAGCCTTCATCGCCTACCCGAATTTTAGGGTCTATTTCGAATGGAACCAGAGCTTTACCTACGTCATGACTGCCGCCTATTTCGCCACGCGGCTGGAAGGCGCACAGGTTTTCGACGCAGGCAATCCGCAACCGGGGCTTAGCGGCGACGCGATGAAGACACTTCAGCGCAAATTGCAGTCCATGGGCTATGACGTGGGCGATGTGGATGGCATCCTCGGCTCTGGCACCCGCGCCGCCGTGCGCGCCGAACAGAAACGACTAGGCATGCCCGTCGATGGCTGGCCCACGCCTGATCTGCTGAACCAACTGTAAGGAGAAGACCCCGATGGCCCTCAAGAAAACCGCCGCCCAAATGGTCTCTGAGGCCCGTGCCCGGATCGAAGAGATCGACAGCATTGAGGCCATCGCCATGCTGGACGACGAAAACGTGCAATTCGTCGACCTGCGCGATCCCCGCGAACGCGAGCGCACCGGGTTCATCCCCGGTGCGTTCCACTGCCCACGCGGCATGTTGGAGTTTTGGGTCGACCCCGACAGCCCCTACTTCAAAGAGGTCTTTGCCCAAGACAAGAAATTCGTCTTTCACTGCGCCTCGGGCTGGCGCTCGGCCATCTCGGTCGCGACACTGCAAGACATGGGCTTTGACGCGGCGCACCTAAAGGACGGTTTTGGCGGTTGGGAAAAAGCAGGCGGCCCAAAAGAGGGCGGCCCAGAAGCAGGCGGTAAGGCTGAGAAACCCTGACGCGCGGGCTTTGATCTGGCCTCCCCCACGCAAAGCTGCCACAAGTTTTGCAACGTCAAAGGAGAGACAGAATGACCGAGATCAAACGCCACCACACCAACACCCGCATGAGCCAAATCGTCGAGCATGGCGAAGTGATCTACCTTGCCGGTCAGGTCGGCACGGCAGGTGCGGATGTGGCCCAGCAAACCCAAGATTGCCTTGATAAGGTCGACGCCCTGCTGGCCGAGGTCGGCAGCGACAAGACCCGAATCCTGCAATCGACCATCTGGCTGGCCGACATGGCCGATTTCGCGGCGATGAACGCCGTTTGGGATGCTTGGGTGCCCGAAGGAAACGCCCCCGCCCGCGCCTGTGGCGAATCCAAACTCGCCACGCCGGAATATCTGGTCGAAGTGCTGGTGATCGCGGCCAAAGCCTGAGCCATCGCCCCGCGCCCTGTCGTAGGGCGCGGGGTCTTTGCCGGAACCCCCAGATGACCCCCTGCACCCTCACCGCCCTGTCGGACCTCGCCGCGCTCGACGTTGATACCATCATCGACGTGCGCGCCCCTGCGGAGTTCGCCGAGGACCACCTGCCCGGCGCAATCAATCTGCCCGTGCTGTCGGATGCAGAGCGGGCCGAGGTCGGCACCATCTACAAACAAGTCAGCCCCTTTGACGCCCGCAAGATCGGCGGCGCGCTGGTGGCGCAGAACACCGCCCGGCATTTACAAACGGCACTGGCGGATAAAAACGGCGGCTGGCAACCGCTGGTCTATTGCTGGCGCGGTGGGCAGCGGTCGGGTGCGTTCTCGACAATTCTCGATCAGGTCGGCTGGCGTGTGCAACTTCTGCGCGGCGGCTATCGCAGCTATCGGCGCTTGGTGGTCGCGGCGCTCTACGACTTGCCCATGCCGCACCGGCTGATGTTGATCGAAGGCGGCACCGGCACGGCCAAGACGCGGCTGCTGCACCATCTGGCAAAGGCAGGCGCGCAGGTGCTTGACCTCGAAGGGCTGGCACAACATCGCGGGTCGCTGTTTGGCGCGGTGGACGGCGGCCAACCGCATCAGAAAATGTTTGAATCCCGTCTGGCCCAAGCCCTCACGCCACTCGACCCGGCGCAGGTAACCTGGGTCGAAGCGGAAAGCAGCAAGATCGGTAACATCACCCTGCCCCCCGCCCTCTGGGCCGCGATGCGCGCAGCTCCGCGGGTCGAGATCGCCGCCCCGCTCGCCGCGCGGGCGGATTTTCTCTGTCGGGCCTATGACGACCTGACGACGGACCCTGCTTTGCTGGATGACCGCATCGACAGGCTGCGCCCCTATCACAGCGCAGAGACCATCGCGGCATGGCAGACCCAAGCCCACGCGGGCGATTGGGCCATGCTTGCCGAAGGGCTGATCGGCCAACACTACGACCCGCGCTATGCCAAAGCCGCCAGCCGCAATCCCGCGCCGATAGAGCGGCTGACGCTCGACAGACTCGACGATACCTCCTTGGCCGAGACCGCCGCCGCGCTGAACACCCGGTTTACGTCAGGCGCATAGAGGGCGCACCGGCCTCCAGCCGTCCGATGATATGGCCCGTCAAGCCTTCGGCCTCCAACCGCGCCTGCGCCGCTTCCGCCGCTCCCTTTGGCAAGGCCGCCAGCAGCCCCCCAGCGGTCTGTGGGTCGTGAAAAAGTGGGTTCACCGGGCCTGCGGCCTCTATCGGAGCATCCGCCTGATTGACCGGCAACAGCGACGATGCCACCCCCCGATCCGACAGCGCCTGCGCGCCGGGATAGAGCGGGACCGCCGCGCCCCAAAGTTCTGCCGCCAGCCCCGAGGCGCGGCAAATCGCCTGCACATGGCCCGCCAAGCCAAAGCCGGTCACATCAGTCATCGCATGGGCACCACCCAAAATCGACGCCTCCCGCGCCTGCGGTGTCGCCATGAGCCCGAGCGCTTTGGCCACCACCCGCCCCGGCGCACTGCCTGCCATATGCCCGGCAAGGATCACGCCAGACCCGATGGGCCGGGTCAGCATCAACACATCCCCCGGCTGCGCGCCGCCGACACCGATGGGCATGTCCTCCCGCGTGCCGGTGACCGTAAACCCGATAGTCAGTTCCGCGCCCATGGTGGTGTGGCCGCCGACAATCTGCGCCCCTGCCGCCGCCATTACATCTTGCGCGGCCGCCGCGATCTCTCGCAACGTGCGGGCCTGCAATGCGGGCGACATGCGCGGCAGGATGATCGAACTCAGCGCCACCTGCGGCTTGGCCCCCATGGCCCAGACATCGCCCAAGGCGTGGACCGCTGCGATCCGCGTCATCAGCGCCGGGTCTTCGATGAAGCCGCGCAGGTGATCCGTGCTCATCACCTGAAAACCACCGCCCGGTTGGCGCAGCACCGCCGCATCATCCCCCGCCCCGGTAACGACATCGCCGGCGACCGGCGGTTGCACTTCGGCCAAAAGGTCTCCCAGCACCGCGCCGCCCACCTTCGCCCCGCATCCACCACAGAGCGGCTTGCCCGCCAGCGCCTCCTGCACGCCCGAGGCCACCGGGCCCGTCAGCGCATCGGTCTTCATCGCGGGGAGGTCATCGAGCCCGCCCATGAACTTGCGATCAATGCGGTCCTTCCACTGCCAAAGCAGCGCCCCGCCAAGGGCCAGCCCGTTCCGCTCGGCCACAGCGGATTTCCCGCCCAGCGAGATCAGCTTGAGGTAATGTTTCTGCGGTTTGAACGCCCGCCGCGCACCACCACTCAGCGCAGCGCGCAGGTTATCATGCAGCACCGGCGCTGCCCGCACGGCAAAAACCCCGGCCTTGGGGCGCGGCGTGGCCTCCATATGCGCACAGTCGCCCACGGCAAAGAGTGCCGCATCATCCACCACCCCCAGATCCGCGCCGACACGGATGAACCCCTGATGAAGCGGCAGATCAGTCTGCGCGAGCCAGCCATGCGGCACCGCCCCCGCAGCGCCCACACAAAGCGCGGCTGGTATCGGCGCGGCCCCGTCCAAGATGACCGCCCTATCGGTGATCCGCGCCACTTTGGCATTCAGCGTGAGACCTACCCCCAAGTCCACCATGCGGCGTCGAACCATCGCCTCGGTCCGAGGGGCCATGCCGGAAAGCTGTGGCCCGTGTTCCACCACCGTCACGGCAGGCTGCACACCCGCTTGGCGCAGCGCAAAAGCCATCGCCATGGCAAGCTCACAACCCGCCACACCGCCGCCAATCACCGCCACCTCGGGCGGCTGTTCGCCCGCCTTCACCGCTGCCAGAAACTCACGCCAGCGCGCGGCGTAGACATCAAGTGGTTTGGCCCCGACAGCGTGGTCAGCAAACCCCAGCAGGTCCATCTTGGCCGTGATGCCGATGTCGATCGAGGCCACGTCATAGGCGACGGCTCCATGCCCTTTAACCGTGATCTCGCGTGCCGCCCGGTCAATCCCCGTCGCCGCCCCAAGGATCAGCCGCGCCCCGGCGTGGCGGCACAGGCGCATCAGGTCAATCTCCAATTCATCCCGCCCGTAGTGCCCGGCGATATGACCGGGCAGCATGCCGGTATAGGGCGCGGTGGGACCGGGGTTGATGACCGTCAGCCGCGCACCGGGCAGCGGGTCCATCCCCCATTTGCGCAGCACCAGCGCATGGGCGTGCCCGCCGCCTACCAGCACCAGATCTCGCGTCAGGGGCAGATCGCTTTGCACCAGATTGCCTCACTCTCTCTTTTTGCCTCGGTCATAGCTAACCGAACGCGCCCGGGCGCGCCATTGACCTGACCGAGATGTGAGCGGATCGGACCAGAGCTAAAATGGCACTTCCCCGCCCATTCGGGCCTCCAAACCCGCCAAACAGGTAAAAAGGGTGACAATTCGCCCAAAAACCCCCATGTACATTCCATCCCCGACCCTCTACCGACGGTCGGATTCCTTTGCCGTGGCTGGTAGCACCCCACGTGCCCGCCCCCCGCACAAACGTTCAAGACAGGACAGCCTTCGTGATCCAGACTATTGCCGATGCCCTTGCCCAACAGGGTTATGAAACACTTACCGCCGTACAGGAGGCCGTCACAGACCCCGCGCTGAACGATCAAGACCTTCTGGTTTCCGCCCAAACCGGGTCGGGCAAGACGGTGGGCTTTGGCCTCGCCATCGCGCCGACACTCTTGGGGGACGATACCCATTTCGGCCAAGCAGGCGCACCGCTGGCGCTGATTATCGCGCCGACCCGCGAATTGGCCATGCAGGTCAGCCGCGAGCTGACCTGGCTTTATGGCAAAGCGGGCGCGGTGGTCACCACCTGTGTCGGCGGCATGGACACCCGGACCGAGCGCCGCGCGCTGGACCGGGGCGCACATATCGTCGTCGCCACGCCGGGCCGTCTGTGTGACCACATCAAACGCAACAACATCAACCTCGACGCGATCCGCGCCGTGGTGCTGGACGAAGCGGATGAGATGCTCGACCTCGGCTTCCGCGAAGACCTTGAGTTCATCCTCTCCGAATCCCCCGAAGAGCGCCGCACGCTGCTGTTCTCGGCCACCGTGCCTGCGGCGATTGCCAAACTGGCGAAATCCTACCAGCGCGACGCGCAGCGCATCACCACTGTGAGCGAAGCCAAACAGCACAGCGATATCGAATACCGCGCGCTGAATGTGCACCCGCGTGACACTGAAAACGCGATCATCAACGTGCTGCGCTTCTATGAAGCCAAGAACGCCATCGTGTTCTGCAACACCCGCGCCGCCGTGGCGCGCCTGACCACACGGTTCACCAACCGGGGTTTCTCGGTCGTGGCGCTGTCGGGTGAGTTGACGCAGTCTGAGCGGACCAACGCGCTGCAAGCGCTGCGCGACGGGCGGGCCCGCGTTTGTATTGCGACGGACGTGGCCGCACGCGGCATCGACCTGCCGAACCTTGAACTGGTGATCCACGCCGATCTGCCCAGCAACTCCGACACGCTGCTGCACCGCTCGGGCCGTACTGGCCGCGCCGGGCGCAAGGGCGTTTCCGCCCTGATCGTGCCTGCGAAACTGCGCAGCAAAGCAAACCGTCTGATCGGCGGCGCGAAGCTGAAAGTGGAATGGGCGGCACCGCCCTCCGCCACCGAAGTGAATGCCGCCGACGAAGCCCGCCTGCTGGCCGATCCTGCATGGTCCGACCCGATCCCGGAAGATGCCGAAGGTTTCGTTGCCAATCTGGTCGAGCAATTCTCGGCCGAGCAACTGGCCACTGCTTTCGTCAACCTCTACCGCGCGCGCCAATCCGCGCCGGAAGAACTGGCAGAACCCGGTGCGCCCGGCGACGACAAACCGCGCCCGGCCTTTGGCAAATCGGTCTGGTTCTCGATCTCGACAGGCCGCAACGACGGGGCCGAGCCGCGCACGCTGCTGCCAATGCTTTGCCGGCGCGGTGATCTGACCAAAGACGATATCGGCGCGATCCGTGTGCAGGGCAGCCATAGCTTTGTCGAAGTGCTGGAAACCTCGGTTCCCGGTCTGCTGAGCGCACTTGGCGGCGACATGAAGCTGGAAGAAGGCGCGGTGCTGACGCAGCTCGACAAAGCCCCCGATCTGGCCCGTGGTCCGAAACCCGGCGGCAACCGTGGCCCCAAGCCGGGTGGCGGCTACAAGGGTGATCGCGACCGTGGCCCGCGCCCGCCGCGTGATAACTACGATCCCGATGCCGCCCCCGCCCCGCGCAAACCCCGCGCCAAAGCGGCGGATGGCCCCGGTGCGGCGTCGTTCGACAAGCCGAAATACGACAAGGCCAAGTTCGACAAACCGCGCGCGCCCAAGGGCGAACGCCCGCCAAAGTCGCACAAGACCGAGCGCAGTCCGATGAAACCCGGTGCGACGCCCAAGCCTAAGTCTGGCGGCGAAACAACCGGCAAGCCCAAGGCGAAAGCCGTTTGGAAAAAGGAAAAGCCCGCAGGCGATGCACCGCGCAAAGGCAAGGGCAAGCCGACAACCTCGGCCACCACGCCGGGCGGTGAGAAGTCCTACAAACGGGCGTCCGACCCGTCCAAACGCTTCACCCCGCCGAATAAGATCGGCAAGCAGGGCGGCAAGGGCGGCCCGAAATCGAAGTAAACTTGAACGCCGGGGCACCACCCCGGCGTTTTCGTTTAAGGCCCCGGACTTTTTAAAAAAGTCCGCCCCGATTTCTTTAAAAGAAATCTGCGCCGGCGGCTGGCCTTAAGGAACAAACCTAACTGGCACTACTTGTGGCGCAACTTTCGCGGTGATGTGATAGGCACATTCCCCGCCTCTGCGCGGGCTTCATTCGTGGGTTCGCCCACTCGCACAGAAAGGTTTGCCTCATGGACGGCAATTTCAACGAGAACGACATCTCCCGCGTTGTCGAAGCCGACCGCGCGCATATCTGGCACCACCTGAGCCAGCACAAACCCTATGAAACGACCGACCCGCGCATCATTGTCGAAGGCAAGGGCATGCGGGTCTGGGACCAAAAGGGCAAAGAGCACCTTGATGCCGTGTCCGGTGGTGTCTGGACGGTCAACGTAGGCTATGGCCGTGAAAGCATCGCCAATGCCGTGCGCGACCAGCTGATCAAGCTGAACTATTTCGCCGGTTCCGCAGGCTCGATCCCCGGTTCTCATTTCGCCGAGAAACTGCTGGACAAGATGCCCGGCCTTGATCGCGTCTATTACTGCAACTCGGGCTCCGAGGCGAATGAGAAAGCCTTCAAAATGGTGCGCCAGATCGCGCACAAACGCTATGGCGGCAAGAAGCACAAGATCCTCTACCGCGACCGCGATTACCACGGCACCACCATCGGCTGCCTCTCAGCGGGTGGGCAGGACGAGCGCAATGCACAATACGGCCCCTTTGCACCGGGCTTTGTGCGGGTGCCGCATTGTCTGGAATATCGCAGTTTTGAGCAGGACGGTGCGCCGCAAGAGAACTACGGCACATGGGCGGCGGATCAGATCGAAAAGGTGATCCTCGCCGAAGGGCCCGAAACCGTCGGCGCGCTTTGCCTTGAGCCGGTGACCGCAGGCGGCGGCGTGATCTGCCCGCCCGAGGGCTACTGGGAGCGGGTACAAGAGATTTGCCGCAAATACGACATCCTGCTGCATATCGATGAGGTCGTCTGCGGCGTGGGCCGTACCGGGACTTGGTTCGGCTATCAGCACTACGGCATCCAGCCAGACATGGTGACGATGGCCAAAGGGGTGGCCTCTGGCTATGCCGCCATCGCCTGTCTGGTCACGACCGATGCCGTGTTTGACATGTTCAAGGACGATGCCAGCGATCCGCTGAACTACTTCCGCGACATCTCGACCTTTGGCGGCTGCACCGCGGGGCCGACCGCGGGCATCGAGAATATGAACATCATCGAGCGTGAGAACCTGTTGGAGAACACCACCAACATGGGCCACTACATGCTGGAGCAGCTTCATGCGCTGGCCGACAAACACAAGGTGATCGGCGATGTGCGCGGCAAGGGGCTGTTCTTGGGCGCCGAACTGGTCACTGACCGCGACAGCCGCGACCCCGTCGAGGAAAAACGTATTCAGGCCGTCGTTGGGGACTGCATGGCCCAAGGGGTGATCATCGGGGCCACCAACCGCTCCCTGCCCGGCAAGAACAACACGCTGTGTTTCTCGCCTGCCCTGATCGCCTCACGCGATGATATTGATGAGATCATCACCGCGGTGGATGGCGCATTGGGCCGAGTTTTCGCTTCGGCGTAAAACCGCGCTTTCAGGCCTGCGACAGGCGGCATCGGTTGACCCGGTGCCGCCTTCGTCTATCTAAACCTCTGTCTTGCCCGAACATGACAACAGATGGAAAATTGCCGCGCACACCCGCGTTGAAAATTTTTCTTAACATCCATCGCTTTCGCGGGAACCTCTTCCACCCCCCCCCGCGTTGGCAAATGAGTAACTTGGGAGAAAGACATGAAAAAATTCCTTATCGCCGTTCCGCTGGTCGCCACTCTTGCCGCTTGTAACGGCACCACGCCCAGCCAAGGCGCCCTGACAGGTGCAGCCCTCGGCGCAGCCACAGGTGCTGCTGTTTCAGGCGGTGACGACAAGGTTCAAGGCGCAATCATCGGCGGTCTCGCTGGTGCGGCGGCTGGCAACTACATCGGCCAGACTCAGTCCGGCAAATGTGTGTACCAGAACTCCAACGGCCAGCGCTACGTCGCAGCTTGCCCATAAACGGCTGACATCGCGCGATTTCGCGCTATTGGGGCTTCGACCATTCGCGCTATTGGGGCTTCGACCATCGGTCGGAGCCCTTTTTCGTGCCTCCCCCCTATCTTGGCATCGCCGTGATTTGATCCTAACAGGGTTCCAAGCGCCGCATGGCGTGGGGAGGGACAATGACCACTTTGAGCGATATCGCGATCTTGCTGATCGCGGCCTTTGGCGCGGGCGTGTTGAACACCATCGCCGGGGGCGGCACCTTTCTGACCTTTCCGGCGCTGGTCTTTACCGGGATGCCGCCTGTGGCGGCCAATGCCACCAGTGCCGTGGCGGTGTTTCCCGGCTACCTTGCCGGGGCTTTCGGCTTTCGCGATGAATTGGGCGGTTTTGACCGCAAGCGGTTGCTGCGGCTTAGCCTCATCACGCTGGCGGGCGGTGTGGTCGGCTCGGGCCTGCTGCTGGTCTCGTCCAACGCGGCCTTTTCGGTTGTCGTGCCCTTCTTGCTCCTCGCGGCGACGCTGGCCTTCCTGCTGGGCGACCGCATCCGCGCCTTTGCCGCATCCCATGCCCGCGGCGTCACACCCGAAGGCGCGCTCGGCCTGTTCGCGGTCAGCGTCTATGGCGGCTATTTTAACGGGGGCTTGGGCATCGTTCTGCTGGCCCTCTTTGCGCTTTGGGGGATGACCGACCTGCACGGGATGAACGGGCTCAAGAACGGGCTGAGCTTCGTGCTCTCATCGATTTCCGTGGCGGTCTTTGCCTTGGCCGGGCTGGTCGCATGGCCGCAGGCGTTGCTGATGATGCTGGCCGCCACGGCAGGGGGCTATGCCGGAGCGCCGCTGGCGCGGGCCTTGCCGAAACAAACCGTGCGCTGGCTGATCGCCGCCATCGGCTTTGGGATGAGCGCGGTGTTCTTCTGGCGGCTTGTCGCAGGCTAGGCGAGCAGGTCCACCGCACCGCTTTCGGGGTCGAACAGCAGCAAAGGTTGGCCCGCGCTTTCGATCCGGCCCAGACCCATGTCATCGCGCAACAGTGCCAGCGGCCCCGAAATCGCCCGCGCCAAGGCGGTCTCCAACGGCTCTCCCACGGCATGGATCAGTGTGCGAACCGCGTGGCCCAACGCTAGGTCCGCCCCCGCCAAAGTACCATCCGCCAAGGCCAACCGCCCCTCCGCGCGATAAACCTCGCGCCCGTTGAGCGTGAAGCCCGCGATATCAGAGCCCGCCGTCGCCATGGCATCACTGACGAGGAAAATCCCCTCCCCCTTGGCCGCCAGCGCGTTGCGCATGGTTGCTGTATGCACATGGATGCCATCGGCAATCAGCCCCGCGTGAACCCCGTCTCGCGCCAGCGCCGCCCCGACCAATCCCGGCGCGCGGTTGCCCATCTGGCTCATCGCGTTGAACAGATGCGTGACGCCGCGCGCGCCCGCATCAAAAGCAGCCATAGAGGTCTCGTAATCCGCATCGCTATGGCCAAGCGAGACGATGACCCCGGCCTCGGCCATCGCGGCGATCTGCGCGTTGCTGGTGTTTTCCGGCGCGACCGTCACCATAAGGTTCGGCAGCAGCACAGCGGCGCGCAGGATCAGTGCAAGATCCGCCGCCTCCATCGGGCGGATCAACGCCCCGTCATGCGCGCCCTTACGCGATAGCGCCAGATGCGGGCCTTCCAGATGCAGCCCGATAATGCCCGGCACCCCCTCGGCGATGGCGGCTATGGCAGCCTCGATGGCCGCTTCGGTTTTTTCGGGCGTATCGGTGATCAAGGTGGGCAAAAGCGCCGCGACACCCGTGCTGCGATGCGCCTTGGCCATGCGCCGCAGGGTGGCCACATCGGGGCTGTCGTTGAACATCACCCCGCCGCCGCCATTGACCTGAAGATCGACGAAACCGGGACAGAGCACCCCCGCCTGCAGCCGCTCTGTCGGCACGCCCTGCGGCACATCTTCAAAGGCAAGGATGCGGCGGCTGCCGACTTGCATCTGCGCCAGCACCTTGCCGTGGTGCAGATGCGTTCCATCGTGAATATCCGCCCCGGTGAAAACCCTCGCGATCTCGCTCATGGCAAAACCTCTTCCGCTGCGGCCTTGCAGACCAGATGAAACGCCCCATCAAGCGCCGTGCCGCGCGCCGCGATCAGCCCCGACAGATGGTCTTCTGGCAGGTAACGCGCGTAATGCGGGCCGATCCCTCCCAGCAGGCAGAGCGGGTCGCCGGGCGCGAAATCCAGCGCCTTCAACGCGCGGAGGTAATAGGCCGCCCCCTCTTGCATCAGTGCCTGCGCGTGGCGGTCCCCAGCCTCGGCAGCCGCGATGACCTTGGGCGCGAATGCCGCATAGTCTCCGGGCTGCGCCGTCAGGCTGAAGGAAACGAGAGCCTCTGGATCATCGCCGAAATCCGCCAACAAAGCGCGGGTCAGGTCGCTGTGCGGCAGCACCCTGTCATGGCATTGCAACGCAAAATCCAACGCGCCGCGCCCCAGCCATGCGCCTGATCCTTGGTCGGCCAGATGAAACCCCCAGCTTCCGACATAGCGATACGCCGTGCCATCGGTCGCGGCCACAATCGTACCCGTGCCGATGGCCAGCAGCCAGCCCGCCACGCCTTCGCCAAGCGCGCCGACCACGCAGGCGGGGCGGTCATCGTCGGCGTGGATCCGGGCATAGGGCAGCGCCGCGCGCAGCCGCGCTTCGTCCCGCGCGACGTTCATTCCCGCGAGCCCGATGAACGCCGTGGCGTCCTTAAGTGCCGTGAGGGGCAGCCCCGCCTCGGCCGCTGCCGCCTCCACCGCGCCGCGCAGGTTTGCGAGCGCTCTGTCCGGGTCATTGCCGATATTGGCGCGCCCCCCAGTTGCACGGCCAAGAATGCCATCACGCTGCGTGCCGATGGCGGCGCGGCAACCGGTGCCACCGCCGTCAACGGCGATCAAAAGAGGGGCGGAGATGCTCATGCGACACTTTTAGGCGAGGTGCCGGGTGAACGGAAGTGCGGGCAACGCGCCGAAGTAAATTCGACAGGCCGTAATGCCAGATTGAACTCCCCCTAAGGCCAGCTTAACCTTCGCCCCATGGCCCTGCCCGTCGAAACCTTTTTCCTGCGTCCCGATGCGCAAGGCACCCTGCAACAGCAGATCCAACAGATGATCGCCCAAGGCGTCCTCTCGGGTCGGTTTCAGCGGGGTGAGAAGCTGCCCTCCACCCGCAAGCTCGCAGCGCATCTTCGCGTCAGCCGGATCACGGTCACCATCGCCTATACCGAGCTTTTGGCGAATGACTACCTCACCTCGCGCGGGCGGTCGGGGTATTTCGTTTCCGACAACGCCCCCGCGCCCCCAGCCTTTGCGCCCCGGGCCGAGGCCGATGACGCCATCGATTGGACCCGCGCCATCGGCCAACGCTTCAGCGCCAATGGGCTGGCCGCCAAACCGCAGGACTGGGCCAGCTACCGCTACCCTTTCATCTACGGCCAAGCCGACCCGACGCTGTTCGACCACGCGAACTGGCGGCTCTGCGCGTTGCAAGCCTTGGGCCAGCGCGACTTCACCTCGATGACGACCGATTATTACGATCAGGACGACCCGCAACTGATCGAGTTCATCGCCCGCCACATCCTGCCCCGGCGCGGCGTCTCGGCGCGGCCCGAGCAAATCCTCATCACGCTTGGCGCGCAGAACGCGCTTTGGCTGACCGCGCAGGTGCTGCTGACCCAACGCCGCCGCGCCGTTTTGGAAGACCCGTGCTATCCGGCGCTCAGCGGTATCCTGAGCCAGTCCCGCTGCCACATCACCCCGGTGCGCGTGGATCAAGACGGCCTCCCGCCTGAGGCGATCCCCCCCGACACTGATGTAATTTTCACCACGCCCAGCCACCAATGCCCGACCAATGCGACCATGCCGATGGACCGCCGCCGCGCGCTCTTGGCCCGCGCCCGCGCGCTTGAGGCGCTGATCGTCGAGGATGACTATGAGTTTGAGATGTCCTTCCTCAAACCCGCCTCGCCCGCGCTGAAGTCGCTCGATGATGAGGGGCGGGTGATCTATGTCGGCAGCTTCTCCAAATCGCTTTTTCCGGGGCTCCGGCTGGGCTATCTGGTGGGGTCCGAGCCTTTCATTCGTGAGGCCCGCGCGCTGCGCGCCTCCGTCCTGCGCCACCCGCCGGGGCATATCCAGCGCACCGCTGCCTATTTCCTGTCTCTGGGCCATTACGACGCCCAGATCCGTCGCATGGGGCTGGCCCTGCACGAGCGTCGCCGCGTCATGGAAGAAGCGCTTGAGACGCACGGCCTGCGTGTCTCGGGCCGGGGTGCCTATGGCGGGTCGTCCTTCTGGATGCGTGCGCCCGAAAGTGTCGATACCGCGCAACTGGCCGAAAACCTACGCGTGCGGGACGTTCTGGTTGAACCCGGCCACGCCTTTTTCGCGGGCGAAGAGAGGGCCACGAATTACTACCGGCTGGCCTATTCCTCCATCCCCGCGGCACGGATCGGCGAAGGGGTTGGCCTGATCGCCGAAGAGATCGACCGCCTGCGCTGATCTGGCCCTAGGGCTAGGCCAATTCTGGCCCTAACCCCCGCCCGCGGCTACCCGTAATTTGCCCCAAGCTTTGCCCCACGCCCAAAGGATCGACCCATGAAAATGACCACCGAAGAAGCCTTCGTCAAAACCCTTCAGATGCATGGGATCGACACGGCCTTTGGCATTATCGGCTCGGCCATGATGCCGATCTCCGATCTGTTCCCCGCCGCCGGGATCACCTTCTACGACGGTGCGCACGAGTGTAACTCCGGCATGATGGCCGATGGGTTCACCCGCGCGTCGGGGCGGATGTCGATGATGGTGGCGCAAAACGGGCCGGGGATTACCAACTTCGTGACGCCGGTGAAAACCGCCTATTGGAACCACACGCCGCTGCTGCTGGTGACCCCGCAGGCGGCGAACAAGACCATCGGTCAGGGCGGCTTTCAGGAGGTCGAGCAGATGGCGCTCTTCCGCGACATGGTCGCCTATCAAGAAGAAGTGCGCGACCCGACCCGCATCGCCGAGACACTGAACCGCGTGATCCTGCAAGCCAAACGCCACTCCGCCCCTGCGCAGATCAACATTCCCCGCGATTTCTGGACCCAAGTGATCGACATCGACCTGCCCGCCATCGTCGAGTTCGAGCGGCCCTCTGGCGGAGAGACCGCCATCGCCGAGGCGGCAGAACTGCTTTCAAACGCGAAATTCCCGGTGATCCTGAATGGCGCGGGTGTGGTCATCGGCGGCGCGATCGACGACGCACGCAAACTGGCCGAACGGCTCGATGCGCCTGTCTGTTGCGGCTACCAGCACAATGACGCCTTCCCCGGCTCGCACCCGCTGTCGGTGGGGCCCTTGGGCTACAATGGCTCCAAAGCGGCGATGGAATTGATCGCCAAGGCCGATGTGGTGCTGGCGCTCGGCACGCGGCTTAACCCGTTTTCGACACTGCCGGGCTATGGCATCGATTATTGGCCCAAAGACGCCAAAATCATTCAGGTCGACATCAACCCCGACCGCATCGGCCTGACTAAGAAGGTCAGCGTCGGCATCGTCGGCGACGCGGGCAAAGTGGCCCGCACGATCCTTAATGGGCTGACCGACAGCGCGGGCGACGCAGGCCGCGAGGAGCGCCGCAACCTGATTGCCCAGACCAAATCCGCATGGGCGCAGGAACTCACCTCAATGGATCATGAGGATGACGACCCCGGCACCACATGGAACGAACGCGCCCGCGACCGCGAGCCGGAAAAGATGTCCCCCCGCATGGCATGGCGCGCAATCCAGAAAACGCTGCCGAAAGAGGCGATCATCAGCTCCGACATCGGCAACAACTGCGCCATCGGCAATGCCTATCCGACATTTGAGGCAGGCCGCAAATACCTCGCCCCCGGTCTCTTTGGCCCCTGCGGCTATGGTTTCCCGGCGGTCTGCGGGGCCAAGATTGCCTGCCCGGATGTGCCTGTGGTGGGCTTTGCCGGGGATGGCGCGTTTGGCATTTCAATGAACGAGATGGTCAGCGTCAGCCGCGACGACTGGCCCGCCGTGACCATGGTAATCTTTCGCAACTACCAGTGGGGCGCGGAGAAACGGAACACGACGCTGTGGTTCGATGACAACTTCGTCGGGACCGAATTGGCGCAGGACGTGAGCTATGCCGCGGTGGCCAAAGCCTGCGGCGTCGAGGGCGTACAAGTGTCGTCGATGGATGAGTTGACCGACGCACTCGACCGCGCGGTCAAGGCGCAGATGGACGAGGGCAAGACGACCTTCATCGAAGTGCTGCTGAACCAAGAGTTGGGCGAGCCCTTCCGGCGGGACGCGATGAAGAAACCCGTCTCTGTCGCTGGAATCAGCCGGGATGACATGCGCCCGCAACAGGTCTGAGGCGTGACCCAAGCGCTGGTGCTTGTCGTCAACGCGGGATCGTCGTCTATCAAGGCGGCGGTCTTTGACGGCGGGTTGGCCGAGCGTCTGCGGATCGAGGCGCAGGGCATCGGCCAGACCGGCGCGCTTCGGGTCGGCTCTGCACCAGTGCAGCCGCGCGCTTTGCCGGATCACCAGACAGCCTTCAGCGCGCTGTTAGAGGCGCTGCGCGGGGAAGGAATCGACACGGGCGATCTCACCGCCGCTGCCCACCGTATCGTGCATGGCGGGCCGGATTTGGCCCAGACCTGTGTGATCAGACCGAACGTGCGGGCCGCCATCGCCGCCGCCGCGCCGCTTGCCCCGTTGCACAATCCGCACCACCTCGGGGCGATTGACGCGCTGTCGGCCCTCCTGCCCGTCCTGCCGCAGGTTGCCGCCTTTGATACCGGCTTTCACCGGACCAACCCCGATGTCGCCCGCCGCTATGCGCTGCCCGACCGGGCCGAAACGGCCGCCCTGCGCCGCTATGGGTTTCACGGCATCAGCTATGAAAGCCTCGTCGCGAACTTTCGCGAGACCACTGGCACAGGCCTCCCCCGCCGTTTGCTGGCGCTGCATCTGGGCAATGGCGCGTCGCTCTGCGCCATCCACGAGGGGCAATCGGTCGCCACCACCATGGGGTTTTCGCCCCTCAGCGGGCTGACCATGGGCACCCGCGCGGGCGAGATTGACGCGGGTGCGGTGGTGCATCTGGTGCGCGACATGGGGCTGGAAGAGACGCAGACACTGCTGCATCACGAAAGCGGATTGCTGGGGCTTTCGGGCCTCACTGCCGACATGCGGCAATTGGCGGAAACAGACAGCGACGCCGCCCGCTTCGCCCGTGACCATTTTTGCTACTGGATCACCCGGCAGGCGGGGTCGATGATCGCCGCCATGGGCGGGATCGACGGCATCGCCTTCACCGGGGGTATCGGCGAAAACGATTCCGAGGTGAGGGAAAAGGTTCTTGCAAACCTAAGCTGGGCGGGAAATATTCCCTCTTGGGTCATCCCCGCCGCCGAAGAGAAACATATCGCGCGCCAAACGCGCGCCCTGCTGAAAGACCCCGCCCTCTCATGACGCACTCCCAGCCGCCGCTTGATCTGTCGCCGAAGGTCTCGGACGAGGTTCGCAAGACCACCTGCTACATGTGCGCCTGCCGCTGCGGCATTAACGTGCATATGAAAAAGGGCAAGGTCGCCTACATCGAAGGCAACCGCGACCATCCGGTGAACCAAGGGGTGCTCTGCGCCAAAGGCTCTGCGGGGATCATGCAGCACAACTCCCCCGCGCGGCTGCGCAACCCTATGAAACGGATCGGCCCGCGCGGGTCGGGTGAGTTCGAGAGCATTAGCTGGAAAGAGGCACTGCAGATCGCCACCGACTGGCTGGAGCCCCTACGCCGCGAAGCGCCTGAAAAGCTGGCGTTCTTCACTGGACGCGACCAGTCGCAAAGCTTCACGTCCCTTTGGGCGCAGGCTTTCGGCACGCCGAACTACGCGGCCCACGGCGGTTTCTGCTCGGTCAACATGGCCACGGCTGGCATCTACACGATGGGCGGCGCTTTTTGGGAGTTCGGCCAGCCCGATTGGGATCACACCAAGCTGTTCATGCTGTTCGGCGTGGCCGAGGACCATGACAGCAACCCGATCAAGATGGGTCTGGGCAAGCTGAAGAAACGCGGCGCGCGGGTCATCGGGGTGAACCCGATCCGCACCGGATACAATGCCATCGCCGACGATTGGGTCGGCATCACGCCCGGCACCGATGGGCTGTTCATCCTGTCGCTGATCCACTGCCTGATGAAGGCCGGGCGCATCGATCTGGATTACCTCGCCCGCTACACCGACGCCCCAGTGCTGCTGAACAGCGACCCGAAGTCGCCGGAGTATGGCCTGCAACTGCGCGATGAGGACGGCAAGGCGCTGGTGGTCGACCGCAAGACGGGCAAGCTGACCCCCTTTGATCAGCCCGGCGTGCGCCCCGACCTTGCCGCCACCTACCGCACGGGAGGCATCACGCACCGCCCGGTCTTTCACCAGATGGCCGAGCAATATCTGGGTGAAGAGTACACGCCCGAAGCCGTGGCTGAGCGTTGTGGCATCCCCGCGCCGCGCATCCGCGCCATCGCCGCCGAACTGGCCCGCGTCGCCTTTGACGAAGCGTTCGAGCTTGAGCACGCATGGACCGACTTCCGCGGCGAGCATCACAAGACGATGACGGGCCGCCCGGTCTCTTTCCACGCCATGCGCGGCATCTCGGCCCATGCCAATGGGTTCCAAACCTGCCGGGCGCTGCATGTGCTGCAGATCATCCTTGGCACCGTCGAAGTGCCGGGCGGTTTCCGCTTTAAACCGCCCTACCCCAAACCTGCCACCGCGCATCCCAAACCGCATTGCAAAGCCACCCCCGATGCGCCGCTCGACGGGCCGCATCTGGGTTTCGTGCATGGCCCCGACGATCTGGCGCTATGCGCCGATGGCAGCCCGGCGCGGATCGACAAGGCGTTCACATGGGAAAACCCGATGTCGGCCCATGGGCTGATGCATATGGTGATCTCCAACGCCCATGCGGGCGATCCTTACAAGATCGACACGCTGTTCATGTATATGGCGAATATGTCGTGGAACTCGTCGATGAACCCCGGCGGGGTGATGGAGATGCTGACCGACACCGACGAGAATGGCGACTACGTCATCCCGCGCATCATCTACTCCGATGCCTATTCTTCGGAAATGGTCGCCTATGCCGATCTGATCCTGCCCGACACGACGTACCTTGAACGGCACGACTGCATCTCGCTGCTCGACCGCCCGATCAGCGAGGCCGACGCCGCCGCCGATGCAATCCGCTGGCCCGTGGTGGAGCCCAACCGCGACGTGCGGGGGTTCCAATCCGCGCTCTGCGATCTGGGGGCGCAGCTCGGCCTGCCGGGGTTCGTGAACGAGGATGGCACCCAGAAATACAAAGACTACGCCGACTACATCACCAGCCACGAACGCCGTCCGGGCATTGGGCCGCTGGCCGGGTTCCGCGGTGAAGATGGCAAAGACGCCGGACGCGGGGCGCCGAACCCCGAGCAGATCGACCGCTATATCGAAAACGGCGGTTTCTTCGTCAATCACATCCCCGAGGGCGCGAATTACTACAAGCCGTGGAACGCCGCCTATCAAGATTGGGCCGTCGGCATGGGCATCTATGACGCGCCGCAGCCCTATCTATTTTCGCTCTATGTCGAGCCGCTGCGGCGCTTTCAGCTTGCCGCCGAAGGCCACGGCGACCGCCAGCCCCCCGACCATCTGCGCGACCGGATCAAGCAGACCATGACGCCCCTGCCAATCTGGTATGAAAGCGATCCCGAGGGCGCTGAAGGCTATAACGTCCACGCGCTTACCCAACGCCCGATGGCGATGTACCACTCCTGGGGCAGCCAGAACGCTTGGCTGCGGCAATTGCACGGGCACAATCCGCTCTACCTGCCCACCGCGATCATGCGTGCCAAGGGGCTGCAAGACGGCGATTGGGCGCGCGTGACCTCTCCGCATGGAGGAATCACCGTGCCGGTGATGGAGATGGCGGCCCTGAACCCCACAACGGTCTGGACATGGAACGCCATCGGCAAACGCAAAGGCGCATGGGCGCTGGACAAAGACGCGCCCGAGGCGACCAAAGGCTTCCTTTTGAACCACCTGATCCACGAATTGCTGCCACCCAAAGGCGACGGTTTGCGGTGGTCGAACTCCGACCCGATCACCGGACAGGCCGCGTGGTTCGACCTTAAAGTGCATATCGAAAAGACCGACGCCCCCGCCGAGGCGCAGCCGGAAATTCCGCCGCAACGCTCCCCCGTTCCGCCCGCGCCGCGCGACATTTCGTGGAAGGTGGGCAAATGACCGCTTCCCGGCCGCGCGCTGCGCACAAGACCCTTCAGGACCGCCAGCCATGACCACGCTCCCGCAACAGACCGACCGCAAACTCGGCCTTGTGATCGACCTTGATACCTGTGTCGGCTGCCATGCCTGCGTGATCTCCTGCAAAGGCTGGAACACCGAAAACTACGGCGCGCCCTTGTCTGACCAAGACGCCTATGGCGCTGACCCGTCGGGCACCTTTCTCAACCGCGTGCACAGCTATGAGGTGCAGCCCGAGGCCGGTGCCGCGCAACTCGTCCACTTCCCGAAATCCTGCCTGCACTGCGATGACGCGCCCTGCGTCACCGTTTGCCCCACAGGGGCGAGCTACAAGCGCGTCGAGGACGGCATCGTGCTGGTCAACGAGAGCGACTGTATCGGCTGTGGCCTCTGCGCATGGGCCTGTCCCTACGGCGCGCGCGAGATGGATCAGGCCGCGGGCGTGATGAAGAAATGCACCCTCTGCGTCGACCGTATCTATAACGAGAACTTGCCCGAAGAAGACCGACAGCCCGTCTGCGTGCGCACCTGCCCCGCTGGCGCGCGGCACTTTGGCGATCTTGGCGATCCCGAAAGCGCGGTGAGCCAATTGGTGGCCGAGCGCGGCGGTCTGGACCTCATGCCGGAGCAGGGCACCAAGCCGGTCAACAAATACCTCCCGCCCCGCCCGCGCGATCAGTTGCAAGGCCCAGAGGACAGCGGCGATATCGACGTGCTGGCCCCCTTCCTTGCCCCGATCGACAGCGGCCCCAAAGGCTTCCTTGGCTGGCTTGACCGCACTTTGGAGAAGCTCTGATGCATCCGGCACCGTCTGTTATTCTGTTCAGCAGCCTGTCGGGCATGGGGTTTGGCCTGCTGGCGTGGCTCGGCATCGGCCTGCCTGCCGTGACCGGCTGGGTGGCCTTCGTCTTTTTCGCGCTGGCCTATCTGCTGGCGGTGGGCGGGCTCATCGCTTCGACCTTCCACCTTGGCCATCCCGAACGCGCGCTCAAGGCTTTCACCCAGTGGCGCAGCAGTTGGCTTAGCCGGGAGGCTTGGGCCTCGGTCGCGGCCTTGCTGACCATGGCGGCCTATGGCGCGGGGCTGGTGTTTTACGACATGCGGCTTTGGCCGCTGGGGCTGCTAGGCGCGGCGCTGTCGTTGCTGACGGTGCTGACCACGGCGATGATCTATACCCAGATGAAAACCGTGCCGCGCTGGCACAGCGTGATGACGCCGCTGAATTTCCTGTCGCTTAGCATCGCAGGCGGCGCATTGCTGGCCGGACAGGTGACGACGGCGATGGTGCTTCTGGTGCTGGCGGGCGTGGTGCAGATCGCCACATGGTGGCGCGGGGATCGCGCACTTGCGGCGTCGGGCAGCGATATCGCCTCAGCGACGCGGCTGGGGGACAAGAGCAGCGTCCGCGCCTTTGAACCGCCGCATACTGGCAGCAATTACCTGCTGCGAGAGTTCGTTTATCAGATCGGGCGCAAACACGCGCTAAAACTGCGGGTGATCGCGATCACGCTGATGGTGCTGCTGCCGCTGCTGCTGCTCCTCTCGCCCGTGTTCCACCACCTTGCCGCCGCCCTCGCGGTGCTCAGCCACGCGGCGGGGGTGCTGACCTCACGCTGGCTGTTCTTTGCGCAGGCGGAACATGTGGTCGGCATCTACTACGGCAAACGCTGAACGCAAAAGAGGGGGTGTCTCCACCCCCTCTTGCATTCAAATTCACAGCTTAAAAAGCAGGCTCAGTTCATCAAACCCGCATGACGCAGACCCGCGTCCACTAGCTCTTTGGTCGGGTCCGTCAGCTCTGTCAGCGGCAGACGCACCTCGTCGGAGCAGAGATCCAACCGCGACATGGCGTATTTCACGCCAACCAGCCCCGGTTCGGTAAAGATCGCCTTGTGCAGCGGCATCAGACGGTCCTGCAATTCCAACGCTTTGGCGTAATCGCCCTCAAGGCAGGCCGCCTGCATCTGCGCGGAAAGACGCGGTGCGACATTGGCGGTGACCGAGATACAGCCAACGCCGCCTTGGGCGTTGAACCCATGCGCGGTGGCGTCTTCGCCGGAAAGCTGGCAGAAATCCGGGCCACAGGTGATGCGCTGATCGCTGACGCGCGCCAGATCGCCGGTGGCGTCTTTGACACCCACGATGCGCGGCAGTTGGGCCAGTTCGCCCATCGTCTCGGGCAGCATATCCACGACCGAACGCCCGGGGATGTTATAGATGATGATCGGCAGTTCACAGCAGTCGTGCACGGCGGTGAAATGCGCCACCAACCCGCGTTGCGTGGGCTTGTTGTAATAGGGCGTCACCACCAGCAGCGCATCCGCGCCGACCTTTTCGGCGTGGCGGGCAAGGCGGATGCTTTCGACCGTGTTGTTTGACCCGGCACCGGCAATCACCGGGATGCGCCCGGCGACGGCTTTGACCACCTCTTCGACAACGGTCTCATGCTCGGCATGGCTCAGCGTCGGGGATTCGCCGGTGGTGCCGACGGGGACAAGCCCGCTCGACCCTTCGCCGATGTGCCATTCGATAAGTTTCTTGAGCGTATCCAGATCCAGCGCGCCGTTGCGAAACGGCGTGACGAGGGCAGGCAGAGAGCCTTTGAACATGTGCACGCTCCTTAAGTGCTGGCCGGCGGAAAACCGGACTGGATGAAGGCTTTTGCGGGCGGTAATGTTTGATAAACGTCGCCCGAGCCATATGTTGCAAGGCTCTAGCCCCGGAGACGTAGGAAATGCAAGCGATGACGCGCCTGATGGCGATCCTCATAAGTATTTTTGTCCTGACCGTGCCTGCCGAAGCGCAGCGCCCGCGCCCTTTGGGCTGGGCGATGGACGCGATGCGCAGCGGCAATTGGGACGCGGCTGCGGCCTTGGCCGCCCGCGATGGGCAGGTCGCCGTCGACGTGATCGAATGGCACCGGCTCCGCGCCGGGCGGGGCAGCTATGCCGAGGCACGCGATTTTCTGAACCGCAGGCCCGATTGGCCCGGTGAGGCATATCTGCGTCGGCAGACCGAAGAGGCGGTGATCAAGCAGTCCCAAGACGACATACTGGATTTCTTTTCGGCCATGGCCGCGCAGACCCCGCGCGGGGTGCTGGCCCATGCCAAGGCACTGATCGACAGCGGCCAGCGCGGTGAAGCCGAGGCGAACCTCGTTCTGGCGTGGCGCACCATGCCGATGAACGCCACCAGTCAGGAATTGTTCGTCGACGCACACGGCAGCCTTCTGGCCCCGCATCACGCGGCGCGGCTCGAAGAGATGCTCTGGCAGCGCGAGCATTCCGAAGCGCGGCAGATGTTCGATCTGGTTTCCAGCGCCGACAAGGCACTGGCCGAGACCCGTATCGCCCTGCAAAAGCTGGAAAGCGATGTGAACACCAAGATCGACGCCCTGCCCGCCTCCAAGGCTGACGCACCGGGGCTGGCGCATGACCGATTTGAATGGCGTATCCGCAAAGGGTTTGGCGATGATGCCAAAGCCTTGCTGCTACAGCGCTCTACCTCTGCCGCAGCTCTCGGTCAGCCGCCCAAATGGTCCAACCGTCGCCGCGCCATGGCGCGCGATGAGATGCGCAACGGTGACCCCAAAACCGCCTATCAGATCGCATCGCAGCATTTTCTAACCAGCGGGTCGGACTTTGCCGATCTCGAATGGCTTTCAGGCTATATCGCCTTGCGCTTCCTGAACGACCCAACAACCGCATTGGGCCATTTCCAGAACCACGACAACGCCGTGGAATCCCCGATCAGCCAAGGCCGCGCAGGCTATTGGCAAGGCCGCGCGCTGGAGGCGATGGGCGATGCCGAAGGGGCTGCCAAGGCCTATGCCATGGGGGCGAAGTATCAGACATCCTTCTACGGGCTGCTGGCCGCTGAGCGTGGCGGCATTCCCTTCGACGAAAAGCTGACGGGCGCGGCCCCTGCCCAAGACTGGCGGACATCCCCGCTCGCCCGCGCGCCCTTGTTCGAAGCCGGGCTGCTGTTGCAAGCCTCGGGTGAGCTGTCCACCGCAGAGCGGTTCTGGACCCATCTGGCAGAGCAACTGGTGCCCGAAGACATCGCCCTGCTGGGGCAGGCGGCGATCGACGCAGGCCAGCCGCATCTTGCGGTGATGATTGGCAAACGCGCGGCGCAGCGCGGGTTGGAAGTGCCCGCCCCCTATTACGCGCTGCATAGTCTGGTCGAGAAAGACTTGCCGATGGCCACCGAAATGACCCTCGCCATCGCGCGCCGCGAAAGCGAGTTTGACCCGAACGTGCAAAGCGGTGTCGGCGCGCGTGGCTTGATGCAGATCATGCCCGCCACGGCGAAAGACGTGGCGCGCGATCTGGGCATCTCTAGCCAGCACACGACCGACCGCCTAACCGCCGATCCCGATTACAACGCACGGCTTGGGGCGACTTACCTGTCGCAGATGGCCGGGCAGTTTGACGGCAACGTATCCATGATGTCGGCGGCCTATAACGCGGGCCCCAGCCGCCCGCGCCGCTGGATGTCGACCTATGGCGACCCGCGCAAAGGTGAAATCGACATTGTCGATTGGATTGAGATGATCCCCTTCCGCGAGACGCAGAACTACGTGATGCGGGTGACCGAAAGCCTGCCCGTCTACCGCGCCCGTCTGGGGAAAGACCCGCTGCCGATCCCCTTTAGCGAAGAGTTAACCGGGTCGACGCTGAAGGCGTTCGCGCCATAGGGTGAACAGCCCCGCCGCCACGATCATGCCTGCACCCAGCACCACGCTCGGGCGCAGCACTTCGTTAAAGACCGACAGGCCAATAATCACGGTAAAGATCAGCTGCGTATAGGCGAAGGGCTGCACGGCGCTCGCCTCGGCAACCTCATAACAGCGGATCAGCAGCCAGTGGCCCGTCACCCCGGTGATGCAGAGCGTGCCCATCAACAGCCAGTTGCCCGGTGTCATCGGCTCCCAAAACCAGACGCCCACGGCGGTCATCACCGCCGCCCCGGTCACGCCGGTCCAGAAGAAACTCGTCGCCGTATTGTCACGCCGCGCAACATAGCGGGTCAGCAGCCCGTAGACCGCGAACATCGCCGCCCCCGCCAGCGGGATCGCGGCGGCAGGGTCCACCACCCGCAGCCCCGGTTGCAGGATCACCAGCACCCCGATGAACCCCACACCAATCGCGGCCCACCGCCGCCAGCCGACCTTTTCACCCAAGATCGGGCCCGAGAGCGCCGCCACCAGCAGTGGATAACAGGTGAAGACAGCATGGCTTTCCACCAGCCCAAGGATCGTAAAGCCAAGCACCATCGTGCAAATCTGCGCCGACAGCAGCACGCCGCGCAGGATCTGCACCGCAGGCTGCGTGGTCGCGGCGGCCTTTCGAATGCCGCCTGCCTTGCGCAGCGCCAGCGCGATGACGAAAGCGGCAAAGAACCAATAGCGGATCATCACCACCATCAGCACATTGTAATTCTCAGCCAGATGGCGCGACAGCCCATCTTGAACGGCAAAGACCATCGTCGTGGCGATCATCAGCATGATGCCAAGCGGGATGTTGTTGGATTGAGGCACGCTAGACTGGCTCATGCGGGCATCCGCGCGCGGGTCATGTGGCGCTTGCGGCCATAGCCGGGGATGCGGGTGACCTCGAATCCGCCTGCGCCAAGCGCGCGGCGGACGAAGCCTGCTGCGGTATAGGTCGCGGCGGTGCCGCCCGGCGCGGTGTGACGGGCGACTTCGGCCATCAGAGCATCGCCCCACAACTCAGGGTTCTTGGCGGGCGAGAACCCGTCGAGGAACCAAGCATCGGCCTGCCCCTGCCACGCGGGCAGGGCCTGCCGCGCATCACCGATGATGATCTCGGCGCGCAGACCGGGCAGCTCCAACACGCCGCCGGTGCCATCCCACGCCGCTGTCAGCGCATCACGCCGCCCGTCAAGCGCGGGAAAGGCCGCATGGGCCTGCGCCATATCCTCAGGCCGCATTGGATAGGCTTCGAAACTGGTGAATTGCAGCGGTCCGTCAAGGCCCGCGCGCATCCACGCGTCCCACGCCAGCAGCAGGTTCAGCCCGGTGCCAAAGCCCAGTTCGGCGATGTGAAAACCGGGGCGAAACCGCTCTGGCAGGTCATTGCCCGCCAGAAAGACATAGGCCGTTTCCGCCGCGCCGTCCTCTAGGCTGAAGTAGGGATCATCGAACTGGGTCGAGACGGGCACTTGGCCCTCGCGCCATGTGATCTGGGCATTCTGGTCTGGCACGGTACGTCCTGCTAGAGGGGGAGTGAAGTCGCGCAGACACTGCGCAAGCTGGCGGGGAATGGCAATGGTGGATGTAACCGTAAGAGGGGCCGGGATTTTCGGCCTGTCGGTGGCTTGGGCCTGCGCTCTGCGCGGCGCATCGGTGCAGGTGGTCGATCCGGCAGGACCGGCAGCAGGCGCCTCGGGTGGGATCGTGGGCGCGCTGGCGCCGCATGTGCCGGAGAATTGGAACGCCAAGAAAGCCTTTCAGCTTGAGAGCCTGCTCAGTGCCGAAGCCTTTTGGGCCGAGGTGGAGGCCGTGGGCGGTCGCGCGCCCGGCTATATCCGCAGCGGGCGCTTGCAGCCGGTGGCGGATGACGCGGCGCTCGCGCTGGCGCGGCAGCGGGAGGACACGGCAGCCGAGCTTTGGCAAGGCCGCGCCCAGTGGGAGTTGATCCGCGCCGAGTGCAGCGACTGGGCCCCGCACAGCCCCACCGGCTGGCTGATCCACGACACCCTCAGCGCCCTCGTCCACCCACGCCAAGCCTGCGCGGCGCTGGTGGCTGCCTTGGCGGTGAGAGGCGTTGAGATTGTGGCCGAGGCCCCCGAGGCGGGCCAGACCCTCTGGGCCACCGGCGTCGCGGGTTTGGAGACGCTGAACGCGGGCCACCCGCGTCTGGTCGGCGCAGGGATCAAGGGTCAAGCCGCGCTCTTGCAGCTTGACCAAGGCGGCGCGGCGCAGCTTTTTGCCGATGGGGTGCATGTGATTCCTCATCTGGAAGGCACGGTGGCCGTCGGTGGCACGACGGAACGCGAGTACGACAGCCCCGACAGCACTGATGCACAGCTTGACGCGGTGATCGCCAAGGCCCGCGCGGCGGTGCCCGCCTTGCAAGACGCGCCGGTGATCGAACGCTGGGCCGGGCTACGCCCCCGC
Source organism: Sulfitobacter sp. OXR-159 (assembly GCF_034377145.1). NCBI lineage: Bacteria > Pseudomonadati > Pseudomonadota > Alphaproteobacteria > Rhodobacterales > Roseobacteraceae > Sulfitobacter > Sulfitobacter sp. OXR-159. Next base: position 3,373,867 of record NZ_CP139707.1, read on the forward strand.
AGCCGCAGCCGCGCGCCAATGTTGGGCGCATGGCCCGGCAGGCCGGGGCAGTATATCGCCAATGGTGGGTTCAAAATTGGCTTTGGTATGGCCCCCAAAGTGGCAGAGGTGATGGCCGATCTGCTGCTCGAAGGGCGCGATGCCATCCCCGAGGGCTTTAGGGTTGGCGATAACCTCTAGGCCAAAGAAAAACCCCGGCCAGTGGCCGGGGTTCAATACCGTTCCCAAAGGGTCGCGGTTTAGCGCGCGTTGGGCAGGATCACGATCTCGACCCGGCGGTTCTGCGCCTTGCCTGCGGCGCTCAGGTTGCTTGCCACTGGCTGGCTTTCGCCGCGACCGAATGTCTGCAAACGCTGCTGCGGCACGCCGTTGGACAGCAGGATGTTGCCCACAGCCTGTGCGCGACGCTCGGAAAGCTGCTGGTTATACGCCGCTTCGCCATCGCTGTCGGTGTGGCCGACGACCTGCAGGGTGGAGTTCTGATAAACGTTCACGTTCTGCGCCAGCGCGGCCAGATCGTCACGCAGGGCGGGCGATACATTGGTGCTGTCGGTCGCGAACAGGATATCCTGCGGCAGGGTCACGATCAGACGGTCGCCGGTGTTGGTAATGACCACACGGCTGTCCATCGCGGCGCGCAACTCGGCCTCTTGCTTATCAAGCGAGTAACCCACGCCCGCGCCGATCGTGCCGCCGATCAAGGCGCCTTTCAGGGCGCCTTTGCCGTCACCTTCGGAAATCGCACCGGCAAGGGCCCCGACGCCCGCACCGATCAAAGCGCCATTCTTGGTCCGCTGGTTGGGATCGCCATTGCCGGGCTGCAGTGGCTGCGTACACGCACCCAGTGTCATCGCGCCGGCCAGAGCGGCGGCCAAAGTCATCTTCGAAGAAATCATGTCTACTGCCTTCATGTTTGCGGGCCCCGTTCGGGCGGGGCATCTTGATGTGAACGCAATATAGGCACTCAATGTTCCCGCGAACATTACATATAACCGTTATTCGGCAGAAACCCGCCCAGATGGGGGAGTTTGCGCTTCTGCCCGCGCGGATTCAAAGGCCAGCATCGCCCGTTTCACCGGCAGACCCCAGTGATAGCCGCCCAAACCGCCGCTTTTGCGCAGCGCGCGGTGACAGGGGATCAGCCAACTCACCGGATTGCGCCCCACCGCCGTGCCTACGGCGCGCACGGCACGGGGGCTGCCGACGGTCTGCGCAATTTCGGAATAGGTGGTCACCTGCCCCGACGGGATGCTCAACAGCGCCTCCCAAACCTTGATCTGAAACGGCGCACCGATGAGATAGAGCGGTGCCTTCGCTTCGGGGTCTTTTTGCATCCCAAACGCGGTATCGACCCATGGGCGCAGCCGGTCGGGTGCTTCGACGAACTCAGCCAGCGGCCACCGGCTGCAAAGGTCCTCCATCGCTGCGTCCTCTCCTACTTCCGACGACAACGCCAAGCCGCAGATGCCTTTGTCGGTGCCCATCACCAGTGTCGGGCCAAAGGGGCTGTCAAACCACCCCCAATAGATCGTCAGCCCTGCGCCTTTGCGGGCGAACTCACCGGGGCTCATCGCCTCCCAGCGCAGGAACAAGTCATGCAACCGCCCGCTGCCTGATAGCCCCAACTCATGTGCCGCCGCCAATGTGGTGAAGTGATCGCGCAGCATGACCTTGGCCTGATCCAGCATCAGATATTGCTGGTAGCGCTTGGGCGATACCCCCACCCAGCGCGAGAACAGCCGCTGGAAATGCGCGGCGGACATGCCCATTTCCCCGGCGATCCAGTCCAGTTGCTTGGGGTCTTCGGCCTCGTCGATCAGGGCGATGGCGCGGCGCATCACTTGATAGTGGTAACCCTGATCTTCGGGCGCGGGGGATATCTGTGCGATCTGTGTCATGCCCCTAGATTAGCCACGCCCCTGCCCCCGCGCGACCCATTTCTTGCGCCAATGTATCGCAGCCCGCCCCCGCTTGCCCTGCCGCGTCATTCATCGCATACCCAGAGCCATGGCCCGCCAACTTGATTATCATACCATCCGCGAGACCTTCGCACGCTTCCAACAGGCAGAGCCTGAGCCCGAGGGCGAGTTGGAGCATGTGAACGTCTATACGCTGGTTGTCGCCGTGGCGTTGAGCGCGCAATCGACCGATGCGGGCGTCAACAAAGCCACGCGCGAGCTTTTCAAAATCGCCGACACCCCGCAGAAGATGCTGGATCTGGGGGTTGAGGGGCTAATTGAGCATATCAAGACCATCGGCCTCTACCGTCAGAAAGCCAAGAACGTCATCAAACTGAGCCAAATCCTCGTCGACGATTACGACGGCGAGGTGCCGAACTCTCGCGCGGCGCTGCAATCGCTGCCGGGGGTGGGGCGCAAAACGGCGAATGTGGTACTCAATATGTGGTGGGGCCAGCCCGCGCAGGCGGTGGACACGCATATCTTCCGCGTTGGCAACCGCACCGGCATCGCACCGGGCAAGACGGTCGACACAGTCGAGCGCGCCATCGAAGACAACATCCCCGCTGATTTCCAGCGCCATGCCCATCACTGGCTGATCCTGCATGGCCGCTATCATTGCAAGGCACGCAAACCGCTGTGCCGCACCTGTATCATCCGTGACCTGTGCCAATACGAGGACAAGACAGAATGACCCAATACGAAGTGGTTGGCATCGGCAACGCCGTCGTCGACGTGATCTCCCATGCTGATGACACTTTCCTTGCCGAGAACGGCATCGAAAAAGGCATCATGCAGTTGATCGAACGTGACCGCGCCGAAGATCTCTATACCGCGATGCAAGACCGGGTGCAGACGCCGGGCGGCTCGGTCGCGAATACCGTCGCAGGCGCGGGCGCGCTGGGCCTCAAGACCGCCTTCATCGGCCGGGTGCGCGATGATGAGTTGGGCCAATTCTATGCCAAGGCGATGACCGATATCGGCATTGATTTCGTCAACGCCCCGGTGACCGAGGGGGAGAACCCCACCTCGCGCTGCATGATCTTCGTCACCCCGGATGGGGAGCGGTCGCTGAACACCTATCTCGGCATCTCGACCGGGCTAACCTCGGCCGATGTGCCGCAGGCGGTGACGGAGAAGGCCAAGCTGATGTTCCTTGAGGGCTACCTTTTTGACCATAACGCCGGAAAAACCGCCTTTCGCGAGGCCGCGCGCGCGGCGACGGCGGGTGGCGGCATGGCGGGCATCGCCATCTCCGACCCCTTCTGCGTGGAGCGTCACCGCGACGACTTCCTCGCGCTGATCGAAAACGATCTGGGCTATGTCATCGGCAACGAAGCCGAGATTCGCGCCCTTTGGGAGACCGACGACACCGAAGCCGCACTGGCCAAAACCGCCGAGATTTGCCCGCTGGTGGTCTGCACCCGGTCGGGCGACGGGGTCACGCTGGTGCGGGGCGAGGAACGTGTCGACGTGCCGGTCGAAAAGGTCGTGCCGGTGGATGCCACGGGCGCAGGCGACCAATTCGCGGCGGGCTTCCTCTATGGTCTCGCCACGAGCCGCGATCTGGAGACCTGTGGCCGCATGGGCAACATCTGCGCAGGCGAGGTGATCCGCCACATCGGCCCCCGCCCCCAGACTGACATCATGGCCCTGTTCAAGGCCGAAGGGCTGGTTTGATGATTGAAAGCGGCTTTCACGATGTTCCCCCCGGCAAACTTGCGGTGGTGGTGACCCATTTGGAAATGGACGCCAAACCCAGCCTGCGGGAGGTCCCCCTGCCCGAGGGTGTGACCTTTCAAAGGATCACCCCGACGCTCGACTGGTTTCGCGACATTTTCCGGCGCGTCGGGATGGATTGGCTCTGGTACGGGCGGCTCAAGCTGGATGACGCAGCTCTCACCGCGGTGCTGCAAGACCCGGCGCGGGCCTTCTATACGCTGACCCGTGATGGCAAGGACGAGGCGCTGCTAGAGCTGAACTTCCCCGAAGATGGCACCTGCGAACTGGCCTATTTCGGGCTGACTTCGGCGCTGATTGGCAGTGGATCAGGGCGGTATCTGATGAACCAAGCGATCACCCTGGCCTGGGAACAGCCGATCACCCGGCTGCACCTGCACACCTGCACTAACGACAGCCCCCAGGCGCTTGGGTTTTATGTGCGCTCAGGCTTCACCCCCGTTCGCCGTCAGGTCGAGATCGACGACGATCCGCGCCTGACCGGCCTGCTGCCGCGCGATGCGGCGCCGCAAGTGCCGCTGATCGAAGGGTAGGAAAAGCGAAGGGTAAAACTACCGCCGGATCACCGAACCGGCGTGCACTCCGCCCCTTGGAAACAGGCGATCACCTTGTCGACCATCGCAGGCTTCGGCGAACCAAAGAGGTCGCCCCCACAGGGATTGCTTTCCAGCGCAAAGGCCCCATCCGGTTTGCGTTCGAGAAAGGCCAGAACGTCCCCTTCCTCGGCAGAGCCGCACCACGGGCCGAAACACAGGACGTTGAGCATCAACGGCTGGTCAAAGGGCACGTCAAAGCCCCCTTCCGACAACGCCTTGCCGCTGATTTGCGCCCGGAGCGGCGTCTCTTCGGGCGGGTTGCTCCCGACTTTGCCGGTCTTTGGCAAGGCGGCGGCGTCAAAGGTCAGACGCCCCTGCACCACGACATAGCTCTCTTCGGCCTTGGCCGCGCGCTGATAGGTCGCCTCGACTGAATGGGGCAGACAACTGAGCGCAAGCGCGGGCAGCGGGGCCAAGGTGGCGAGGGCGCAGGCGATGATCCGTGTCATAACTTCTCCTCAAACTCTTCAAGAACTGCCGTGTATACCGCGCGTTTGAACGGCACGATATTCGCGACCAGTTGATCTGCGGGCATCCAACGCCATTCCGAGAATTCAGGTTCGGCCGTCTGGATATTGACCTGATCGTCCTGCCCCAGAAAACGCATGAGGAACCATTTTTGTTCCTGCCCCCGGTAGCGGCCTTTCCAGATGTTGGGCACCAGTTCATGCGGCAGATCATAGGGCAGCCAACGGGAAGTCTCGGCCTCGATCCGCACCAGATCGCGGGGGATGCCGGTCTCTTCCTCCAACTCGCGCAGGGCTGCGTCGGGCGCGGCCTCGCCCTTGTCCACCCCGCCTTGGGGCATCTGCCAAGCGTCCTGATCCCGGTCGCGCCGCTGGCCGACAAAGACCTCGCCCTCGGCATTCACCAGCATCACGCCGACGCAAGGGCGGTAGGGCAGTTTGGCAATCTCTTCGGGGGTCATGAGGGCAGGTCTCCTGAATGGCGTTCACGAGGGAGTTAGCACGACCACGGCGCGGCTCAAAGCGGTCACATTGCGGCTTTGACGTTTCGGCACCGGCATCGTTGACGCCGCGTTTCGCGTGACTTGCCCTGCCGTTTCCGATGGTGTCACAGTGACCCAGCCCACCCAGAAAGGTAAAGCCATGTCCGACTATCCCCACCTGCTTGCCCCGCTCGACCTTGGTTTTACCACGCTGAAGAACCGGTTGCTGATGGGCTCGATGCACACCGGGCTGGAGGAAACCGGCGACTGGAACCGCGTGGCGGAGTTCTATGCGGCACGGGCGCGGGGCGATGTGGGGCTGATGGTCACCGGCGGCATCGGGCCGAACCGCGAAGGTGCCGTGGCCCATGGGGCGGCAATGATGGTCAGCCAGAAGGACGTGGACAACCACAGCATCATCACCCAGCGGGTGCATGAAGCGGGCGGCAAGATCGCCATGCAAATCCTGCACGCGGGCCGCTATGCCTTTACCCCCGAATGCGTGGCTCCAAGCGCGGTGAAATCCCCCATCTCCATGTTCGCGCCCAAGGATCTCGACGAGGAGGGCATCGAGAAACAGATCAGTGACATCGCCGCCTGCGCCCTGCGCGCCCGCGAGGCGGGCTATGATGGGGTAGAGATCATGGGGTCGGAGGGGTATTTCCTGAACCAGTTCCTCGTCACCCATACCAACAAGCGCGAGGACCGCTGGGGCGGATCCTATGAGAACCGCATGCGCCTGCCGCTGGAGGTGGTGCGCCGGGTGCGCGAAACGGTGGGCGATGATTTCATCCTGATCTACCGCCTGTCGATGATCGATCTCATCCCCAATGGCTCAACCTTCGATGAGGTCGTGCAACTGGCCCAAGAGGTCGAGAAAGCGGGCGCTAATATCATTAACACCGGCATCGGCTGGCACGAGGCGCGCATCCCCACGATCGCCACCTCGGTCCCGCGCGCGGCCTTTGCTTGGGTTACGAAAAAGCTGATGGGCAAGGTGGGCATCCCGCTGATCACCTCGAACCGGATCAACACGCCGCAAGTGGCCGAAGAGGTGCTGGCGGAGGGCTGCGCCGATATGGTCAGCCTCGCGCGGCCCATGCTGGCCGATGCCGATTTCCTTGCCAAGGCCAAGGCCGGTCAGGCCGACCAGATCGCCCCTTGCATCGCCTGCAACCAAGCCTGCCTCGACCATACTTTCGGCGGCAAGATCTCTACCTGCCTTGTGAACCCACGCGCCTGCTATGAAACGGAACTGCGGATTGAACCTGTGGCGGCAGCGAAATCTGTGGCCGTCGTAGGCGCTGGCCCTGCTGGCCTGTCCGCCGCAATCACGGCTGCCGAACGCGGGCATAAGGTGACGCTGATCGACCGCGCCGCCGAAATCGGCGGGCAACTTAACCTCGCCAAACAGGTCGCTGGTAAAGAGGAGTTTTGGGGCTTGGTCGATTGGTACCGCACCATGCTCAAGGTCCGCGACGTGACCGTGGAGCTTGAGACCGAAGCCACCGCCGATGCGCTTCGCGGCTTCGACGAGGTCATCATCGCCACCGGCGTTGTGCCGCGTGACCCACAAATTCCGGGGCAAGACGGCGGCAATGTCGTGAGCTACATTGATGTGCTGAACGGCACGGCAAAGGTCGGCCAGCGGGTCGCCGTGATCGGGGCGGGCGGTATCGGCTTTGATGTGTCTGAACACCTTGTCCACGATGGCGAGAGCAGCACGCTGAACCTGCCAGAATGGATGCGCGAATGGGGTGTCACCGATCCGGGCGAGCATCGCAGCGGGCTGGCCCCCGAAGGGCCACAGCCCCCCGCGCCTGCGCGGCAGATCACCATGCTGCAGCGCAAGACCAGCAAACCCGGCAAAGGCTTGGGCAAAACCACGGGCTGGATTCATCGCGCCTCTCTCACTATGCGCAACGTGCAGATGATCGCGGGTGTGAACTACGAAAGTATCGACGAACAGGGGCTGCACATTTCCTTTGGCGAGGCGCGGGAGAACCCCACGCTGATCGAGGCCGACACCATCGTGCTCTGCGCCGGGCAACTCTCTGAGCGCAGTCTTGCCGACACCCTAGAGGCCAGCGGCACCGCCTGTCATGTGATCGGCGGCGCCGATGTGGCGGCAGAGCTTGACGCGAAACGCGCGATCAACCAAGGCACACGTCTGGCTGCAGCCCTCTGACCCTATGCGTTTGAGCGCGTCTTCTAACCCTGTGCGCTGGCGCGCGCCCTTGCACCCGGCGCGCGCAACCCGCTAAATCACCTGACCGCTTTTGCCAGCCAATAGGTGACCATGCCCCTCTGCGTCTTTGACATATCTGATGACGGCACCACCACGGTGCCCGAAGACACCCTGCTGACCGGGCCTGCGCGCTACCGTTGGTGGCATTTCGACATGGCCGATCCCGCGCTGGCGCCATGGCTGGCAGAACACCTGCCCGAGATCCCGGCAGGCGCATTGCTGCAACCCGAAACGCGCCCGCGCTGCGATGAGTATGAGGACGGTCTGATCCTCAATCTGCGTGGCATCAACCTGAACGAAGGGCAGCAGGCCGACCAGATGGTCTCGGTCCGGATGTGGGTGACGGATGCGGTGGTGATCACCGTGCGGATGCGCCGGGTCTTTGCCATCGATGAGTTGCGCGCGCTGGCTGCCCAGAGCAATGCCCCGGCCCGGCCTTCGGCCTTCCTCGAAGCGCTGGTCTCAAGGTTGACCGCACGGGTGCAGATCGAAGTGGCGCGGTTGGCGGACCGCACGGCTTTCTATGAAACCGACCTCGAAGATCTCAGCACCCCGCCGCCGAAAGACTTGCCCGTCACCCGCCGCAGCACGATCAAACTCGAACGCTACCTGGCCCCGCAGCGCAGCGCGTTGGAGCGGTTGGCGGACCTAGACCTGCCGTTGGTCCCGGATGTCGATTCGATGAAGCTGCGCGAGTTGGCCAACCGCACCGCCATCGTGGTGGAGGAACTGGACGCCCTGCAAGAACGCATTGTCACGGTACAGGACGAACACGACAACCAAGTCGCCCAACGCCAAGCGCGCCATGGCTATGTGCTGTCGATCGCCGCCGCCGTGTTCCTGCCGCTGGGGTTTCTGACCGGGCTTTTCGGCGTGAACGTTGGTGGGATGCCCGGCGTGGACGATCCGCGTGCCTTTGCGGTCCTTTGCCTTGCCATGGTGGGCCTCGCCGCGCTCATGCTTGCGGTTCTGAAATGGCTGCGCTGGCTGTAAGCCCCTCGGAAACGGATTGTTCTGCCGTTTCCATGCCATGAACGATCCCCGCAAAGACCACGGGACTGTCTTGCCTCTGCCCCGATCCTGCCTGAATTGCCGCCCATACCTGAGGGCAACAAGATCAATGTGAAGGGACAGGCAATGGACCGCCTTACGGAAATGGAAGCGTTTGCCACAGTGGTGGATCAAGGCGGCTTTACAGATGCTGCCAAGAAGATGGGGATCTCGAAATCCGCCGTCTCAAAGCATGTATCCTCACTTGAGGCCCGCTTGGGGGCGCGGTTGCTTAACCGTACCACCCGCCGCGTGTCGCCCACGGAGATCGGGCTGGCCTATTACGACCGTGCCCGCCGCGTGCTGAACGACGCAGGCGAAGCCGATGCGCTGGTCACCTCAATGCAATCGGCGCCCTCAGGGCTGTTGCGGATATCGGTGGCGACGGACTTTGGCGTGAATCATCTGTCACCTGCGCTGTCGGAGTTCTTGCAGGACTTCCCCGACATCACGGTGAACATGGTCCTGAACAACCACTACGTTGAGCTAATCTCGGAAGGGTTCGACATGGCCGTGCGCATCGGAGAGTTGGAGGACAGCACCCTGCGCGCGCGCAAGCTGACCGAGACGACCAAACGCATGATCGCCAGCCCGAAATATTTCGAGCAGTACGGGCGGCCGGAAAAGATCGACGATCTGAACAATCACAAGCTGCTGCATTACTCGAACCAGTCGTCGGGGAATGTGTGGAAACTGACCGCACCTTCGGGTGAAAAGCGGCAGGTCCGCACGGCGGGCTGGCTGTCGGTCAATGACGGGCAGAGCCTTTTGAACGCCGCGATTTCGGGACTGGGGATCGCTTATCTGCCGAGCTTTCTTTACGCCGATGCGATGGAGAAAGGGTTGGTCGAGGATGCCATCCCCGAACTGCCGCTGGAGACGCAGGGCATTTACGCCGTCTATCCTCCGGGCCGGTTCACCCAGCCCAAGGTGCGGGCGTTCATCGACTTCCTCGTGCATGAGTTTGCCGAGAAGGGGCCGACGGACTGGTAAACACACTCGGCCCGGAATCAAGCCGCAGGCGCCGGGCCATCGCCTGCCCGCCCGGACGGGTAGGCGATTTAGTACGGCTGGGTGGGACTTGGCAAACGCGCATCATGGTTGAGCCATAAAGTGGCAGCGACCTGCCGTGGATCGCCGACCCACGGGCAGGCGCTGGCCCTCTCCACAAGACCACCTTTCCTCTCCCCCACCAGCACGCTATCTCTCCCGCCATGAGCAATATGCGCGAAACCTATGCCCGGCTTGTCGCCGAGGGCAAGCTACAGGCCGACCCGGCCCAAGAAACCGTCATGGCGGAGTTTGACCGCATCCGCGATGCGCTGGCCCACCCGCCGAAGAAAAGCTTCTTTCGCAAGGCGCCCGAACCGCCCAAGGGGCTGTACCTCTGGGGTGGCGTGGGGCGCGGCAAATCCATGCTGATGGACATGTTCGTGGCGCATCTGCCCGACGTGCCCGCGCGCCGGGTGCATTTCCACGCCTTCATGCAGGAAATCCACAACGCCATGCATGAGGTCCGCAAGACCGGCGTGGATGACGCCATCGCGCCCGTTGCCCGCGATGTGGCCGACAGCGTGCGCCTGCTCGCTTTCGACGAGATGCAGATCACCGACATCACCGACGCGATGATCGTGGGCCGCCTGTTCGAGGCGCTTTTTGCCGCCGGGGTCGTGGTCGTCACCACCTCCAACCGCCTGCCCGATGACCTGTATAAAAACGGCATCAACCGCGAGGTGTTTGTCCCTTTCATCGACCTCATCAAAGAGCGCATGGTGGTGCATGAACTTGCCAGCCCGACCGACTACCGCCAAGATCGGCTGGCCGGGTCGCAGGTCTATTTCACCCCCGTCAACGCCGAGAGCCGCGCCGCGATGGATGCGGTTTGGGACGATCTAGCAGGCACACAGGGCGAGCCGCTGACCCTCCACGTCAAGGGCCGCGAAGTGGTGATCCCGGCCTTTCACAACGGCATGGCCCGCGCCGGTTTCCACGCGCTTTGCGGGCAGCCCTTGGGGGCCGCGGATTACCTCGCGCTGGCGCAGGCCGTGCGGGTGCTACTGCTGGACAACATCCCCACCCTCGGCCGCTCGAACTTTAACGAGGCCAAGCGCTTTGTCACGCTGATCGACGCGCTTTATGAGGCCAAGGTGCGGCTGATCTGCTCTGCCGCCGCCGCGCCGGAAATGCTCTATCTCGAAGGCGAAGGCACCTTTGAGTTCGAGCGCACAGCCTCCCGACTGCGCGAAATGCAGGGGGAAGATTGGGGGCGCTGACCGCCCCCTGCCGCCAAATCAGGAATCACTGACCGGCTGCATATGCAGGTCATTGCCCTGCAAAATCGGGTGATAAGGCCGCTCGACTTCATAAAGCCACCACAGGCCGCCTGCGATGATGGCGACACCTATGGCCATGAAGATAAATTGATATTTCCGTGCATCGTCCTGATCGTGACGCGCGGACTGGCTGAAATTGCGCATGGGGACACCTCGGTCAAATTCGAAAGGGGAGACTTCCTAAGACCAAGATACACCACATCTGCAGTTCGCAGCAGCGGTACACCCAAATATGGTTAACTAGACGTTTTCACGCAACACGCTACCGGCAAGGTAGAGTGAGCCGCAGATCAGCACACGCGCATGGGGTTCGCGGGCGATGATCGCCTTGAGCGCCGCGGTGACATTCTCGGCCTCGGCGGTCTCGAACCCGACATCGCGCGCCGCATTGGCCGTCGCCTCGGCAGGTAGGGTCGCCGCCTCGCCGGGGATCGACACGGCGGTCAGACTTGCCGCTTCTGCCGCCAAGGGGCGCAAGTATCCGGCGATATCCTTGGTGTTCAACATGCCGCAGATTAGATGCGTCGGGCGTTTCGGCAAGGCGGCCAACGTCGCGACCAGCGCCACGCCTGCGGCGGGATTGTGCCCGCCGTCCAGCCAAAGCTCACCCTCGGGCGCCATGCGGGCCAGCGGCCCCTCTGACAGCCGCTGCATCCGCGCGGGCCACTGCGCCTGCGTCACTGCAGCCTCGCAAGCCTCTGCATCAATCCCAAGCTGGCGCAGCGCCGCCAGCGCGGCCCCCGCGTTCATGATCTGATGGTCACCAGGCAGATTGGGGCGCGGCAGATCAAGCAAGCCACGCTCATCTTGATAGACCATGCGCCCCGCTTCGGGCGCGACATGCCATTGCTGGCCATAGGCCAAAAGCGGCGCGCCCAGTTTCGCGGCGCGGTTTTCGATCACCTCAAGCGCGGCGTCTTGCTGCGGGCCGACCACACAGGGCACAAGACGCTTGATGATGCCAGCCTTCTCGCCCGCGATTTCGGCCAGCGTTTCGCCCAAATACTGCTGATGATCGACCGACACCGGGGTGATCACGGTCAGCGCCGGGTCGATCACATTTGTCGCATCCAAGCGCCCGCCTAGCCCCACCTCCAGCAGCGTGTAATCGGCTCTGCTGCGCGAAAAAGCGAGGATGGCGGCGCAGGTGGTGATCTCGAAATAGGTGATCTCTTCGCCACCGTTGGCGGCGTGGCATTCATCCAACACGGCCGCCAGATCGGGTTCTGAGATCAGCTGCCCTGCAACGCGAATACGCTCATGAAACCGCGCCAGATGGGGTGAGGTATAGGCGTGCACCGTCTTGCCCGCCGCCTCTAGCCCCGCGCGAATCATCGCTTGGGTCGACCCTTTGCCATTGGTGCCCGCGATGTGGATCACCGGCGGCAGGCCGTTTTGGGGGTTGCCCAAAGCGTCAAGCAGCCGCCACATCCGGTCGAGCGTCAGATCGATGATTTTGGGATGCAGCGCCATCATCCGTTCAAGGATGACATCCGATGAAGGCGTGCTCATTTCTTCTTAGGCGTATCGGCGGGCAACTCCGCTGCGGCCTGAACGGCGGCGGCGGCCTCGGCCACCTCCACTTCCTCTGGCGCGGGCAGGTCACCGCGCACGGCGGGCGGCAGGCCCATCAGCATGCGGGTAATGGTGATCAATTCATCACGCATCTCGGTCCGTTTGGTCACCCGGTCGAGCATCCCATGGTCGAGCAGATATTCCGCCCGCTGAAAGCCCTCGGGCAGTTTCTCACGGATGGTCTGTTCGATTACGCGCGGCCCGGCAAAGCAGATCAGCGCGTTCGGCTCGGCAATCTGCACGTCGCCCAACATCGCATAGGAGGCGGTGACGCCGCCGGTGGTGGGATGGGTCAACACGACGATATAGGGCAGGCCCGCCTCTTTCAGCATCTGCACGGCGACCGTGGTGCGCGGCATCTGCATCAGGCTCAGGATACCTTCTTGCATCCGCGCGCCACCGGCGGCGGAGAACAGCACCAGAGGGCGCTTCAGCTTCACGGCTTCTTCAGCGGCGGCAATGATCGCATTGCCCACATACATGCCCATGGAACCGCCCATGAACGAAAAATCCTGCGCACAGGACACAATCGGCGTGCGGCCAATCTCACCCGTGACCACGAGCATGGCTTCATGCTCACCCGTCTGCTTTTGCGCGGCCTTCATCCGGTCGGGATAGCGTTTCTGATCCTTGAAATGCAGCGGGTCGGGCGTGGGTGCAGGGACCTTCACCTCGGTAAAGATGCCCCCGTCGAACAGCGCCTTGAACCGCTCACGCGGGCTGATGTGCATGTGGTGGCCGCAGTTAGTGCAGACGTTTAGATTGTCCGCCAACTCGCGGTGAAACAGCATGGTGCCGCATTCGTTACACTTGGTCCACAGGTTGTCCGGCGTCTCGCGGCGCGAGAAGATCGAGTTGATACGCGGACGGACGTAGTTTGTGATCCAGTTCATTGGCAGGCCTCTGCTGTGGTTCCGTTCCAGATAATCCCCGCATGGGGAAATTGCAATCAGCGGCGTATCGCCAGCCTTGCCGCGAGCCACGACACCAACATCAACGCGAAATCCACCGGCAACCAAGTCCGCAACGCCGCCGCGTCATCCATCGAAAACGGCGTCAGATAAAGCGCCAGCCCCGAGAGATCATCCGGCAGAGAGATAATGAGAATGGCCGAGACATTGTTCCACAGATGCACCGCGATGGCGGGCCCAAGCGAGCCGGAGCGCGCGGTGAGGTCCGCCATCAATATGCCGAAAACCCCAGCCCAGAGCGCTACCATCAGCGCATTCTCCCCTGCCTCGGCAGGCAAGTAGTGACCAAGCGCGAACAGCGCCGAGGGCAGGACCATCCAGATCAGCGGCGAGCGAAACCGTGCCGCCAGTTGCTGCTGCACATAGCCGCGAAAGACGATCTCTTCGGCGCTGACCTGCACCAACACCGCCAGCAGCGACAGGGGCAAAAGCAGCAGCCAGCGGCCAAGCGGCAGGTTCGGCGTCAGTTCGCCGCCCATGTCCCACGGCGGCAGGACCAGCAGCACCGCCCCAAGGGCCAGCATAGCAAGGGACACCGCGCGAAAACTCGGCCAAAGCCGCCCCGGCACGCCCAGCAAGCTGCCCGCGCTGCGCCGGTGTACGACCCGCACAGTCACACCGACCGCCATCGCCATGGTCCCAAAACTGAACAGCAGCAGATACATGGCCTGCGGCGTGGCCCCTTCAAGCAGGTTGCCATGCAGCGATGCCGCCGCCGTGCCTGCCAGCGCATAGACCGTCTGAAAATAAAGCTCGTTCAGCGCAACATAGGCCACCACCGCCACGAACAACCCCAAGAAAAACCGCCAAAGCGCCGATGAGGCGCGCGCGGGCGCGACAAACTCCGCATGCGCGTTGTAATCAGGCCGCCACGTCATAGGAGGCGCAGGTCAGATCGGGGGTGGTTGTTGCAGAGCATATGCCGGACTTTCACGCTTGCGGGCGGTTCCAACCGACCGCGTCAGAAGGTCAGAACCTATGCCCTAACACGCTGCGATACAACAGTTCCCCCACCTCATACGCGCCAAAGCCTTGCAGCACCGCCCCTGCCCCTCTATTCCGTTCAAGACGTTTCAAGGAGCCCACCGATGTCCACCACGCCCCGCTTCGACAAATCCCGGCTGCCCAGCCGCCACGTGACCGAAGGCCCGGCCCGCGCGCCGCACCGGTCTTACTACTATGCCATGGGCATGACCGAAGAAGAGATTCACCAGCCGCTGGTGGGCGTCGCCACCTGCTGGAACGAAGCTGCCCCCTGTAACATCGCGCTGAACCGTCAGGCGCAGGCTGTAAAAGTTGGCGTGCATTCCGAACAGGGCACCCCGCGCGAATTCACCACCATCACCGTCACCGATGGCATCGCCATGGGCCATGAGGGCATGCGTTCCTCGCTGGCCTCGCGCGAAGCAATTGCCGACACGGTAGAGCTGACCATGCGCGGCCACTGCTATGACGCCATCGTGGGTCTGGCGGGCTGTGACAAATCCCTGCCGGGAATGATGATGGCCATGCTGCGCCTCAACGTGCCGTCGGTCTTCCTTTATGGTGGGTCGATCCTGCCGGGCAAAGCACCTGCCGGGGCCGATGTGCCCGAAGATTTCGCCAGCCGCGATTTGACCGTGCAGGACATGTTCGAAGCCGTGGGCCGCTTCCAAAACGGCACCATGTCGCAGGCCGCTTTGGACGTGCTTGAGCGCGTGGCTTGCCCATCGGCGGGTGCTTGCGGCGGCCAGTTCACCGCAAACACCATGGCCTGCGTGTCAGAGGCCATTGGCCTCGCGCTGCCGAACTCGTCGGGCATGCCCGCTCCCTATGAGAGCCGTGACGCCTATGCCGAAGCCTCGGGGGCGGCGGTCATGAACTTGATCGAAAAGAACATCCGCGCGCGCGACATCTGCACCCGCGAAGCCTTTGAAAACGCAGCGCGCATTGTGGCCTGCACCGGCGGCTCGACCAACGCCGGTCTGCACCTGCCCGCCATGGCCCATGAAGCCGGGATCGAGTTCTACCTCGAAGACGTCTGCGAAATCTTCCGCGACACGCCCTATTTCGTCGACATGAAACCGGGCGGTCAGTACGTGGCAAAAGACCTCTATGACGCGGGCGGCGTGCCGGTGGTGATGAAGGAGCTGCGCAAGGCGGGCCTGTTGCACACCGACTGCCTGACCGCCACGGGCCGTTCCATCGGCGAGGAGTTGGACCGCATCGACCGCGAGGCCGACGGCAAGGTGATCCACTCGGTTGCCAACCCAATCAGCAAAACCGGCGGCGTTGTCGGCCTCAAAGGCAATCTCGCCCCCGAAGGCGCTATCGTGAAAATCGCGGGCATGTCGGAAGAAGACATCGTCTTCACCGGCCCGGCGCTGGTGTTCGAATGCGAGCAGGACGCCTTTGAAGCCGTGCAAAACCGCGCCTATTCCGAAGGCGACGTTTTCGTGATCCGCAACGAAGGCCCCGCAGGCGGCCCCGGCATGCGCGAGATGCTGGCGACCACGGCAGCACTTTCGGGTCAAGGCATGGGCAAGAAGGTGGCTCTGATCACCGATGGCCGCTTCTCGGGCGCGACACGTGGTTTCTGCGTGGGTCACGTTGGGCCAGAAGCCGCACACGGCGGGCCGATTGCGCTGCTGAAAAACGGCGACATGATCACCCTTGATGCCATCACCGGCAGCATCAGCGTCGATCTGAGCGAGGATGAACTAGCCGAGCGCCGCAAAGGCTGGTCTGGCCCCCGTGCGACGAACTACCAAAGCGGCGCGCTGTGGAAATATGCCAAGCTCGTTGGCCCCACCTACCTTGGTGCCGTGACACATCCGGGCGCTCAGGCCGAGACCCATGATTACATGGACCTCTAAACGCCCTCTTGCGGCACTTGCTATGCTCACCCTGTCCGCCTGCGAAGGCGGTCAGGGTTTTTCCTTTGGCGGCAGTACCGGCGCGCCCGACAAACCCCTGCGGCAAACGGCGCTGGCCGGGGGCGCGGTGCAGGTGGTGCCCCCGCAGGGCTATTGCATCGACCCCAAAAGCCTCAAACGCCGCTTTGCCCTGATGGCGCGCTGCGATGCGCTTGGCCTACCGGAGGTCGTCACCGCCGCGCCGCGTGGCATCTTAACGCTGGCGCTGATCGAGGCCGAGGCGGAGGCCCCTCTGCCCACCCCGCAACAGGTCGCCGAGGCCACTGGCCTGAGCCAGCTGCAAGAGGCCGGCAGCATTGAAGGCGCAACGATTTTTGTGGCCCAAGGGCCGGTGCCCGCCGAGGGCATGTCGCCCCGCCACTGGCGCGGCATGGCACGGATCGGCGGCCATGTCGCCAGCGTCACCCTCTACGGCGCACCGCAAAGCCGCGCCATTTCCGAAGAGGGCCGCGCACTGGTCGCAGACCTGATCCGACAAAGCCGCAGCAAAAGCGCGAAGGTTGCCGCCGCTGGCAGCTGACCCGCCCGTTGTTTCCAAATTGGCAACACTGCCCGCCCCCGGAAACAATCACGGGGGCTATTCATTTGAACGAAATGCCCGCCTTGCATAGACTGCGACAAAACGAGAGGCGCAGGTTCATGGTCAACTTCCCCAGCGGCTATCTGGAGAGCAAGCTCTATGCCCGCGCGCTGCAACGTTGGGCCGATACGGCCCGCAAGGCCGCCACGGTCGATCTTGCCACCCTGCGCCGCCAACGCAGCCGCGCCCGGCTGCTGCGCGCCCAACTGGATCGTCTTATTCACCGCGCAGAAGACCGCCTCGCCCTGCCCGCGATCGGCGCCAGCGGCTTTCCGAAACCGCATAACGCCGATTGGGCATGGCGACCCGAACTTTGGCGCGGCCCGCTTGCCACGCCGGGGATGTCGTCGGTCGAAACCAAATCCACACTGGGCGAGGAAGTGACCCTATTCCACGATTGCGCGCAATCGGAACTGACCCTGCGCCAGTTGCGCAACCTGCGCGAGGCCGATTTGGCCCCCTATGGGCTGCAACTCGATGTCTTCAAATTTGATGGGTCTTTCCTGTCGCTGGTGATTAACCTGCCCACCGACGCCATCACCGGATTGAAACGCCGCCACCTGATCCGCATGGATACGATCGTGCAATTAGAACACCCGCTTGAGATCTTTGCCCGGCTCAACATCCGCCATGGTCCGAACACTGAACAGATCGTCCGCGAACTGCCCATTGGTCAGGAAAATATCAGCGTCGAATTTGATCTGGCCTATAGCAACCTCAACGAAAAGCGGATCGAGGCGGCATGGATCGACCTGATCTTTGAGGGGCCGGACATGAACCAATTCGTCCTGCGCGACCTCACTTTCTCGCGCCGCCCCCGCGCCCAGATCTAGGACCCCGTCATGAGCCACTTTGACCTGACCAAGACTGTATTGCGCCAAGGCATCTGGCACGGCGTGCTGACCGGCAGGAACGGCACCGACGCCCCGCAGATCAGCGTGACGCATGAAGGCAAAGAGGTGGCAGAGGTGACGCTGGAAGCCGAAGGGACCGAGGGGCACTGGCACCTCTCCTTCGCCCTCCCACCCGAGGCGATTGCCGATGGGGTGCAGACCCTCGTTATCACCGAAAAGACCGGCGGGGCGCTCTTGGGTCATGTGACCCTGATCGCGGATGAAGCGCTTGGCGATGACATTCGGGCCGAGATGGACCTGCTGCGCGCCGAACTCGACATGCTCAAACGCGCCTTTCGGCGGCATTGCCGCGAAACGGGGTAAGGCGGGCACCGCCCCGCGCTGCAATCGGCGCCGCGCGCTCTAGGTCGCGCCCCGCCCCACCGCTAACAGGCCGGCCCCAAACAAAAAGCCCCGCTGTCGCCAGCGGGGCTTTTTGCATCTTGTTTACGATATTTTACTCGTTCGGGCCCAAAGCAGACAGACCCTTGAGGATGTCGATGGCATAGGCCAGTTGGTAATCCTCTTCACGCAGCTCAGCCGCCTTGCGGGCCTTTTCGCGATCATCTTCGATCTGTTTGATCTGATCGTCGGTCAGGCTGTCATTGTTCAACCGCCCGCGCAGATCGGCTTCGGAGCGGAGGGGGCGTGCCGATAATGCCTCATCCTCCTCGGTCTCCGGTGCGGCTGGGGGCTGGGCCACAACGATGTCAGGCGACACGCCAAGCGCTTGGATCGACCGGCCCGAAGGCGTGTAGTAGCGCGCCGTGGTCAGGCGCATGGCCCCGTCGCCGCGCAGTGGCATGACGGTCTGAACCGACCCTTTGCCGAAACTCTTGGTGCCGATGACGATGGCGCGGCGGTGGTCCTGCAAGGCCCCCGCGACGATTTCCGAGGCCGAGGCAGAGCCGCCGTTGATCAACACCACAATCGGTTTGCCCATCGCCAGATCACCCGGCGTGGCATTCACCCGGTCACCATCTTCGATGTCGCGGCCACGGGTGCTGACGATTTCCCCTTCTTCGAGGAAGGCATCCGACACGGCAATCGCCTGATTGAGCAAACCGCCGGGGTTGTTGCGCATATCAATGACGATGCCGTTGATATTCTCCATGCCACCCGCGTCTTCGATCTGCTGCTCCAGACCTTCTTTCATCTTGGGATAGGTCTGCTCGTTGAACGTTGTCAGACGCAGCACGGCGGTGTTGCCCACGGTCCGGGCGCGCACGGCGGTCAGCTGGATTGTGTCGCGTACGATGGAAACGTCGAAGGGCTCTGGCTCCCCTTCGCGCACCACGGTGATGAGGATCTCTGACCCCACCGGCCCGCGCATCATCTCGACCGCGTCGTCGAGGCCAAGACCCAACAGGCTTTCGCCATCGACATGGGTGATGAAATCCCCCGCCTCAATCCCGGCCTCAGCAGCAGGGGTGCCATCAATGGGCGAGACGACTTTGACGAAACCCTCTTCTTGGGTAACCTCGATGCCCAAACCCCCGAATTCGCCGCGCGTCTGCTCGCGCATCTTTTCGGCGTCCTTGGGCGACAGGTACGACGAATGCGGGTCAAGCGAGGTCAGCATACCGTTGATGGCGGCTTCGATCAGGTCACCGGGTTCGACATCTTCGACATATTGCGCACGGATGCGTTCGAAAATATCGCCAAAGAGGTCGAGCTGTTCATAGACGTTTGTCGTCTTCTCAGCCTCTTGCGCCAACAGCGGTCCGGCGATCTGAGTGGTTGCCACCACCCCCGCGACCGTGCCTGCAACGGCTGCCATCACGAATTTCTTCATCTGCTATCCATCCTTGTCGGTGCGGAACCAGTCTGCCGGATCCTGAGGTGTGTTGTCTTGCCTGACTTCTATATAGAGCGTTTCTGTCCGGTCAGTGCCAGTGCCTTCACCAATTGGTGACATCTGGGAACTTGTGCCGCTTTCCGGCCCGCCCATCAACCCGATGGGCGTGCCACCGGCAATCACCTGCCCGGCTTGGCCGTAAACGATATCCAGCCCCGCCAACACAAACAGCGTGTCAACCTGCGGCTCAAGGATCACGACATTGCCCAAATCCAGCAACGGACCGACGTACCGGATCGTCGACGCCGCGGGGCTGGTAACGATGGCGCGGGGGCGGGTGGCAAGGATCATGCCGGGCCGTGTGACCCCAGCCGAGTCCGTCTCTCCCGCCTTGCGCAGCACCAAGCCTTGGGCGGGCAAGGGCAGCTCGCCCACCTGACCGTCAAGGTTCACCGGGGCGGGTTCTTCCGCGCCGGTGGTGATTTCGGACAGGCCACTGGCAAAGCCATCCAATGTCTCGGTCGAGGCAATCAGGATCGCGGTGCGCACCGGGTCTTCGGTAAAGCGCGTCGGCAGATCGGTACGGTTGGCCATCGCCTGATTGAGCGCGGTGCGGGCGCGCTGCACTTCGGTCAGCCCCTCTTGCAACCGCTGTGCCGCATCGGTCTGCAAGGCACGCAGGGTTTTGATGTCTTCGTAGTCTTGGCGCAGCGCATCGGCGCGGGCGTTGAGCGCGGGCGTCAATTCCGCCAGCAACATCCCGGCACGCGCAGTGCCCATCGGGCCATCGGGATGCAGCAGCACCACGGGCGATGGATCGCCCCCAATGCTTTGCAAGACACCAAGAAACTGCGCCACCTCCCCCTCACGCGCCTGAAGTTTGCGGCTTAGCTGCGCCTCGTTGATGGCCGCCTGCCGCAGCCCGGCGCGCATCGCCGCCAAACCGGCCTCGAACGCTTGAATGGTCTCGGTCAACGCCTGCACCCGGTCGCGCGCGCCATCGGCTTGATCAAGTTTGGACGACGCCGTCTCAAGCGCTGCCGACGCAGCACGCGCTTCTGCGGCGGCCTCTTCGGCTTGGGCCTGTGCCATCAAGGGCAAGCAGACGAATAAAAAAGCCGCGGCGAAATGCTTCATGTTAGCAGGCTTTTCCCGGTCATTTCTTTAGGCTGCGGCAGGCCCATCAGTTGCAATATCGTTGGTGCCAGATCGGCCAGCCGCCCGTCACGCAAGGCGGCCCCTTGGGGTGCGCCCACCGCCACCGCTGGCACGGGGTTGAGCGTATGCGCCGTATGCGCGCCGCCGGTCTCAGGGTCGATCATCACTTCGCAATTGCCGTGATCCGCCGTGACGATCATTGCGCCGCCTGCGGCTTCAAGCGCGCTTAGCACCCGGCCCAGCCCCGCATCTACCGCCTCACACGCCGCAATCGCCGCCGCCACATCGCCGGTATGTCCGACCATGTCGGGGTTGGCGTAATTCACCACGATCAAGTCATAGCCCGCCTCGATCGCCTGCACGAACTGATCCGTCACCTCGCCGCAGGACATCTCGGGCTGCATATCATAGGTCGCAACATCGGGCGACTTGGGCATGTTGCGGTCTTCGCCCGTCGCTGGGATTTCGACACCGCCATTAAGGAAAAAGGTCACATGCGGATATTTCTCGGTCTCGGCCAAGCGGAACTGCCGCAGCCCCTGCTGCGCCACCCAATCGCCCAATGTGTTCACGATATCGGGTTTGGGGTACATCGTGCTCATATACGCCGCGTGGTCTTTGGAATACTCCGCCATGCCCATCAGCACGGCCCAGTCGGGGCGCGGGCCAGTGTCATAGGCATCGAATGCAGGTGCTCCGAGGGCCGCCATGATTTCCCGCGCACGGTCAGCACGGAAGTTGAGGCAGAAAAGCCCGTCGCCAGTCGCAGCGCCTTTGTAGCCGTCGATTACCGTTGCGGCGACAAATTCATCGGTTTCGCCGCGGTCATAGGCTGATTGCACGGCCGTGAGGGCGTCTGGCGCTGAGCCACCCTCCCCGCGCAGAATAGCGGCAGAAGCCTTGGCCACGCGGTCCCAACGGGTGTCGCGGTCCAGCGCGAAATAGCGGCCTGTGACGGTGACAATACGCACGCCTTTGGGCAGCGCCTTTTCCAGCGCCGCGAAGTACCCAAGCGCCGAAGAGGGCGCGACATCACGCCCGTCTGTCACCGCATGGATCACCACCGGCACCCCTGCCGCATCAAGCGCACGGGCGGCGGCAACCATGTGATTGAGATGCCCATGCACACCACCGTCCGAGACAACGCCCATCAAATGCGCCGTACCGCCGGTCTCTTGCAGCTTAGTGATAAACGCGCGCAGCCGATCATTCTTGGCAAAACTTCCGTCTTCTATCGCCAGATCAATTTGCCCCAGATCCATCGCCACCACACGGCCCGCACCGATATTGGTATGGCCGACCTCGGAATTGCCCATCTGCCCGCGCGGCAGACCCACGTCGGGACCGTGGGTGATCAATTGCGCGCTTGGACCTGCCTGCATGATGCGATCAAAATTCGGCGTGTTCGCCAGTAGGGGCGCGTTGCCTTCTCGGGTCTCGCTCAGCCCCCAGCCGTCAAGAATGCACAATACCACAGGTTTCGGGACGCTCATCAGACTGTCTGCTCCGGCTAGGTCACTGGTTAGCGTCTTTTACCCCTTGTGGGCTGGCACTTGAACCACTTTGTGCACAAGCCTCCCATTCCCGCGCAGAGCCCTTGCCCCGCGCGCCTGCTTTGGTCATAACGAGTGGCAACTTTCGCCTGAGCCGAGGACCAACTCCATGACCCTGCAAGCGCCCGAAACCCGCATCGTGAACACTTGGCGCGTGGCCTGCGACGGCAGCGAAGGCGCGCTTGGCCACCCGCGCGTCTGGCTGCAAATCCCACAAGACCGCGGTTGGGTCGAATGCGGCTACTGCGATTGCAAATTCGTCCATACGGATTTCGAAGGCAAAGTCTGAGCCTTTCCGGCCCCCATCTGAACTTCTGAACCGACGGCACGAACCTGCCCGCGCGGCGCATTGGCGTCTGGCCGTGGGCCATGCTTCGTGGCAAAAGGGTCGCCAACCCAGCGGAGCATTCCTATGACATTCGGCAAAGGCCACCACCTGCATCTGATCGACGGCTCGGCCTTCATCTTTCGCGCCTATCACGCCCTGCCGCCGCTGACGCGCAAATCCGACGGCATGCCCATCGGCGCCGTGGCTGGGTTTTGCAACATGCTGCACCGCTATGTGGAGGGCAACACCGGCCCCAACGCGCCGACCCATGTCGCCGTAATCTTCGACAAGGGCAGCCACACCTTCCGCAATGACATGTACGACCAGTACAAGGCCAACCGCGAGGCCATGCCCGAAGACCTGCGCCCGCAGATCCCGCTGACCCGCACCGCGACCGAGGCGTTCAACGTCGCTTGCAAAGAGCTCGAGGGCTATGAGGCGGATGACATCATCGCCACACTGGCCGTCCAAGCCCGTGCCGCTGGCGGGCGCTGCACCATCATCAGTTCCGACAAGGATCTGATGCAGCTTGTCGGCGACGGGGTCGAGATGCTGGACGCAATGAAGAACAAGACCATCGACCGCGATGGGGTGTTTGAAAAGTTCGGCGTCTACCCTGACCGCGTCGTGGACGTGCAGGCCCTGGCGGGCGATTCGGTCGATAACGTACCCGGCGCGCCCGGCATCGGCATCAAGACGGCGGCCCTGCTGATCAATGAGTTTGGCGATCTCGATGCGCTTTTGGAGCGCGCCGAAGAGATCAAACAGCCCAAACGCCGCCAGACCCTGATCGACCATGCCGAGCAAATTCGCCTGAGCCGCAGCCTTGTGTTGCTGGATGAGAATACGCCGATCGACTTCACCATCGACGATCTCGAGGTGCGCAACCCCGATGCCGACACCCTGCTCGGCTTCCTGTCTGAGATGGAGTTCCGCACCCTGTCGAAGCGCGTGGCCGAGGTGCTGGGCCGCGAAGCCCCCGCCATCCCCGACGCGCCAGCGCCTGCCATGGCCGACGCACCGCAGGTCGCGGATGTGCCCTTCGACCACAGCAAGTATGAGCAGGTCAGCGACGCCGAAGCGCTGCGCGTTTGGCTCGACCGGATTTATGAGGTCGGCTATGTCGCGGTCGACACCGAAACCACCGGCCTGAACGAGATGACCGCCGAACTGGTCGGTGTGTCGCTGGCGGTTGAAGCCGGGCAGGCCTGCTATATCCCACTGACCCACAAGGCCAGCCGCAGCGATGATCTGTTCGGCTCCGATGACCTCGCACCCGGCCAGATGCCGATTGAGGAAGCGCTGCAACTGCTGACCCCGATGCTGGAGGATCCTGCGATCCTGAAAATCGGGCAGAATATGAAATACGACGGCAAAATCTTTGCCCAACTCGGCATCACCGTAGCACCCATCGACGACACGATGCTGATGTCCTACGCGATGCACGCAGGCCTGCACGGGCATGGGATGGACACGCTCTCGGAACGTTACCTCGGCCACACGCCCCTGCCGATCAAACCGCTACTCGGCAGCGGCAAATCTGCCGTGACCTTTGACAAGGTGCCAATGGAAGACGCGGTGCCCTATGCCGCCGAAGACGCCGATGTCACCCTGCGCCTGTGGAAACTCTTCAAGCCGCAGCTGCACCGCGCCGAAGTGACCAAAGTCTACGAAACGCTTGAGCGCCCGCTGGTGCCCGTGTTGGCCCAGATGGAGCGTTCGGGGATACTCGTCGACCGCGACACGCTCAGCCGGATGTCCAATGCTTTCGCCCAAAAAATGGCGGGGCTAGAGGCTGATATTCACGAGCTGGCCGGAGAGACGTTCAACGTCGGCTCCCCCGCGCAGCTGGGTGAAATCCTGTTTGGCAAGATGGGCCTTGAGGGCGGCAAAAAGGGCAAGACCGGCAAATACTCCACCGGTGCGGATGTGCTGGAGGATCTGGCCACCGAACATGACCTCGCCCGTCGGGTGCTGGACTGGCGGCAGCTGTCCAAGCTGAAGTCGACCTATACCGACGCGCTGCAAGACCATGTAAACGCCGAGACGGGCCGCGTGCACACCTGCTATTCCATCGCCGGGGCGGCGACGGGGCGGCTCGCCTCGACCGATCCGAACCTGCAAAACATCCCGATCCGCTCCGAGGAAGGCCGCCGCATTCGCGAGGCTTTCGTCGCGCCCGAGGGCAAGGTGTTGGTGGCGCTCGATTACAGCCAGATTGAGCTGCGCATCCTCGCGCATATCGCCCAGATCGACGCACTGAAGGAGGCCTTCGAGCGCGGCGATGACATCCACGCCATGACCGCGTCCGAAATGTTTGATGTGCCGATGGACCAGATGACCCCGGAAATTCGCCGCAACGCCAAGGCGATCAACTTCGGTGTGATCTACGGCATCTCCGGCTTTGGCCTCGCGCGCAACCTGCGCATTCCACGGGCCGAGGCGCAGGGCTTTATCGACCGCTATTTCGAACGCTTCCCCGGCATCCGCACCTATATGGACGACACCAAGGCCTTCGCCAAAGAGCACGGGTTTGTGCAGACGCTGTTCGGCCGCAAGATCAACACGCCCAACATCGGCGCCAAGGGGCCGCAGGCAGGTTTTGCCGCCCGCGCCGCGATCAACGCGCCGATTCAAGGCACCGCTGCTGATGTGATCCGCCGCGCCATGGTGCGGATGCCCGAGGCCATCGCCGATCTGCCCGCGACGATGCTGTTGCAGGTGCACGATGAACTGCTGTTCGAAGTGGAAAAAGGGGCCGAAGACGCGCTGATCGCCGCCGCGCGCGAGGTGATGGAGAACGCCAATGATCCGGTGGTGAAGCTTGATGTAAAGCTGATCGTCGATGCCGGCGTCGGTGCCAACTGGGCGGAGGCGCATTGATGGAGCATATAGACCTCCCCGAAGACCTCGCTCAAGCGCTGGAAGAGACCGGCGCACGGGCCGGCTGGGACGGATACAGCGATGAGTTGCGCACCGATGCGCTGGCATGGATCGACGCGGCGCGGACCACGACGGCACGGTCGAAGCGGGTGGATGATGTGGCGCGCTTTGCCGGTAAGGGACTGCCGCCGACACCGTTTCAGTAGGGTGAAATGAAGCACCGGCCCGGAATCAAGCCGCAGGCGCCGGGCCATCGCCTGCCCGCCCCCCGGGTAGGCGATTTGGTGAGGCTGGGCATACCCTTTCGAGCACACATCACGGATGAGCCATAAAGTGGCAGAAACCTCTGCCCGGTCGCCGACCCGCGGTCAGGCCATGGCCCTTTGTACATCTTGCCCATGTCACCTAAATACTCCCCATGACCTCAATCCTCTACTCCTTCCGCCGTTGCCCCTACGCCATGCGCGCGCGGCTTGCCATCGCCGCCGCGCAAACGCCCGTCCACCTGCGCGAAGTCGTCCTGCGGGACAAACCGCAAGCATTCCTCTCGGCATCCCCCACCGCCACCGTCCCTTGCCTCGTCACCGAAACCGGCCCCATCGACGAAAGCCTCGACATCATGAAATGGGCGCTGGCCCAGAACGATCCCGAAGGCTGGCTCGACATGCCGCCCGAGGGGCACGATTGGATCACCCGCGCCGATGGCCCGTTCAAAGACGCGCTCGACCGCACCAAATACGCCACCCGCTATCCCGATGTGAACCCCCAAGAACAACGCGCCAAGGCTGCCGCCTTTCTCCAAGACCTCGACGCGCAACTGGGTGACTGGATCTTCGACCGCCCGACGCTGGCCGATTACGCGATCCTGCCCTTCGTGCGGCAATTCGCCTTTATCGACCGCGCTTGGTTCGACGCGCAGGACTGGCGCGCCCTGCGCGGCTGGCTCGACCGGTTCCTCACCGCGCCCCGGTTCGAAAGCGTGATGAGCAAATACCCCCAGTGGCAGCCCGACGATGCGCCGGTGTCATTCCCCTAAGGCGGCCACCCATCCGAGCGTCTGCTCCGTCGCCACATCCGGCATATACTCCCCACTGACAAAACCGTCATAGCCCACCCGCAGTGCGGCAAAGAGCCCGTCGAAATCGACATCACCGCTGCACGGCGCCCCACGCCCCGGCGCGTCACCAAGCTGCACATGGCGGATTAGGGGGCGATATTCCTCGAATACCGCCACGGCATCGCCATGGATCATCTGCGCGTGAAAACTGTCGAACTGCAGCCCCACATTCGGCGCATTCACTGCCGCGAGAAGATCCGCCGCCTGAGCGTAATCGTTCAAGAAATACCCCGGTCTGGCCTCAGGGCAGAGCGGCTCGATCATCAAAGTGACCTCCGGCGGCGCCTCGGCGGCGGCATGACGGAGGTTCGCCACGAATGCCTCTGCCGCCGCTGGCCCTTCGGCCTCCCCGGCCATGACATGAACCATCTTGGGCCGCAGCGCGTCGACATAGCGCCAGACCCGGCGCATATCATGGGCAAAGCGTGCCTCCCCGCCCGGAATGGCCGCGAAACCGGGCTGGCCGCCGGTATAATTCGGCGGTGGGGCATTGATCAGGGCTAGGTTTAACCCGTTGCGCAGCAGGGCGCGCTGCGTCTCTTTCGCGGGCATGTCATAGGGAAACAACACCTCGACCGCGCCGAACCCCGCCTCTGCCGCCGCGTCGAACCGGTCCAGATAGGGCAGTTCGGACCAAAGCAGCGATAGGTTGGCGGCGGGGGTGATCGGCATTCGGGTCTTTCGGTGAATTTACGGCAGGTCTTCCGACGGGATGATGCCAAAGAATTCCCCACCCGACCAGACACCAAACCAGCCATCGCGGTGTTGGCCAAGATCGACCAAACGGTAAAAACTCTTGCGGTCAATCAGCGCCTCAAGGTTTCGACGTACCAGCACATAGGGCGACGGCTCACCCGTTTCCTCATCGCGCACGACGCGGATCGGATGCTCCGGCCCCGCCTCGGCCACATCGCCTAGGTTGGTGAGAAACCGCAACTGCTGCGCCTCGCCCGCGCCTTCGGCCTCGAAATCCACGGCGACAAAGGGCGCATCTTCGACCGTGATGCCCACCTTCTCGACCGGCGATTTGAGGAAATAGTCATCCCCCTCGCGCCAGAGAATCGAAGCGAACAATTTGACCAATTCAATCCGCCCGATCGGCGTGCCTTGGTAAAGCCACGTCCCGTCGCGTTTGATTTGCATGTCCAGATCGCCGCAGAATTCCGGGTTCCACTTCTCAAGCGGCGGGGTTCCGCGCGTTTTTGCGGCCTTGGCAGCTTCGATCAGGCTGTCTGCGGTGGGTGTCACGGTATTTTGTCCGCTCATTGGTTTTGCCATTCCCTTTGGTCGCGATACACTTACACCTGAAAGATATAACTCCGGGGAAAGAAATGTCATGGCCGAAGCGGATGATCTGATCGCGCAAATCGAAGCGCTGACCGAAAAACTGGGCGAGGCCAAGCAGTCGATCACCGGGCGGTTCGTCGGGCAAGAACAGGTTGTGGACCTCGCGCTGACTGCTCTGCTCTGCGGTGGCCACGGGCTGCTGATCGGCCTGCCGGGCTTGGGCAAGACACGTCTGGTCGAGACCTTGAGCACCGTCATGGGCCTGCACGGCAACCGCGTGCAATTCACCCCCGATCTGATGCCCGCCGATATTCTGGGCTCCGAAGTGCTTGATACCGCGCCCGACGGCAGCCGGGCCTTTCGCTTTATCGAAGGGCCGATCTTTTGCCAGCTTCTGATGGCGGATGAGATCAACCGCGCCAGCCCGCGCACGCAGTCGGCGCTTTTGCAGGCGATGCAGGAAAAAACCGTCACGGTGGCTGGCCAAGACCGCGCATTGGGCCAGCCCTTCCACGTGCTCGCCACGCAAAACCCGATCGAGCAAGAAGGCACCTACCCGCTGCCCGAAGCACAGCTTGACCGTTTCCTCGTGCAGATCGACGTGGCCTACCCCGACCGCGCGACCGAGCGGGACATCCTGATCGCCACCACCGGCGTCGAAGATGGCGCGGTGCAGCCTGTTTTCTCTACCGAAGACCTGCTGGCCGCGCAAAACCTGCTGCGCCGGATGCCCGTGGGCGACAGCGTGGTGGAGCTGATCCTTGACCTTGTCCGCGCCTTCCGCCCCGATGAACCCGAAGCCACCCAGCCCGTGCGCGAGAGTGTTGCTTGGGGCCCCGGCCCCCGTGCCGCGCAGGCGCTGATGCTGACGGTCCGCGCCCGTGCGCTGCTGGAGGGGCGGCTTGCCCCCTCTGCCGAAGACGTGCTGGCCATGGCCCGCCCGGTGCTGAGCCACCGGATGGCGCTGAACTTTGCCGCCCGCGCACGCGGCGAAAGCCTGCAAGGGCTGATCGACGCCACCGCCGGTCAATTGATCGGGAAAAAGGCCGCCGCGTGACCCATTCCCCCCTAACCCTCAGGGCCGACGCCGAGGGCGAGGCGGCCCGGTTGCCAGCGCTGCTAGCGCGGGCCGAGCATCTGGCCGGTGCCGTGTTGCCCGGTGCCCATGGCCGCCGCCGCGCGGGAACGGGGGATGATTTCTGGCAATACCGCCCGGCGCAAATGGGCGACAGCCGACGGATGGTCGACCACCGCCGCTCGGCACGCGGCGATCAAGAGTTCGTGCGAGAGCGGGAATGGCAGATTGCCCAGTCGGTCATGCTTTGGGTCGATCAGGGCGCGTCGATGCGCTTTGCCTCTGACAAAGGGCTGCCCGATAAAGCTGATCGCGCGCGGCTGTTGGGCCTCGCGCTGTCGATCCTGCTGCTGCGCGGCGGCGAGCGTGTGGGCCTGACCGGCACCGCCCTGCCGCCCCGGCGCGGCAATCCGCAGGTGCTGCGACTGGCCGAATTGCTCTGCCAAAAAGACACCCGCGAATATGCCCCGCCCGAACACCGCGGCATGATCCCCCATGCTCGGGCGATCTTTATTTCGGATTTCATGGGCGATCTTGAACCGGTCCAGACAGCGCTGACCAAAGCCGCTGACCGCGGCGTGCGCGGCGTACTGTACCACCTGCTCGACCCGGCTGAGGAAGCCTTCCCTTTTGCGGGCCGTACCATCTTCGAAAGCGTCGGCGGCACGCTGCGCCATGAGACACTGAAGGCGAATGACCTGCGCGGCCGCTATCTCGATCGGCTCGCGGCGCGCAAAGATGAATTGCAACAACTCTGCGCCCGCACCGGCTGGCGCTATGGGCTGCACCACACGAATGCCTCGGCGCAATCGGCGCTGCTGTGGCTCTATGGCGCGTTGGACGCGCGGCAAGGAAGTGCTGCATGAGCGTTTTCGGCGGCATTGGTTTCACCGCGCCTTGGCTGCTGCTGGCCCTGCTGGCGCTGCCGATCCTGTGGCTGATCCTGCGTGCCGTGCCCCCGGCTCCGATCCGCCGCCGTTTTCCCGGTGTGGCGCTGCTCTTGGGTCTGGCGGATGACGAAAGCACGACGGACCGCACGCCGTGGTGGCTGCTGCTACTGCGGATGCTGGCCGTGGCTGCGATCATTGTTGGCCTCGCCGGGCCGGTCTTGAACCCGCAGGCCGAGGCGGAACAGGGCAGCGGCCCCTTGTTGATGGTGCTCGATGGCTCTTGGGCCGGGGCCAGCGGCTGGGATCGTCAGTTAGCTGCTGTAGACGCGCAGCTAACCCGCACCGGCCGGGCCGAGCGGACCGTGGGCATCCTGACTCTGACCGACCCGCAGGTACCGACCTTCCAATCCGCCGACGCATGGCGCAGCCGCCTTGCCGGGCTCACGCCCGCGCCGTGGCAACCCGCCCCGGCAAACATCACCCGCGCAACCGAAATCATGGCAGACCTGCCCGCTTTTGACACGATGTGGTTCAGCGATGACTTGGACTATCCGGGCCGCGATGATCTGCGCGCCGCGCTGCAATCCAAAGGCGCGGTTGAGGTGCATCAGTCCGCAAGCAACGTCATCGGCATCGCCCCCGCTGTCTACCAAGATGGCGCAATCGACCTGACCCTGCGCCGCGCCATTCCCGGCCCGGAGCGCGAGGCCGTGGTGCAGGCCCATGGTCGCGACCCCGCAGGCAATGCCCGCGTGCTGGCCACCGCCAATGCCAGTTTCGAGGCGGGGGCGACAGAGGCCACCACCTCCCTGTCGCTGCCCGCCGAACTGCGCGCGCGACTGACCTCCTTCGACATCGCAGGACAACGCTCTGCCGGGGCGCGTACCTTGGTCGATGACGGGTTGCGCCGCCGTGAGGTCGCGCTGATCGGCGGGCGCGGGGCGCAGGAGGGGCTGCAACTGCTCTCGCCGCTGCACTATATCGAACAGGCGTTGGCCCCGAGTGCTGACCTGATCGACGGCACCCTGTCCGACGTGCTGCCCGCCAACCCCGATGTGATCGTGCTGGCCGATGTCGCCACGCTTAGCCCCGCCGAGGCAGAGCCGCTGCAAGAGTGGATCGACGCGGGCGGCGTGCTGATCCGCTTCGCCGGGCCACGCATTGCCGCCAGTGATGTCAGCCGCATCGACGAAGACCCGCTGATGCCCGTGCGCCTGCGCGCCGGGGGGCGCAGCGTGGGCGGGGCAATGTCTTGGGGCGAGCCGAAGGCGCTGGCCCCTTTCCGCAACGGATCGCCCTTCTTTGGCCTGCCGGTGCCGGAGGACGTGACCGTTTCCGCTCAGGTCGTGGCGCAACCGGACCCGACACTGGCCGACCGGGTGATTGCGTCGCTGAGTGACGGCACGCCGCTGGTCACGCGCAAGGCTGTGGGTCAGGGGCAGATCGTGCTTTTCCACGTTACCGCCACGGCGGAATGGTCGACCCTGCCGCTGTCGGGTCTTTTTGTGCAAATGATGGAGCGGCTGGCCGTATCGTCGGGGGCCAGCACGCCCGAGGCCGGCAGCCTTGAGGGCACCACATGGACCCCACTGCGGGTGATGGACGGTTTCGGCACCCTGTCGGACGCGGGCAACCTGCCCGGGGTCGCGGGGCCTGACTTGATTTCGGCCCCCGCTGGCCCTGCGCTACCCCCCGGCATCTACGGCTCAGAAGACCGACGGCTGGCGCGCAATGTGCTGACTGCTGAGACCACGCTCACCCCCGCCACATGGCCCTCGGATGTGCCGCTGCGTGGTCTTGCGCTGCCGCCGGAACAGCCGCTGGCCGGAGCACTTCTGAGCCTCGCGATCCTGTTGCTGGTTGCCGATGTGCTGGCCTCTCTCGCCCTTTCGGGGCTGCTGCTGCGCCGCTCGGCTGGTACTCTGGCGCTGATCTTGGGGCTGGGCTTGCCACAAATGGGGGACGCGCAAGAGACTGACCCCGAAAGCTTTGCCGTGCGCTCCGCCTCCGAGGTCACGCTGGCCCATGTGCTGACCGGCAATAGCGACGTTGACGAGGTCGCCCGCGCCGGGCTGACCGGCCTGTCGGACACGCTTTATTTTCGCACCACGGTAGAGCCTGCCCTGCCCACAGGTGTCGATTTGGAGCAGGACGAACTCGCCTTTTTCCCGATCCTCTATTGGCCCGTCACCCCCGATCAACCACAGCCTTCAACCGAGGCTTATGGCAAGCTGAACGACTATCTCCGCTCGGGCGGGTTGATCCTGTTTGATACACGCGACGCGGATATCGCAAGCTATGGCGCCGCCAGCCCGAACGGGCGCAAGCTGCAGGAATTGGCCGCCCCGCTCGACATCCCACCACTTGAGCCGCTGCCCAGCGACCATGTGCTGACCCGCACCTTCTATCTGCTGCAGGACTACCCGGGCCGCTACACCAGCCGCGATGTCTGGGTTGAGGCCGCGCCGCCCGACGCCGAACGGATCGAGGGGATGCCTTTCCGCAACCTCAATGACGGTGTCACCCCGGTGGTGATCGGCGGCAACGATTGGGCCGCCGCTTGGGCCGTGCGCCGCGATGGCGCGCCCTTGCTGCCCATCGGGCGCGGCTATGCCGGAGAACGGCAGCGCGAATTGGCCTACCGCTTTGGTGTGAACCTTGTGATGCATGTGCTGACGGGCAACTACAAATCTGATCAGGTCCATGTGCCTGCGCTGCTGGATAGGTTGGGCCAATGACCGGAACCGTGCTTTTCGACCCGCTGATCCCGCTGCCGCTGTTGATTGGGCTGGCGGTGCTTGCCGCGATTGGCGTTCTGCTGGCGGTGTGGCGTGGCCTGTCGGGCTGGGCACTGCGGGGGCTGGCCGCCGTGGTGGTGCTCGGCGCATTGGCTGGCCCATCCTATCAAACCGAGGACCGTGCCCCGCTGAGTGACATCGTGCTGCTGTTGGAAGACGAAAGCGCCAGCCAGCGGCTGGCGGACCGCGCCGACCAGTCCGATACCGCCGCCGAGGCGATGGCCGACCGGATCACCGCGCGCCCGAATACGGAACTGCGCCGCATCACCGTGCCCGACGGGGCCGAGGACGCGGGCACACGGTTGATGACCACGCTGGCCGACGCGCTGGCCGAAGAGCCGCGCGCGCGGATTGCGGGCATTCTGGCGGTTAGCGATGGCCGGGTGCATGACGCGGACCTGCCGCTTGACCTGCCCGCGCCGCTGCACCTGCTGCAAACCGGTCGGGCCGCAGATTGGGACCGCCGCCTGACCGTGCGCAATGCCCCTGCTTTTGCCATCATCGGGGAGCCGGTGACCCTGACCCTGCGCATCGACGATCTGGGCGCCGCGCCCGAGGACGGGGGGCTGACCCGGCTTGATATCTCTGTCGATGGTGAAGACCCGCAAAGCTTTGACGTTCCCATTGGCCAAGACCTCGAACTGCCCGTCGCCCTGCCCCACGGGGGGCGCAATGTGATCCGTTTCTCCCTGCCCGAAGCGCCGGGGGAATTGACCGACCGCAACAATGCCGCGCTGATCCAGATGAACGGGGTGCGCGACCGGCTGAGCGTGCTGCTCGTCTCGGGCGAGCCGCATCCCGGGGGGCGCACGTGGCGCAACCTGCTGAAGTCCGACAGCGCGGTCGATCTGGTGCATTTCACGATTCTGCGCCCGCCCGACAAGCAGGACGGCGTGCCGGTGAACGAGTTGTCGCTGATCGCCTTTCCGACGCGCGAATTGTTCATGGACAAGATTGACGACTTTGACCTGATCATCTTTGACCGCTACCAGCGGCGTGGCATCCTACCTGCGCTCTACCTCGATAATGTGGCGCAATATGTGCGCAAGGGCGGCGCGGTGCTGGTCGCGGCGGGGCCGGATTTCGCCAGTGCCGACAGCCTCTACCGGTCGCCGCTTGGCACGGTGCTGCCTGCCACCCCCACCGCGCGGGTTTTGGAGGAAGCCTTCCCCCCCGTCGTGACCGACATCGGTCAGCGCCATCCCGTGACAGCCGAACTGCCGGGCAAAGGCGACTGGGGCCGTTGGCTGCGCCAGATCGACGTGACGGCTGAGCGTGGCGATGTGGTCATGAGCGGTGCAGACGACCGCCCACTGCTGGTGCTTGACCGCGTCGACGAGGGCCGCGTGGCGCTGCTGGCCTCAGATCATGCGTGGCTGTGGAACCGGGGCTATGAGGGCGGCGGCCCGCAGTTGGAACTGCTGCGCCGTTTGGCGCATTGGATGATGAAAGAACCCGAGCTTGAGGAGGAGGCGCTGACCGCCACCGCCCAAGGCCGCACCATGCGCATCACCCGGCGCACCTTGGATGAAACCGTGCCCCCCGTCACCATCACCGCCCCTGATGGCAGCACCACCGAAATGCCCCTCGCCCCCGCTGGTCCGGGCCGTTTTGAGGCTGAATTCACGGGCGAAGAGATGGGCCTCTACCGATTGGAAAACGGGGAGGAGGTGACTGTCATCGGCCTAGGCCCTGCTGCCCCGCGCGAGTTTATTGAGACGATTGCCAGTGACGCAGCACTGCGCCCAGCCATCGACACCCTGCGCGGTGGCGTGGCACGGGTGGAAGACGGGCTGCCGCGCCTGCGCGACGTGCGCCTTGGCCGTCCGGCTGCCGGACGCGGTTGGCTGGGACTGACCCCACGTGGTGCTTATGAGACCCGCGATGTGCGGCAAACACCGCTGCTGCCGGGCTGGCTGGTGCTGTTGCTTTCGGCCCTGTTCATCACCGCCGCTTGGCTGCGCGAAGGCCGCCGTTAAAGCGCGCGAAGCAGCAGCCCGCCCGCAAGCGTGACGACGATAAGCCCTGCCGTCAGCTCGGCCACCGCCGCGGCCTGTGCCAAGCGCGGCGATCCGGCGAGCCCTCCAAGCACTCCCGCCCGCAACCCCGTGGCGGCAAGCCCGGTGGCGATGTTGATCAACCCGGTGCCAAGGGCCATGGCAAAAGCGCCCAAAACACCGACACCGCCGATGCCCATATGCCAAGTGATCACCAGCACGAACAGCGCCCCGGTGCAGGGACGGATGGCGATCCCAGCAATCAAAAGCAGCGCATCGCGCAGGCTGCCCGCCTGCTGGACCTGTGCCAAGCTTGGCCCATGGGCATGACCGCAATGGCCGCAAACTTCTTCGCTGTGCGCCACCTTCTTTTGGCGCGCATGACGCAGCCCGCGCCAGATCAGCCAAAGCCCGATAAGGGCAATTGCGCCGTAGCTTGCCGGGGCCATGATGTCTTCGGTCACGCCCACCAGAGCCTCACGGCCAAGGCCCAAAAGCAGGATCCCCGCATAGACCAAGACCACCGCTGTCACCGCTTGACCCAGCGAGGCGGCCAGAGCGATCAGCGACAGCCGCAGCATGGGCACAGAGCGCGCCAGCCCATAGCCGCCAATCACGATCTTGCCATGCCCCGGCCCCGCCGCATGCACCACGCCGTAGGCAAAAGACGCCAGCAGCACCGTCCAGAACGCCGCGGTATCGCCCCCCCGCGTGGCGCGCAGCCCGCTGGCGATGCTGTTTTGAAACCCGCGTTGCTGCCCTGCCGCCCAATGGGCCAGCGCGTTAAAGCCCCCCGTCCACCACAGCGCCGCCAGCGCCAGCAGGGTCGCCAATGCGGCCAGCGCTATGATGCGTCGCATGTGATCACCACCTCATTGGCCAAGGCTTCGCCAATTTCAGGCAGGCCGACATCGTTCGGATCGGTATTCGCGTCCAAGGCGCTCAGATCCTGCTGAAGTTCGCGCAGATCGGCGTTCATCTCTGGCATCTTGACCCGCGCGCGACAGGCGTCATCGCCTTGCACGGTCACCTTCTGAGTCACCTCATAGGCAGTGTAATAGGTCGGGTCGTAGGGTTTGATGACCAGCCCATTCGCGTCAGGCGCATCGCCCTCGACCGCCCGCAGATGGCTGGTGATGATCCGGCCTTCGGAAAAGGTCGTCGCCACCTCTTGCGGCCCAGAAAGCGCGACCTCCTCGCTCCCGTCCAGCAAGACCGTATCGCCGTTGAACCCTTCGATCCAACGCATGTCGAACCCGTTGAGTGAGGCCACCTCTGCCTCGGTCAACACGCCATCGTAATCGGGATCAAGCCCGCGATCCTCGGTCACCAAGAGAGAGTAGAATTCGTCATAGGCCCATGTGATCCGCAGATGGGTCAACCGCCCCTCGGCATCGACGATCACTTCGAACCCGGTATCGACGAAGATATGCGGATGCGCGCCAAGCGGCGTTGCACAGGCAAGAAGAGCAGCGGTGACGAGCGGGTATTTCATGGCGCTAGGTCTACCCCCCTTCGCCATGCGCGGCAATTGCCCGGCGGGTGGCATATGGCGGGATCGCGCGCATTGCTCCCCGCCCCCAGATCAGGTCGACGGATAGGGCCGGACAAAGACCGGACGCTCAGGCGTCGAGGCATCGGGCTGATAGGCATAGCCGCCGCTGTCGAAATCCTGCAACCCTTCGGGATCATTCACCCGGTGCTGAACGATATACCGCGCCATAGCCCCGCGCGCCTTCTTGGCAAAGAAGCTAACGATCTTTGGTCCCTTGCCGTCGCCTTTGTCTTCCATGAACTGCGGGGTGATCACGCGCAGTTTCAGCGCTTTGAGGTCGACCGCGCCAAAGTATTCTTGGCTGGCGCAGTTCACCAGAACATCGCTGCCGGTGGCCTCGGCCTGCGCGTTCAGGGCCTTTGACAGGCTGTCGCGCCAGTAGTCATAGAGGTTGCCACCGCGGCGGGTTTTCAGCTTGCTGCCCATCTCCAACCGGTAGGCTTGGATCGCGTCGAGCGGGCGCAGCACGCCGTAAAGCCCCGACAAGATGCGCAGGTGCTCTTGGGCATAGGTCATCTCATCCGCATCAAGGCTCGCGGCCTCCAGCCCCTGATAGGTGTCGCCGGCAAATGCCAGCGCGGCGGGGCGGGTGGTGTCTGCTGCGGGCTTGGCTTCGAACGCCTGAAACCGATCGCGGTTCAGGCGAGCCAGATCGTCGCTGAGGCTCATCAGGTCTTTAAGGTTGCCTAAAGTGAGATTACGCGCCGTGGTCGCCAGCCGCACAGCATCTTCCTGAAAATCAGGCTGGGTAACCGCGACATCGCGTTCGGCCCAATCAAGGCGTTTGGCGGGGGAAATAACGACGAGCATGGCAGTCTCCTTGGGGCGTGTCGGGGTGATTTAGCCCGCGTCGCGCAGAACGTCCAGAAAGGCGGGGCCAAAGCGTTCGGCGCGTTTGTCGCCGAGCAGGCGTTCAATCGCGGAGCTGTCGGCGCTGCGCAGCTGCGCCACCTTGGCCAGCGTCGCCGCAGAGCAACTCAGCGGCTTGTCGGTGCCTTGTTCACCCCGCGCCAAATCGGCCTGCACCTGCAACAACTGGTCATAGACATTGCCCGCCTCGCGCCCCGCCAGCTTGCGCCGCGCCTTATGCATCGGCTGCGCCTCGCCGTTGATCACCTCAAGGAAAGCGGCGCCGTAGTTTTCCAGCTTTTTCGCGCCCACGCCACCGATACGGGCCATGGCATCAAGGTTTTGCGGGCGCGCCTCGGCCATCTCGATCAGAGTGCGGTCGGTGAAGATGATATAGGCAGGCACGCGCGCCGCCTCGGCCAATGCGCGGCGCTTGGCCTTGAGCGCCGACAGCAGCGGCGCGTCTTCATCGCTGACCATCGCTTTAACGGCAGGTCGGCGATTGGCCCCTGCCGCCTTGATCGTGTCCCGCCGCAGGTTGATCGACGCCTCGCCGCGCAGGATCGGCAGGGCGGCATCGGTCATGCGCAGCGCGCCGTGGCGTTCAGCATCGGGGCGCACGAGGTCATGGCCCATCATCTGCCGGAACACCGCCTGCCATTCATTGCGGCTGTATTCGCCGCCTACGCCATAGGTCGGCAGAGATTGGTGACCGCGCTGGCGGACCTTCTCGGTCTCATTGCCCAGCAGGATGTCGATGAGATGGCCCGCGCCGAACCATTCGTCGGTGCGCAGCATGGCCGAGAGTGCCTTGCGCACTGCCGTAGTGCCATCGAACACATCCGCCGGGCTGTCGCAGAGGTCGCAGCGCCCGCAGGTGATTTCGGTCTCGTCAAAATAGCCCAGCAAGGCCTGGCGGCGGCATTCCAGCGCTTCGGCCAAACCGAGCAGCGCGTTCAACCGCCCATGATCCGCTGCGCGGCGTTCGGGCGGGGCGAGCCCCTCGTCGATCTGACTGCGGCGCAGGCGGATGTCATCGGGGCCAAAGAGTGTCAGGGTTTCAGCCGGGGCACCATCACGCCCGGCGCGGCCAATCTCCTGATAATAGGCCTCAATGGACTTGGGCAGATCCGCATGGGCGACCCAGCGGATGTCGGGCTTGTCGACCCCCATGCCAAAGGCCACCGTGGCGCAGACGATCAGCCCGTCTTCCTGCTGAAAGCGCCGCTCAGCGATGCGGCGGTCTTCGGCCTCCATCCCGCCGTGGTAATGCAGCGCCGTTTGCCCCTGATCGCGCAGCGCCTTGGCCAGCCCTTCGGTCTTGGCCCGCGTGCCGCAATAGACGATGCCCGACTGCCCCTTGCGCGCGGCGGCGAAGTTCAGGATCTGATCGCGCGGCTTGTTCTTGGCGGCAAAGGCGAGGTGGATGTTAGGCCGGTCAAACCCGCGCAGAAAGGCGCGCGGGGGCGTGCCGTCGAACAGTTTCTCAACGATCTCCACCTGCGTTTCGGCATCCGCCGTGGCAGTGAAGGCCGCAAGTGGCACGTTCAGCGTGCGGCGCAATTCACCGATGCGCAGGTAATCGGGACGGAAATCATGACCCCACTGGCTGACGCAATGCGCCTCGTCTACGGCGATGAGATTGACGCCAACGCGCCGCAACATGCCCAT
This sequence comes from Sulfitobacter sp. OXR-159, assembly GCF_034377145.1. Lineage (NCBI taxonomy): Bacteria > Pseudomonadati > Pseudomonadota > Alphaproteobacteria > Rhodobacterales > Roseobacteraceae > Sulfitobacter > Sulfitobacter sp. OXR-159. Next base: position 3,412,634 of record NZ_CP139707.1, read on the forward strand.
GGCCGAGCCTGCGGCCAGCCGCTCCGGCGCCATATAGAGCAGTTTGAGGGTGCCTGCCTCCAACGCCTCCCAAACCGCGTCGGTCTCCTCAGACGTGTTGCCCGAGGTCAGCGCGCCCGCCGCGACGCCCGCTTCTTGCAGGCTGCGCACCTGATCGCGCATCAGGGCGATGAGCGGGCTGATGACCACTGTCACCCCCTCGCGCATCAGCGCAGGGAGTTGGAAACATAAGGACTTGCCGCCGCCCGTGGGCATGATGGCAAGCACGTTCTCGCCCTCGGTCACGGCCTCCACAATCTCTTGCTGGCCGGGGCGGAACCCGTCGAAACCGAATACATCACGAAGAAGCGTGGCAGCGCCTGTCATGGAGAACCTGTAAGATTGTCTGCTCTTTTTATGCAGACTCCCACACTAACAAACCGTGAACAAGGCCAGATGCACGCGACATGGGCGCGCGGACCGGGCTCGGCACGGTTCAGTAGAAGGCCGCGGCGTTGTTTGTCAGCACGATCCGCGCGATGGCCACGACGATCAGCACGATCAATGGTGCCAGATCCAAACCACCCATCGGCGGGATCACATTGCGCACGCGGCTATAGACCGGCTCTAGAATCCGGTTCAGCCCGTCCCAGATTTGCGCAACCAAAGGCTGGCGCAGGTTCAGCACCTGAAAATTGATCAACCAAGACATGATGACATGGGCGATGACGATGAACCAAACGATGTTCAAAAGCAGCATCAGGATTTGGAACAGTGACGTCATGGAATATCCCCTTGGTGTGACGCAAGACAGCTAAGCGCCCCGCCCGCAAAGGGCAAGAGTGCCGCGACGTATATGCTTGACCGCGCAGCGCTTCCGCCGCAGATCGGCACCGTCACGACAAAGGAAAGCCCCATGTTCCCGATCATCCGCATGGCCAAAGACGTCATCGTCGCCGCGCGGCAGGCGCCGCTGGAAAACCTGACCGACACCCATGTCAGCCATCACATCTGCTGGCCGCATGACCTCGATATCTGGATGGAGCTGAACAACGGGCGGGCGCTGTCGCTGTATGATCTGGGCCGCACTGCCATGGCGCAGCGTGCCGGGTTGATTACGCTGCTTCGCCAAAACAAATGGGCAATCACAATCGCAGGCTCCAGCACCCGGTTCCGCCGCCGCATCCGCATGTTCGAAAAGTTCGAGATGCGCAGCCGGACGCTGTGTTGGGATGACAAGTTCATCTATCTGGAACAATCCATGTGGAAGAAGAACGGCGAATGCGCGAGCCATGTGCTCTACCGCTCTGCCGTGACCGATCGCAATGGGTTGATCCCGCCGGAAAAGGTGCTGCGCGCCATGGGGCGGCAGCAACCTTCGCCCGAGGTGCCGGGCTGGGTGGTCGAATGGATCCGTGCCGACAGCCACCGCCCGTGGCCGCCGATGCAAGACGGCGCGCCCGTGCCCGAAGCTGCACCGCACCTTTCCGCCTGACCCGACCGGCAGCCCAACGTTTCAACCCCGCCACGACTGGCGCTTGCGCCTTGCGCCGCGCCCTGCTCTAACTTGGAAAAGAGCAGGCCGCGAAGGGGCGCAACATGGCACAGACAGGCGGGCGCAAGCGCATCTGGGGATGGTACTTTTTCGACTGGGCCAGCCAGCCTTACAACACCCTGCTGCTGACCTTTATCTTTGGCCCCTATTTCGCCCAAACCGCGACCAACGCGCTGGTCGACGGCGGGATGGAGCTTTCCGCCGCGAAAGCCCAAGCGCAGGCCTATTGGGGCTATGGTCTGGCGCTGGCCGGGATCGCGATTGCCATACTGGCGCCGATCTTGGGCGCGGTGGCAGATTCCTCGGGCCGTCGGATGCCATGGATCTGGCTGTTTTCGGCGATGTATGTGATCGGCGCAGCCGCCCTGTGGTGGACAGCCCCGGCGGATTTCTCTCTGCTTTGGGCATTGTTCTTTTTCGGCATCGGCTTGGTCGGGATGGAATTCGCCACGATCTTTACCAACGCCTATCTGCCCGAGTTGCACCCCGACCCCGATGAGCGCGGGCGCATTTCGGGCGATGGCTGGGCCTTTGGCTATGCGGGCGGGGTGCTGGCGCTGATCGCGATGATCGCCCTGTTTCAAAGCGGTGCGAACGGGCGCACCATGGCGGGGCTGACGCCGCTGTTCGGGCTGGACCCGGCGACCAAGGCCGACACCCGCATTGTCGGGCCGCTTGCGGCGATCTGGTACGCCGTTTTCATGATCCCCTTCTTCCTCTATGTGCGCGACACGCCGAAACCCGGAGCGCAACGCTACCGCGTGGGTGCGGGTCTGTCGGATCTGGCGCGCACCCTACGGGGCCTGCCAAAGCATCCCTCGCTGCTGGCCTATCTCGGCTCTTCGATGTTCTACCGTGACGCGCTGAATGGCATGTATACCTTCGGCGGGGTCTATGCGCTTGGCGTGCTGGATTGGTCGATTCAAGAGATCGGCATCTTTGGCATCCTTGCCGCTATCTCGGGCGCGGTGTTCTGCGTGCTGGGCGGGCGGATCGACCGGCGCATCGGGCCGATGCCGGTGATCGTGGCCTGCTGCATCATCCTTGTGGCGACTGCCTGTTTGATCATCTCGTTGGGGCCGAATTCTGTCATGGGCGTTTCTTTGCCTGAGGGGTCTGCCCTGCCGGATATCCTCTTCTACGTCGCTGGTGCCTCTATCGGGGCGGCGGGCGGTGCGCTACAGGCATCCTCGCGTAACATGCTGACACGACAAGGAAACCCCGAGCGTATGACCGAGGCTTTTGGCCTTTACGCGCTGTCGGGCAAGGCGACCTCGTTCCTCGCCCCGGCGCTGATTGCCTTGGCCAGTGACCTCACCGGCAGCCAACGGCTGGGCATCACCCCCGTCGTGGGGCTTTTCATCGTCGGTTTGATCCTGTTAGCGTGGGTCAAACCCAAGGGAGATTTCGCCACATGACGCTGCTTCGCACCCTGACCTCCGTGGCACTGGCCTTTGCGCTGGCGTCTTGCGGGGGCGACCGGACCGAAACCGACATCAGCGGTGAGAAAGTCGCCCTGCCGACCATCGGTTCTTCGGGCGGCGCCTTGAGCACAGTCGCGGCCAAGCAGCTTTTCGGGGCCAAGAGCTTTGCCTCTACGCAATCCTCGGCGGCTTTCGGCAGCTACTCCAAAGGGTGCCTCGCCGGGGCCGAGCAATTGCCCGAGACGGGTCCGACTTGGCAGGCCATGCGCCTGTCGCGCAACCGCAACTGGGCCCATCCCGAGATGGTCGACATGGTCAAGAAACTCAGCCGCAAGGCCGCGCAGCAGCCGGGTTGGGAAGGCATCTATGTCGGCGATATGAGCCAGCCGCGCGGGGGGCCGATGCTGACCGGTCACGCCAGCCACCAGATCGGGCTGGATGCCGATATCTGGATGTTGCCGCCAAAGTCGCTGAACCTCAGCCGGGCGCAGCGCGAGAACATCTCGTCGATCTCCATGCGCCGGGCGAGTGGGGCCTATGTGAATTCCTCTTGGACGCCCGCGCATCACGAGGTGGTCAAGGCCGCGGCCCAAGACCCCCGCACCGCGCGTATCTTCGTCTTCCCCGGCGCCAAGGTGCAGATGTGCGCCGATGAGAAAGGCGACCGCAGCTATCTGCGCAAAATCCGGCCTTGGTACGGGCATCACTATCATTTCCACGTCCGCATCGCCTGCCCAACAGGCGCGCGCGGCTGTGTGGATCAGGCCCCGCCCCCGCCAGGTGACGGCTGCGCCGATGCGCGGCAGTGGCAGGCCAATATTCTGAACCCACCAAAGCCCGATCCAACGGCCCCCAAAACGAAACCCAAGCCCAAGCGCGACATCCTGCTTGCGGACCTGCCTGCCCAATGCAACGCCGTTTTGAACGCAAACTGATCCGCGCCTGCCTCCCGTTCTTCCTGCTCATTGCCTGCGTGGCCCCCGCCGCGCAGACAGAGCCGGTGGTGCAGGTCGACAGCGTGCTGACATGGAGCCACCCGGCCCCGTGGTTCGGCGGCTTTTCGGGGGTCGAGGTCAACGCCGATGGCACCCGCCTGACGGCGGTCTCGGACCGGGGCCGCGTCGTGCAGGCGCGCATGGTTCGCGAGGCGGGCCGTTTGGTGGCCCTTGAGCTTGAGGAAAACGCCCCGCTCAAAGGGGCCGATGGCAAAGCCCTGCGCGGTCAAATGCGCGATGCCGAAGCGCTGGCGCTTGACGACACTGGGCAACTCTACATCTCGTTCGAACACGATCACCACGTCGCTCGGCTTGCGCCTGAAAGCGGGGTCACCTCCCCGCTGCCCAGACATGACGACTTTGCCAAGTTCGAGCCTAACGCGGGGATGGAGACATTGGCCGCTCATCCCGATGGACGGCTCTTTGCAGCCCCCGAAGGCGGCGGCCCCATATCGGGTCCCATCCCGCTTTATGCCTTTGATGGCACCGCATGGACAATCGCCGCGAAGATCCCGCGCCAAGGGCCGTTCTTGCCGGTAGACGCGGACTTTGCCGAGGATGGCACGCTCTATCTGCTAGAGCGGACGATCACGCCATTGGGCTTTCGCAGCCGCATCCGCAGCTTTGATTTGACCGCGCCGGGGCTTGGGGAGGTAACCTTGCTGACCTCCGGCCCCGGTCAATACGACAACCTCGAAGCGCTCAGCACTTGGCAGGACGCGGCGGGACAAACCCGGCTGACTCTGCTGTCGGACGACAACTTCTTCGTCATGCAGCGCAATGAGGTGGTAGAGCTGATCCTTGCCAAACCGGGTGTCGAGGGCTAAAGACCGTTCCGTCTGCGATCCCCGCAGGCCAAGTCGCCGCACCCTTGCACAAAACGGTCCACATATGACACGCACCTATCTTCCCGGCATTCTTGCCATGGCCGCCATCGTCGTGGCCTCAAATATCCTTGTTCAGTTTCTATTCGGCCAATGGCTGACCTGGGGCGCTTTCACCTATCCGCTGGCTTTCCTCGTCACCGATGTGATGAACCGCCTTTACGGTGCCTCTGCCGCGCGCCGGGTCGTGTTGGTGGGGTTTGTCGTCGGGTTGATCTGCTCGCTGATTGGGACACAGATCATGGGCGAATTCGGTCCGCTGGTGACGGTCCGCATCGCGATCGCCTCGGGCTCGGCCTTCCTCGTGGCGCAGCTGTTGGACGTGACGATCTTTAACCGTTTTCGCGATGGCGCATGGTGGCGCGCGCCTTTGATCAGCACGCTGATCAGCAGCGCGATCGACACGGCGCTGTTTTTCTCCATCGCGTTCTCGGCCAGCCTGTCGTTCATCCACCCCGCGACCGATGTCGCTTGGGCGACCGAAGCTTTGCCACTGTTGGGCGCAGGCCCGCTCGCGCCGCTTTGGGTCTCGCTCGCCGTGGCGGATTGGTCGGTGAAACTGGCCATCGCGCTGATCGCGCTGATCCCCTTCCGGCTGCTGACCGCTCGGCTGACCGCCCGCGCTTGATACCGGCGCAGGGGGGCCCGCCCCCTTGCCGCCGCACCGTCCAAAAAAACGCTTTGCGAATTTCAAAACCTGTGCAACGCTCAGGGTGAGTTCAACAAATGTAAAGGAGGTGATCCAGTGTCAAGAAAGGTATTGGAGCGAGGTGTCGGAACAACCAGCGGGGTTTCCTGCTAGGGCAGCCCCTGGCAGTGCAACCACCTGGTGGACATCGGTCTAACCGATCCCCCTCCTGAAACCATTCGATTGGGCCGTTCCGCAAGGGGCGGCCCATTTCGCATTCCCCCTTCACCCTCACGGCGCAGACTGGCATGTTACCGGGCAAGGAGAGCCCATGCTGCACATCAACGATGACATCGCCATTCACGACTGGGAGCTGACCGAAAGCTTCATGCGCGCCTCCGGCCCCGGCGGGCAGAATGTGAACAAGGTCTCCTCGGCGGTGGAATTGCGGTTCGAGGCCGCCACCTCGCCCTCCCTGCCGCAGCCGGTCAAGAACCGTCTGCGCCGTTTGGCCGGGCGGCGCTGGACCACCGAAGGCGCGCTGGTGTTGCAATGTGACGAAACCCGCAGTCAGGCGCGCAACCGCGAATTGGTCCGCGAGCGGCTGGCCGAGCTGATCCGCACCGCCCTCACCCCACCGAAACGCCGCATCGCGACCCGCCCAACGCTGGGGTCAAAGAAACGCCGCCTTAAGGCCAAGAAGGTGCGTGGCGAGGTTAAGGCAATGCGCGGCAAGGTTGACCCGAATACCTGAGCCTTAACTCCGCCGCAGCAGATAGATATCCATGATCCAGCCATGCGCCGCACGGGCCGCGGCACGCGTGGCGATGATATCTTCAGTCACCTCGGCCAGTGGGCCATGGCGGATGATCTCTTCAGTCATGCCGACATAGGCCCCCCACCAGATCTCCACACCCGCTGGGTCCAGCGTCTGAAAAGCGCAATCCCCATCAAGCATGATCACCAGCGTATCGACCCCCTCGGGCCAGCCGTGGTCGCGCAGCTGCCGCCCGGTTGTCACCATGAAGGGCGCACCGATTTCATTGAGCGGGATCGCATGAGACGCGGTCAGCCCTTGCAGCGAGGTGATGCCGGGGATCACCGTCATGCGCGGTGCAGGATCCAGCCGCGCGGCGATGCGCAGGGTGCTGTCATAGAGCGACGGATCGCCCCAGACCAGCAGCGCCACCCGCCGCGCCGTTGGATGCTGCGCTATTGCCGCGCGCCAGGCATCCGCGATCGCGTCATGCCACTGGTCGACGCGGGCGCGATACTCCTCAATCGCGGGGTCACGCACGGGTAGGTCGAAGCCGACGATCTGCACCGCCTCATTGGTCAGCACCTCGTCGCAGATACTGCGCCGGAGACCTGCCAAATCGTCCTTGCCCGCCCCCTTTTGCGGGATCAGGATCAGGTCTTGCGCGTTCATCGCCCGGATCGCTTGCAGCGTCAGATGCTCAGGGTTGCCGGTGCCGATGCCGATCAATGTCAGTTCCAGATCAGTCATCCCGGTATCCTCGCGATTGCCTTCAAACGCAGCCCGCCGAGCACCCGCGCGTCGGAGAATTTCCCATCAGAAGAGGCGGCATAGAGCGTCACGAAACGGCGCAGATCATCCATGTCCGCTTCCGTGATCTCTCCGAACAGATAGGCCACCTTGCCCGGCGCGCGAAAGGCAACCGTCTGCGCCCGGGTGCAACCTGACATACAGTCGATGCCCTCGATCTCCACATCAGGCAATCCGGCGCGCACCACGTCCAGAAAACCACCATCGGCGGTGCAGGAGGTGCAGACGAAAGCCTTCACGCCTCGAACTCGGCCAAAGGCCCGTAAAAGATCAGCGCGGGCGTGGTGCTGCTGGCAGTCTCCAGATGGCGCGCCAGAGTTTCGATGGTAAAGCGCTGCACCTTCTCCGCCGGAGTCGAAACCGCCTCGGCCAGCAGCGCGGGCGTGGTGCCGGGCAACCCGTGTTCGATCAGCCGCGCGGCAAGCCCGGCAAAGGTGCGTTTGCCCATATAGACCACGGTGGTCGCCATCGGATCGGCCAAGGCGGCCATGTTCACATCACTCGGCAGTTCGCCAGTCACATCTGCGCCGGTAATGAATTGCACCCGCCGCGCCGTCATGCGGCGGGTCAGCGGGATGCCTGCGGTCGCGGCGGCGGCGGAGGCGGCGGTCACGCCCGGCACGATCTCAAAAGGAATATCCGCTGCCCGCAGCGCGATGATTTCTTCTTCCAGCCGCCCGAACATGCCGCTGTCACCGGACTTCAACCGTACAACGTTCAACCCGGCCCGTGCATGATCGACCAAGACCCGGCTCACATGGTCTTGCTTGGGCGAGGCGCGCCCGGCCCGTTTGCCCACGCCAATGAGGTCCGCATCGGGCCGCGCGTGCTCCAAGATCGGGCCTGCGCTCAAATCATCAAACAGCACCACATCAGCCGCTTGCAACCGCGCCACGGCCTTGACGGTCAGCAGGTCCGGATCGCCCGGCCCGGAGGAAACGAAGGAAACGAAGCCCCCCATCACAGCGCCGCAATCATGTGAAAGAACGTCCCCGTGGCGCGCCCGCCGCCCGCGAACTCACGCACCGAACCAGTCTCGGGCACCTCAAGGTCATTGGCATCGGTGATCCGGGCCAACGGCGCGTCGGGTTCTGCAAGGATCGTGGCATAGTGGAACTCATGGCCCCGCAACTCCGCCCGTGCGGAATGGCCGGGGATCGGCGCGTTAAGATCGGCCTGACGGTAACCCAGATGCATCTTGCGCTTGGCGAAAGAGGTCTCCAACCCCAGAAGCCCTGCCATCTCGTGCCGCGCCCCTTCTTTGTCGATGATACCTGCACCCATCGCCATATAGCCCCCGCATTCGCCGTGCACGGGGCGGGTTTCGGCAAAATCGCGCAGCCCTTTGCGAAAATGCGCAGCGGCGGCGAGTTTGCCTGCGTGGAGTTCAGGGTAGCCGCCCGGCAGCCAGCAGCAGTCGGCGCTGTCGTCGGGGGCTTCATCCGCCAGCGGGGAGAAGGGCAAAATCTCTGCCCTCGCCGCGCGCCAACCGGCCAGCAGATGCGGATAGACGAAGGCAAAAGCGTTGTCCTGCGCCAGCGCAATGCGCTGTCCGGGCGGGGTGATCTGTGCGGGCGCGGGCGGGTTCTGCAAGGTGCCCCGCGCGGCGGCCCGAAGCGCCGGGATATCGACATGGGCCGCGACGAAGGCTGCCGCCTGCCCCAGTAGATCGGGCAGGTTTTCCTGCTCTCCCGCCTGCACCAGCCCGAGGTGACGCTCGGGCATTTCGATCTCAACCCGGCGCGGCAGAGCACCGAAAACCTTGATGCCCACAGCCTCCATGCCAGCGCGGACCAAGGTCTCATGCCGGGGGGAGGCGACGCGGTTCATGACCACGCCTGCCAATTCTACATCAGGCCGCATCTCGCGAAAGCCAAGCGCCGTGGCCGCGACCGACTGCGCCGCACCCGACACGTCGAGCACCAGCACCACCGGCCAGCCCATCAGCGCCGCGACATCGGCGCTGGCGCCATTGCCACAGGCGCCGGGCTTGGCCACACCGTCAAACAGCCCCATCGATCCTTCGCCGAGGATCAATTCAGCGCCATCGGCATTGCCGACCAGCCCTTCAATCCGCGCGCGGTCCATCGACCAACTGTCGAGGTTGAAAGACGCCCGACCCGAGGCCGCCGTGTGAAAGGCCGGATCGATGTAGTCCGGTCCGCTCTTGAACGGCTGCACCGCGACACCTTCGGCACGCAGCGCGGCCAGCAGGCCGAGCATCAAGGTCGTCTTGCCCGTGCCGGAAGCGGGGGCGGAAATCAGTAGGCCGGGGGGGATCATGATGAGGTCTCCGGGAAACGCGGCTCGGCCCCGACGGGGCGGAAGCGGCGGTCATAGTCGGCAGCATAAAGACGGCTTTCGCCGAAATCCTCAGCGCCAAGGGCATGGCCCACGAGGATCAGCGCGGTACGGGCCATCTCCTCGCCCACTTCGGTGCGCAGGGTCGAAAGCGTCGCCTTGACGATGCGTTGATCGGGCCAGCTTGCGCGCCAGACCACGGCGACCGGGCAATCGGCCCCGTAATGCGGGGTCAGGTCTTCGACGACCTTGTCCAGCACATGGACCGACAGATGGATGGCCAGCGTCGCCCCGGTGCGGGCAAAATTGGCGAGCGTTTCCCCTTCGGGCATCGCGGTGGCGCGTCCCGAGGTGCGGGTGAGGATGACCGATTGCGCCACGCCCGGCAGGGTCAGTTCGGCGCCGAGCTCGGCAGCGGCGGCAGCAAAGGATGGCACCCCCGGCGTCACGTCATAGGCGATGCCCATCTCGCGCAGGCGGCGCAACTGTTCGCCCATCGCGGACCAGACCGACAGATCGCCAGAATGCAGCCGCGCCACGTCATGCCCTGCGGCATCGGCGGCGGCGATCTCTTCCATGATGTCGTCCAGCGACAGCCGCGCGGTGTTGACGATCCGCGCGCCTTCGGGGCAATGGCTTAGCAGCGCTTCGGGCACCAGCGATCCGGCGTAAAGGCAGACCGGGCAGGCCGCGATCAGGTCGCGTCCGCGCAGGGTGATAAGATCCGCCGCCCCCGGCCCCGCTCCGATAAAATGTACAGTCACGGTGTTTTTCCTTTCGTCTCGGCAATCGCCGCTGTGGCCATGGCATCGCCTGAAACGACGCGCTCGGCAACCAATACGGCTCCCGGTCCGGCGGCGGCCAATGCGGCGGCTTCCGAGAGTGACCCGGTGCCGAAGCGGTCTTCGATCCGGGCCGATTGCGTGGGGGTTATCATGCGGGCCAAATCCTCGGTGGTGATGCCCAGCCCCGGCACGCCGAGTTCTTGGGCAAAGTCGCGAAACACGGTCGCGCGCGCCTTTGCCGCCTCGGTCACCAGCGCGTCAATCTTAAGGCCGTCGGGGTTTGCCCGTGCCAGCGCATCGCGCAATGACGCCACGCTTGCCGCGCCCCGAAATCCGATCCCGGCCATCCTCATAGTGTCACGCTCCATTGTACTACGGGCCGCAGGGGCTGCCAGCCGCGCATCGTGCCAAGCGGGGCGGCCTGCGCCAGTTCGATCCGCAAAAGACTGCCCCCATGCGCCGCGTGAAGCTGCGCCAAGAGCGCCTCGGTTTCCAGCGTCACCCCATTGGCGACCAGCCGCGTGCCTGCTGGTAACGCAGGCAGCAGGGCATCGTAAAGCGCCGCGTTGCCGCCGCCGCCGACGAAGACCACATCAGGCAAGGGATGCCCCGCCCAAACCTCCGGCGCGCGGCCATGGGTGACCTGCATCCGGGCGTTCAGGCCGAAATCTGCGATGTTGCGGGTGATGTTTTCCACCCGCGCCGCGTGCTGCTCAAAGGCGATGGCGCGACCACCGGCGAGGCAGAATTCGACCGAGACCGAGCCGCTGCCTGCGCCGATGTCCCACAGCAAGTCGCCTTGCCGGGGGGCGAGCGCCGACAGCGTCAGCGCCCGCACCGGCGCTTTGGTAATTTGCCCATCGCTGGCAAAGCTGTCATCCGGCAGGCCGGGCGCGCGCGGTAGGCCGATGCCGTCGGGCAGGTCCACCCCAACGGCCACGGGCGCCTGCACATCCGTCAGATCATACCCATCGGCCTGCACCGCGCGCAGCCGCGCGTCAGAGCCGCCAAGCCGTTCGGCCACATGCATCTGCGCCGTACCTGCGCCCTGTTCGCAGAGAAACCGCGCCAGTGCTGCAGGCGCATCCCCATCACGTAGCAGGCAAATCATCCGCCCCTTGGGACGCAACGCAGCGCGCAATTGCGCCAGCGGTGCCGCGTGTAGCCCGTGGCAAGTGACCTCCTCAAGCCGCCAGCCAAGCGCATTGGCCACCAGCGAGAATGTCGAGGGCGCGGGCAGGCTGCGCCATTCGCTCGGGTCCAGCGCACCGACGATGCTGCCGCCCGCGCCAAACCAGAAAGGATCGCCCGACACCAGCATCGCCACCCGCTTGCCGCGCTCGGCCAGCACCGGCTTAACTGAGAAAGGCACCGGCCAAGCCCGCCCGCGCGTGCCTGCGCTTGCCCGTTCCAAGTGACGCGGCCCGCCAAAGATCACCTCGGCTCCAGCCAGCGCCGCGCGGCTTGCCGGGGGCAAGGCATCCGCGCTATCGTCGGGCATTCCGATGATGCTGAGCCAAGGGTCACCCATTATGCGCGTCCTTCTTTTGGGTGGCACCACCGAAGCCAGCGCCCTGGCGCGCGCCTTGGTCAAAGCCGAGATCGACGCGGTGTTTTCCTATGCCGGGCGCACCGACAGCCCCGTGGCCCAGCCCCTGCCCACCCGCGTCGGCGGGTTTGGCGGCGTGGCCGGGCTGGTGGCCTACCTCAAGGCCGAGGCGATCACACATGTCGTCGACGCCACCCATCCCTTTGCCGCAGGGATGAGCAACAATGCCTTTGTCGCCTGCGCCCGACAAGACCTGCCGCTGGTGCGGTTCGAGCGCCCCGCGTGGGAGCCGCAGGAGGGCGACGATTGGACCTTTGTACCCGACATCACCGATCTGCCCGCCGCCCTGCCCGACAGCCCGGCGCGGGTGTTTCTGGCCATCGGCAAGCAGCAACTGGCGCTTTTTGCCGCGAAACCGCAGCACCGCTACCTGCTGCGCCTCGTCGATCCGCCGTGCGACCCGCTGCCGCTGCCACGGGCAACGGTCGTGCTGGCGCGGGGTCCGTTCGACGTGGCGGGCGACACCGCGCTGATGCAGACCCATGCGATCACCCATGTGGTCGCCAAAAACGCCGGCGGCAGCGGCGCGCGGGCCAAGCTGGATGCCGCCCGCGCGCTTGGCCTGCCGGTGATCCTGGCCGACCGGCCCGTCCTGCCGGGCGAGGTGGCCGCCAATGATGTGACCGAGGTGATGCATTGGCTACATCATACCGCGCTGCGCGGCGTATAGACATAGCGCCCAACCCGGCGCGTCGCTGAATTGCCGACGATTACCACGGTGCGCATATCCGCCATTTCCGGTGTGGCCTCGCCCAATGTGACGGTGTTGAACGCCTCGTCGGGTGTGGTAACGGCGCGAGCAAAGGTGATCAGCCGATCCGGCCCGCATTCGGCGCGCAGAATGTCCAGCACTTCGGCAAACTGATGGGGCCGCGACTTGCTGCGTGGGTTGTAGAAGGCCATGGCGAAATCCGCCCGCGCGGCCATCCGCAGACGGTGCTCGACCATCGTCCAAGGCTTAAGATTATCACTGAGGTTGATCGCACAGAAATCATGACCCAAGGGCGCGCCAAGGCGTGCCGCCGCCGCCAGCATTGCTGTAATGCCGGGAAGCACGCGGATGTCGACACTCTCGAACGCCGGATCCCGCTCAACCGCCTCGAACACCGCCGAGGCCATGGCGAAAACGCCCGGATCACCCGAAGACACCACCACCACTCGTGCGCCCGCCTGAGCCAATTGCAGCGCATGGGTCGCGCGGTCCAGCTCCACCCGGTTGTCCGTGGGATGCAGCGTCAGCCCGTCGCGCGGGGCGACGCGGGCGACGTAGGGGATATAGCCGATAACGTCAGTGGCCTGCGCCAGCGCCTCAGTCACCTCTGGCGTCACAAGCGCGTCGTCACCGGGGCCGAGGCCCGCGATATGAAGGATGCCGCTCATGTGTCTGCCTCCGGCCTGCGGCCTTGGCCATGGACCAAGACGATCGCGAAATAGGGGCAATCGTCGTCGGCCACTTCGGAGAGTTTCGCCACCCGCTGATCCGGCATGGTGCCACGCTCCACCAGCCATGCGTCGTCCAGCTTGCCCGCCGCCGCGAGTGCTCGGCGCACAGTTGGCAGGTTGCGGCCCGTCTTCATCACCACCAGCGCATCGGCGCGTTTCATATGCTCAGTCAATTCGGCCTCAGGCAAAGTGCCCATCAGCACAGTCATCACGTCATCACCCCAAGTGAAGGGCGTATCCAGCGCGTTCCAGCAGCCCACCATACCGGGGATCGCGGGCAGCACCTCGACCTCGGCGCGGCCCTGAAGCCGGGTGTGCAGGTGCATGAAGGAGCCGTAGAAGAAGGGATCGCCCTCACACAGCACGACCACTTCGTGATCCTGCGCCAGTGCTTCGAGCCGGTCCGCCCATTCCTCGTAAAAGGTGACCATCTGGGCGCGATACTCGGGCGAATCGAACCGCAGCTCCGTGGTCACGGGATATTCCATCGCATATTCCACTACGTCGTCGCGGAGCATCCCTTCGACGATGCGGCGCGCCTGCCCCGCGCGGCCTTTCTTGCGGAAATACGCCAAATGCCGCGCGCCGCGAATGGCACGGTCGGATTTCACGCTCATCAGTTCCGGATCGCCGGGGCCGAGGCCCGCGCAGATAACCTTGCCCATCTTCATTCCACCCTGCTTGCCAGCGCGTTCACCGCCGCCACGGTGATCGCCGAGCCGCCCAAACGCCCCTGCACGATCATCGAGGGCACTGGCAGATCCTGCATCAGCGCCTCTTTTGATTCCGCCGCGCCGATGAAGCCCACCGGGCAGCCGATGATTGCCGCCGGGCGCGGGCAGTCGGGGTCTTCTAGCATGTTGAGCAGGTGAAACAGCGCCGTCGGCGCATTGCCGATGGCCACCACCGCGCCTTGCAGATGCGGCCGCCACAGTTCCAGCGCGGCGGCGGAGCGGGTGTTGCTCATCTCGGCGGCCAAATCCGGCACTGAGGGGTCGCGCAGGGTGCAGATCACCTCATTCTCGCGTGGCAGGCGTTTGCGGGTGATGCCTTCGCTGACCATGTAGGCGTCGCAGAGGATCGGCGCGCCGTCCTCCAGCGCCGCCCGCGCGGCCACGGCCATGCCTTCGGAAAAGCGGATGTGTTCCTCCAGCCCGACCATGCCCGCGGCGTGGATCATGCGCACGGCGACGATCTCTTCTTCGGGGGTGAAACGCGCTAGCGCCGCTTCGGCGCGGATGGTGGCAAAGGACTGGCGGTAAATCTCGGCACCGTCGGTGATATAGCTATGGGGCATCGGCGGACTTTCTAAGGTAAGAGGCGATGGCGGCGGGGGTTAGCCCGCGCAGATCAGGGGCCGCATCGGCGTGGCCGTTGCGGATAAGGTCATATTGGCCCGGCGCGGTGGCGGTCAGGGTGAGGTCCGTGGCGTGCGGCGCGGCGCAGCCTTTGGCGCAGCCCGAGACATGCAGGCGTTGCCCCTTTGGCACCACGGCAGCAAGGTGCCGTGCCAGCGCGCGCGTCTCGCCCCGGCCCTGTGCGCAACCGGGCGCGCCGATACAGGCGACAACGCGCAAGAGCGGGTCGGCGGCATCGGTGATAAGGCTAGGCAAGTCGGGGAGTTCGGTGGCACCTTCGATCAGCACCATCCGCCAAGGGGTCAGGCGCAGAGGGCCGAGGTTGGCAAGGGCAGTGAGCGTTTCTGCGTCGATCTGACCAAAGGCGCAGGCGATCAGCGCCCCTGCTGGATAGAGGCCGAGCGTCGGAGTGCTGAGCCCGCTTTGCCGGGGATGGTCGAAACCCGCCGGCAGGGTCACCCCTGCATCCAAAGCGCGCGCAGCGCGGGTGGCCCCCTGCGCGCGAACCCATGCGGCCAACGCGATGGCCTCGGCCACGGCGGTATCGCGGGAAACAGGTTTGCCCAATGCCGCCCCCTCAGCACAAAGCAAAAGCTGCCCCTCCGCCGAGCGCTCAAGGCGAATGTCGGCGGGGTCTGCCTGCAACACCGGTTGCGCCCCGGCATCGACCGCATAGCCGAATTTGCTGGAGACATCGGGCAGCGCGTGGCTCTGCGCGGCGGCGGTCAGTTGCTGGGTCAGATGATCCGTATCATCGCCCGCTTGCCAGAAGGGCGTCACCATGAGGTTGCGCCGTCGCTCGGTGTGCTCGTCAGCGTCGATCAGCGCCAGCCCACGAAGCGCGTCAATCAGCCCCTCATGCCGTGCGGGATCAATCCCGCGCAGTTGCAAATTGCCCCGGTTCGACAGGTCGAGCATCCCGTTGCCATAACGCAGCGCCAGTTCTGCGACGCCACGTGCTTGGGCTGGGGTCAACCGCCCCTGCGGCACCCGGAGGCGGACCACCAGCCCATCGCCCGACAGCATTGGCCGCAGCGCGCCGGGGCACCAGCCCTTGATGACGGGGGCCGTGCTCACTCCACCCCGTCCAAAGTGGCCGAGATCGAATTGCGGCGCGTCACCCAAAGGCCCGCGTCCCGAAGCGCCGCAAAACGGTCGCGCATGGCCTGCAGCGCGGCAGGGTTTTCGGCCTCCATAAAGGCCACCAGATCATCGCGCCCCAGTGTGGCGTCGAAATAGAGATCAAAGAGATGCGCAGGCACCTCGCGGGTCAGATGCGCAAAGGCGGCGAGGTTGTCGAGCGTCGCCGCCACCTCTGCCGCGCCGCGAAAACCGTGGCGCATCATGCCGCTGGCCCAGCCGGGGTTGGCGGCGCGGGCGCGCACGACACGGGCGATCTCTTCGGGCATGGACCGCGCACGGGGGCTGCCTGCGCGGGTGTGATCAAGGTGGTACATCGCCGGTTTCTGCGCGCCCAGATGCGCCATCGCGGCGGCAAAGCCGCCTTCGTGGCTGGCATAGTCCGACGCGAGCAGGATATCGCTTTCGGCCAAGTCCTGCACATGGGCAAAACCATCGGCGCGGTGCAACTGCGCCTCCAGCGCGGCGCGGTCCTGATGCGCTTCGCCTTGGGCGTTGATCGCCCATTCGGAGCCGCTCAGCCACGCCTCCCCCGCCGCGGCGCGACCTGCGTCCGAGTAGTCTTGCAGAGCCGCTTCCATGTTCACGCCGTAAAGGCCCGGCTTGGGGCCAAAGACGCGCGGCGTGCGGGTGAGGTAGGGGTTCATATCGGGCGCTTCTTCGCGCTCGGCCAATGCTGCGGCGCCTGCCTCGAAGATCTGCCCGAGCCCCGGAAACACATCCCGGAACAGGCCCGAGATGCGCAGCGTCACGTCAATGCGCGGACGGTCCAGCAGGGTCAGTGGCAGTACCTCAAAGCCCGACACCCGCTCGCTGCCTTCGTCCCATTTCGGCGCAAGACCGGCGAGATGCATGGCCATAGCGACCTCTTCGCCCGCCGTGCGCATGGTGGCCGACCCCCAAAGATCAATCACCAGCCCGCGCGGCCAGTCGCCGTTGTCTTGCAGATGCCGCCTGAGCAGTTCTTCGGCCAGTTTCACGCCCTGCGCATGGGCGGCCCGGCTGGGCACGCCGCGCGGATCGACGGCATAGAGGTTGCGCCCCGTGGGCAGCACATCCGAGCGCCCGCGATAGGGGGAGCCGGAAGGACCAGCAGTGACGCGCCGCCCCGCAAGCGCGGTCAGCAGCCCATCCCATTCGCCTTCGCCCGCGCCAAAGATGTGGAGGCCATCGCCGTATTGGCTTTCCTTGATGTCGCAGACGAAGGCGTCGATCCGGGTCAGCGCCTCGGCCGAGGAACTGGCAGCATCGAGGCCAAGGTCATCTTCGACCCCCGCCGCCTGCGCCTCGGCGCGGATCGTGTCGACCAGCCGGTCGCGGCGCGCGGGGTCGAGCCCATCGGCGGTAGAATATTCATCGAGCAGCCGTTCCAGACGCAACAGCCCCTCGGGCGTTTCGCTGTCTTTCAACGGGGGTGGAAGATGGCCCAAGGTCACCGCGCCGATGCGCCGCTTGGCCTGTGCTGCTTCGCCCGGATCATTGACGATAAACGGATAGATCACCGGCAGATCGCCGGTCAGCGCCTCGGGCCAGCAGTCGTCCGACAGGGCCACAGCCTTGCCCGGCAGCCATTCCAGCGTGCCATGCGCGCCGATGTGCACCAGCGCGTGATGCCCCTGCGCGCGCAGCCAGAGGTAGAAGGCCACATAGGAATGCCGCGGGGTGCGAGCGAGGTCGTGATAGCTGTCTTCGCGGTCTTGCAGATCGCCGCGTTCCGGTTGCAGCGCGACCAGCGCGTTGCCGCAGGTTTGCGCGGCGAAGTGGAACGCGCCATCTTGAACCAGCGGATCATCCTCAACCGCGCCCCATGCGTCGCGAAGGTCATCGCGCAGCGTCTGTGGCAGGCTGGCCAAGGCGGCGTGGTAGTCGGCAAGCGGCCACGAAATGCGCTGTTCGGTCAGGCTCCGGCCAAAACCGATCTGCGGCGTGACGCTATAGCCCTCGCCCGCCAGCCGCATCAGCATGTCTTCGACGCTGGCCAGCGCATCAAGGCCGACCGCGTGGGCCAGTTGATCGTCCCGCCCCGGATAGGTCGAGAGCACCAGCGCCAGTTTGCGCCTGTCCGCCGGAGCCTGCGCAAGCCGTTGCCAGCCCAGCACGCGCTCTACGACCGCTGCGATGCGGGCATCTTCGGCGCGGTGGGCAAAGCGGGAATATTGCAGATCGGGGTCGCGTTTTTCTGGGCTTTTGAAGCTGACAACGCCGGTGAAAATACGGCCATCCACCTCGGGCAGGACCACATGCATGGCCAGATCGGCGGGGGAAAGGCCGCGCTCGCTTTCGTCCCAATCACGCCGCCGCGCGGTCGAAAGCGCCACTTGGAAAACCGGGCATCCCGGCGCGTCGAGCGGGGAGCTGCCGTCATCCCCGCGCCCCGAAAAGGCGGTGGCGTTGACGATGGAAACGGGGTTCATCGCGGCGAGCGCGTCGCCCAAAAAGGCCCGCGCGGGATCGGATTTCAGCGATGGCACAAACAGCCCGATGGCATTCAGCCCTGCGGCACGCAACGCGCGGATCAGTGCATCGACGGGCGCGGTATCGGCGGCGAGAAGGTAGCTGCGGTAGAAGGTGACAGCGACGGTATCGCCTGCCGCATCGGCAAAGGTGACCACGCCCTGATCGGGGTCGTAATAGCCACAATCAGGCACCGTTTTGGCGCCCATCACCGGCCCGGCATAGAACCCCGCCGCCAGTGCCATCTGCGCCAGTGCGGCCTGTGCCGCGACCGGGCCGCCCGCGTCACAGAGATGCGCAAGACGGCGAAGCGTGGAAACCGGCAAAGTCGAATGGGCGTCCAGCCCCGGATCCTCGCGCCCATCGGCAGGCAACACGGCCAGCGCGATGTCATTGCGGCGGGCGAAATCTTGGACCTGCATGATGCCGTAGGGCCAATAGTTCTCGCCCCCGATGAGGCGGATCAGGATGCCCTTGGCCCCGGTCAACGTCTGTTCGATGTAGTTGTCGACCGACGCAGGGTGCCGCAACGCCACAAGGTTGCACAGCCGCAAGGTGGGAAGCTTGCCCTCCTTGCCGCCGCCGCGATGCCAGCCTGCCGCGAAAGCGCCAAGGTCACTGTCGGAAAACGACAGCACCACCAGATCGGCGGGCGTTTGACCCGGATCATAGGGGGTGTCGGTATCCTCCAACCCGTGGCTTTCGCGAAAGACGACATGCATGCGCGGTTAGGCTCCCAATACGTCGCGGATCGCGGCGAGGTTGATGTCGTCATGTTCGGCGATGACCACCAAATGCCCGGCGCGCGGATCACCGCCCCAAGGGCGGTCGAACTGCTGGCGCACCCGCGCACCCACGGCCTGCACCAACAGACGCATCGGTTTGCCCTCGACCGCGACATAGCCCTTCACGCGCAGAATGTTCTGCTCGCGCGCGAGACGCTCGATTGAGGCGACCAGCGCATCCACATCCACCACTTCCGGCATCGGGATCACCACGGTTTCGAAATCGTCATGCTCGTGATCGTCGTGGCCATCATGGTGCGAGGGGCGCGCAGCGAGGTCGTCTTCGGCAGCGGCGTTGAGGCCCAGCACGACCTTGGGATCAATCACGCCTTCGGTCATCTCAAGGATCGGGATCTCGCGCGGGCTTTCGTCTTCGATCACCTTGCGTGCCTTGGCGAGCCCTTCTGGACCGGCCAGATCGGCCTTGGACATCAAGATGATATCGGCGCAGGAGATCTGATCTTCGAACACCTCTGACAGCGGGGTTTCGTGGTCGAGGCTGTCATCGGCCAGACGCTGCGCATCTACGGCGGCGACATCGGCGGCGAAGGTACCCGCGGCCACGGCCTCGGCATCGGCCAGCGCGATGACGCCGTCGACGGTGATTTTGGACCGGATCGCGGGCCAGTCGAATGCTTTCAGCAGCGGTTTCGGCAGGGCCAGCCCGGAGGTTTCGATCAGGATGTGGTCGGGGCGCGTGGGCAGGGCCATCAGCGCTTCGATGGTGGGGATGAAATCATCGGCCACGGTGCAACAGATACAGCCATTGGCCAGTTCGACGATGTTCTCGGCTGGGCAATCCTCGATGGCGCAGGATTTCAGGATGTCGCCATCCACACCCACGGTGCCGAACTCATTGACCAACACGGCAAGGCGGCGCCTGCCTGTATTGGTCATCAGGTGGCGGATCAACGTGGTCTTGCCCGCGCCGAGAAAACCGGTGATGACGGTAACGGGAATTTTGGCGAGATCGCTCATGAGGAAGGCTCCTGCGGCAGGGTCAAAGGGGGGATACGCGCAAGGCTCTGCTTGCGAAAGATAACCGGACGTTCGCGCCATGGCACCAGCCCGTCTTGGGTGGCGGCATAGGCGGCGGCACCGGCAAGGATGTCGGCGGCGTCTTCCTTGGTCAGGCGGCCATAGACATAGGACCATTTGCCCGGCGCAGAAAGCGCCACGGCGGCCCCCTGCGAACAGGCGGAAAGACATTGTACCGGCACGATTGTTACGCCCTCGGGCGCGCCTGTGGCGTCAAGGGCGGCATGAAGCTGCGCGCCGGGGCGCGGGGCGTCTTCCTCCAGCACCTCGCCTGCGCGGCAGGTCATGCAGACATGTAGGGTTGCGCTCATTGATCTTGTCCCATCGGGTTATGCGTGCCGGGTATGCGCTCCGGCCCGTTATGAAAAGGGGAAGCGGGGCGATTATTCAACTGTCAGCACCTCGCGCGCGGTAATCGGCGCACCGTTTACCGCCAAGGGGCGGTGGTCATTGGCGTTAAGCGTGACCTCTACCGTGACCTCGCCCTTGGGCAGATCAGGCAGATGCAGCCATGGGCCGTAGAGCCGCCCGATCTTGGCACCGTTGACATAGACATGGGCATGGCCCTCGCCCGGTTGGTTGTCGCCGCTGGCGTTCTGCGGCGCAAAGGCGAAGCCTTCGGTCTCTACGAAAAGGTTATGGCCTGACATTGGGTCAGGCGTCACGCGGATCGCGAGGCTGGGGGCGTCTTCTGCGGCAAGTGTGATCGGTTGGCCGTGCATCCGCGCGTGATCCGCGCCGCCGTGGTCCATCCCGCCATGGGCGGCAGGGTCGCCATGGTCATGGCCGTCAAAGGTCACACCGTTGCTTGCGGCGATGGCAAAACCAATGCCACCGCCAAAGACCAATCCGATGGCGAATAGTGCCAGTGATCTGTCCATCTTGACCTCCCTCAGGCGCTGCGCGCGCCTTCACGTTGCCAAAAGTACCCGGCGAAACTGCCCAGCAACACCCATGCGGCAAGGCCGATGCCAAGCGCGCGGGCAGCGAACAGCGCGCCGATCTCGGTGGGCACCGGGCCGCTGAAGCTGTCGGGCTCGGGTGCACCGACGACATGCGGGGCCATCAGCAATACCGCCGCGCCGATCCACGCGCCCCAGCCCTTGCCAAAGGCCAGCAGCCAAAGCGCCACCAGCGCCGCCCCCGCCGTGGCGAACCACCAGATCTGCCGCGCGGTAATGTCTGCTGCGGCCACGCCGGGCACCTCGGGCGCAAGGCTGAACCCCGGCGCGAGGTGGAAAGCAACGAAGCCCGCCACACCCCAAAGGATGCCCCAGCGGCCATCAATCACCGCACCGCGCTCTTCGCCAAGGCTCATCGCGGCCAACAGGATCAGCGCATAGGCGGTATAGGTCAGCATGGTGAAGATCAGGCTCAGCCCATCGCGGACGGCATCAAAACCGGGCAGTTCGGGATGCGCGCTGACCGCATCGGCCCCGAAATGCACCAGCGCGCCAGTCTCATAAAGTTCGGCGTGCAGCAGAACGGGCTGCACGAAATAGAGCTGCAACAGGCCGGTCAGCAAACCGGCAGACGCCCCGGCAAAGAGGGCGGAGGTTAGGAAACGTGAAAACATCGCAATGATCCTTGGATGCGAAATGATACTCAGCGCCGCGCCAAAAGCGGGCCGAGGACATTACCCAGCCTCAAGATGTGCCAAAGCCCTCCCGACGTGGCGAACGGCGGGCGCGGGCAAAACAGCGAAAGGCAGGCATTGATAGAAAGGCAGAATCACAGACAGCCGGACTGCGGCATGGCAGTCCGGACCCCTGTGATACCGAACACGGGCGCTTAGTGGCAGGGAAAGCCTGTCGCGTGGCGCACGTCATGGGCGGCATCATGCAGTGCTGCGGCCTGCACATGGCCGGTCAGCGCCATCAAAGCCACACCCAATACGGCGGCAAACAGCGCCGGTACGAGTTTGCTGCGCGTGGCACCGGCGGTCTTAATCATTGTCGTCATCTTCATTCTCCTTACCGTCACACCCGACGGCATTTAGCGTTTCATTTGCTTGGCAGGTCTCCTGGCTCGCGGGTCGTGGCCTTTGCCCGCCTTCCCCGTCCGAATGGACAAGTGGCACGAGGGGCATTGGCTCACCGCTTACAGTCGCGGGGGCGGCTTCGGCTTCGGGGTCTTGCGACCCCTTACTGAATTCCCTTTTCGGTCCCACACCAACAGGTGCTTCTCGGGACACCAAGCGTGTTCAATTACGCATTTTCGACCCGCGTTGACAAGCCGCATTTGGCCCCTCACCCCCACTGCCGCGCGAAACGCCACGAGGCATACCGTATCTAGTAGATAAACATTGCTTGAACCCAGTATGCGGGTTGACCCAGAAGCCACGCACGGGGCACATTACCGGCTAGTTTCGGACGAAGGGCGGCTCTTTATGAACAATGATACGGTCTCCGCCAATCGGCCGGCTCTGAACGAAGACGTTCTTGGCAAGGTCGTGCGCTATGCCCGCTTGCCATTGTGCATCACCGACCCGACGCTGCCGGACAATCCGATTGTCTATGTCAACGAGGCTTTCACCGACCTTACCGGCTACCGCATGGAAGAGATCGTCGGTCAGAATTGCCGGTTTCTGCAAGGCCCGGACACGACACCCGAAAGCGTGGAGACGGTGCGCCAGATTCTCTTAGAACGCCGGGTTGATACGGTGGAGATCGTGAACTACCGCAAAGACGGCAGCCGCTTTCTGAATGCGCTGCAGCTTGGCCCGATCAATGATGAAGACGGCAAGCTGATCTATTTCTTCGGCTCTCAGCTTGATGTCTCTGAGCGTCGCCGGGTGGAGCGCGAACACCGCCAACTGGCAGACGATGAACTGCTGCACCGGCTGCGTAATATCGTTAATGTTATGACTGCCATGGTCCGCATTACCGCCCGAGAGGAGCCCACGCCCGGAGCCTTTGCCGACAAGGTCATTGAGCGCCTTTCCGCATTGGGTGCTGCGCATTTCGACACGATTGGCCGTAGTGATCAGCAAGAGGTGGATTTCGAGACGTTGATGGGGCCGATCATGCGGGCCTATACCTCAGCAACCGAAGAGCAGATCACCCTTTCTGGAGACAACCCGCTGATATCGCATCGGCTTGTCTCACCCCTGACGCTGGCCCTGCATGAATTGGCGACAAACGCGGTGAAACATGGATCGCTCAGCACGGAGAGCGGGCAGGTATCACTGGACATCGCGATCCTTCAAGCACCCGCCCGTCTGCGTTTCGTCTGGCAGGAAATCGGGGGGCCGAAGGTGACCAAATCCGACCGCGACAGCGGGTCGCGGATCATCCAATCGCTGACCCGCGCGGTCGGTGGCACGTTGCACTATGACTGGCAGCCCGACGGATTGATCGCCACGGCGGAATTTCCGATGACGGCCATTGGTCAGGACTGACCCTTAGACGATCACCTGCTGCGCGTCCTGCTCTCCTACCCCGAAAACCCGTTTGTAGCGCGCGATTTCATCCGCCGGGCCCATCGCCTTGTTGGGGTTGTCCGAGAGTTTGACCGTGGGCCGCCCGTTGGCGCTGACCGCTTTGCAGACAAGGCTGAACGGCGCCAACGCATCGTTCGGCACCAATCTGCGGAAGTCATTGGTCAGCAAGGTGCCCCAGCCGAAGGAGACCTTGGCCTTGCCCGCAAACTGCGCGTGCAATTCCTTGATCTTGTCGACATCCAGCCCATCGCTAAAGATCACCCGCTTGGTCGTCGGGTCTTCGCCGCGCGCCCGCCACCAGTCGATGGCCGTCTGCGCCGCCGTGGCCGGATCACCGCTGTCGACGCGGATGCCGGTCCAGCCTGCCAGCCAATCCGGCGCGTGATCAAGGAAACCCTTGGTGCCGTAAGTGTCGGGCAAGATGATCCGCAGATTGCCTTCGTGTTCGTCATGCCAATCCGACAGCACGTCGTAAGGCGCGCGGGCAAGCTCGGCGTCATCATCGGCCAAGGCAGCATAGACCATCGGCAACTCATGCGCGTTCGTACCAATCGCCTCTAGCTCACGCATCATGGCGATGCGGCAGTTAGAGGTGCCGGTAAACGCATTTCCCAGCCCCTCGTGCATCGCCTGCACGCACCAATCCTGCCAAAGGTACGAATGCCGCCGCCGGGTGCCAAAATCCGCGATCGAGAGGTTATCCACCTCGCGCAACGCTTCGATCTTTTCCCAGACGCGGGTCATGGCGCGGGCATAAAGCACCTGAAGCTCAAACTTGCCCATCGGGTCAAGTGCTGCACGGCTGCGCAACTCCATCAGCACCGCCAGCGCGGGGATCTCCCACAGCATGACCTCGTGCCACTTGCCGTTAAAGGTCAGTTCATATTGATCGCCCTTCCGCTCCAGATGGTAGGGCGGCAGGCGCATGCCTTCGAACCACTCCATGAAATCCGGGCGGAACATCTGGCGCTTGCCATAGAAGGTATTGCCGCGCAGCCAAGTGCTTTCGCCCCGGCTGAGACTGAGCGAGCGGATATGATCCAACTGCTCGCGCAGTTCGCCTTCGTCGATCAGCTTGGCCAGCGGGATATGGGTAGAGCGGTTGATCAGGCTAAAGGTGACCTGCGTGTCCGGCTTGTTGCGAAACACCGACTGGCACATCAGCAGCTTGTAGAAATCCGTGTCGATCAGCGACCGCACGATGGGGTCGATCTTCCACTTGTGGTTATAGACGCGGGTGGCGATGTCGACCATGGGAGGTTCCTTATTGCATGCCCCTTCATGCCAAGGGCGCGGGCAGATGGGCAAGGGGATAGCGGCGGATCAGGCCAGTGTCACCCCCGCCGCGCGCATGCCCTCGCGGGCTTTGGCCAGCGATCCATCCAGATCGATCGCGCGGCACAGGTCTTCGCGCACGTCGACCTTGAACCCCAGCTTTGCCGCGTCCACAGCCGAGAAGTTCACGCAGAAATCCAGCGCCAGCCCGACCATGGTCAGCCGTTCGATCCCGCGCGTGCGCAGGTACCCTTCAAGCCCCGTGGGGGTGCGGTGATCGTTCTCGAAAAACGCTGAATAGCTGTCGATGTCGGGGCTATAGCCCTTGCGGATGATCAGATCGGCCCGGTCGGTCTGCAAATCAGGATGAAACTGTGCGCCGATGCTGCCTTGGATACAGTGATCGGGCCAGAGCACCTGCGGGCCATAGGGCATGGTGACAACTTCATAAGGCGAATTGCCCTCATGCGAAGAAGCGAATGACGAATGCCCCGCCGGGTGCCAATCCTGCGTCAAGACCACGGCGTCGAACTCAGACATCAGCGCATTGATGCCGCGCAGAATCTCATCGCCTTGGGGCACTTCCAGCGCGCCACCGGGGCAGAAATCATTTTGGACATCGATCACGATCAGGGCATGGGTCATGGGCTGTCTCCTTCGTTCAAAGGGGTAGGGCTGTGCATGGGGTAGGTCAATGGCACGCCCCGGATTGAGCTTTGCGCCCGAAGCGCTTATTTGACGCTCATGTATACCATTGCCGCCCTATATCACTTCACCCGTTTTGAGGATCCCGCAGCGCTCAAGCCTGCGCTGCTGGCGCTTTGCGAGGCGCAATCGGTCATGGGCACGCTGCTTCTAGCGCCCGAAGGGGTGAACGGCACCATCGCCGGACCCCGCGCCGGGATCGACGCGGTAATCGCCCATCTGCGCGCCCTGCCCGGCTGCGCCGATCTGGAGTGGAAAGAGGCGACGAGCGACAAGCCGCCTTTTGGCAAGATGAAGGTCCGCATCAAGCGTGAGATCGTCACCATGGGCCAGCCCGATGTCGATCCGCGCGCCAAGGTTGGGCACTACGTCGACCCCAAAGAGTGGAACGAGTTGATCCGCTCGCCCGATGTGGCGGTGATCGACACGCGCAACAATTACGAAGTGGCCATCGGCACCTTTGAAGGGGCGGTCGACCCGCAGACCGAAAGTTTCGGCGAATTCCCCGAATGGTGGGAGGCGAACAAAGACCGTTTCCACAACAAGAAGATCGCGATGTTCTGCACCGGCGGCATCCGTTGCGAGAAATCGACCAATTATCTGATCGGTCAGGGGGTTGAGGATGTCTTTCACCTTAAGGGCGGCATCCTGAAATACCTCGAAGAGGTGCCCGAACAGGAAAGCACGTGGGAAGGCGATTGCTTTGTCTTTGACAACCGCGTCAGCGTCGGCCACGGGCTGCGCGAGGGGCCGCATATGCTCTGCCACGGCTGCCGCCGTCCGATCCTGCCTGAAGACACGAGACATGCCGCTTATGAGGCTGGTGTATCCTGCCATCAGTGTGTGGACGAGACTTCTGATGCCGACAAAGAGCGGTTTCGCGAACGGCAGCGGCAAATCATGCTGGCGAAAGAGCGTGCAGCGTCGGAGCAGGATTGAGCGCCTTTAACGGTCCGACAGCGCAAACCCCGCATAGGCAAAAGGCATGACCGCCCGGCGAAAGCGGCCCAACTCGAACCGCGCAAGCGGGGCGCGCATGGGGGCGGGATAGGGCTGCTCTGGCGTTTTTCCGCGCACCAGATCAGCCAAAAGCGCACCGGAATAGCTGGCCATCGCCACGCCATTGCCGTGGTAGCACAGCCCCGCAAACATGCCCGGCTGATCCGGCACCTCGCCCACAAAGGGCATCCGGTTGCGGG
This sequence comes from Sulfitobacter sp. OXR-159, assembly GCF_034377145.1. Taxonomy (NCBI): domain Bacteria; kingdom Pseudomonadati; phylum Pseudomonadota; class Alphaproteobacteria; order Rhodobacterales; family Roseobacteraceae; genus Sulfitobacter; species Sulfitobacter sp. OXR-159. The sequence continues at coordinate 3,439,200 of NZ_CP139707.1, forward strand.
CGATACAGACCATGCCGGACCAGCCGTGCGGGGTCTCTACATTGCGCCACGCCGGGAACATCGCCTCGAAATCCGCGCGGGCACGGCGTAGGGCGCGCCTTTCGGAATTTGGGTTGGACATCAGACCGCCGCGCACACCGAACAACATGCGATTGTCAGGCATCAGCCGGAAGTAATGCAGCAGGTGGCGGCTGTCATAGCAGGCCTGTCGGCTGGTCCAGCCTTGGGCAGACAACTCTGCCTCGGTCATTGGGCGGGTCACGATCACGCTGGACTGCGTTGGCATGTAACGTGCGGCAAGCCACGGCGGCAGGTCTTCGGAGGAATAGCCGTTGGTGGCGATGATCACCCGCTCGGCGCGGATGCGGCCCTTGGGGGTGGTGACATCGAATGCACCGTCGCGCCGTGTCACGTTGAGGGCTAGGCTGTTGTGATAGACCGTGGCACCCGCCTCTTCGGCGGCCTGCGCTAGGGCGGTCACATATTTGCGGGGGTTGAGGCCAAAGCCAATTGGCACCGTGATCGCGCCTTCGAAGCCCGCGTTCAGCCCTTCGGCAGCAAGGTCGGTCTTTTCGGTCAGCCGTGCCGTGACACCGTAGTTCTCTGCGTAGTAATCCAGCTTGCCGCGCATCTCATCGAAATCGCGCGGGCGGTGGGCCAGTTGGGTTTCGCCTTGGGAATGACGATCTACGTCGACATCGCGGGTGGTGATGAAATCCTCTACCTGCCCTATCGCGGCCTTCTCGGTCTGCCGCCACGCAAGCCGCTCTTCCCGCCCGAATTTGCGATCGAGCGTGGCGTCATCCAACATCCCGCCGCCAAGACAACAAAAGCCCCCGTTGCGGCCGGATGCGCCAAAACTCACACGCTCGGCTTCCAGCACCGTGGCTCCCACCCCGGCCTGCGCCAGATGCAGCGCGGCGTTGAGACCGGTGAACCCGCCGCCGATGATCACCACATCGGCGCGCTCTTCTCCCTCCTGCGCCGCACGATCCGGCGCGGCGCAGGTTTCATCCCACCAGCAGCCCGCGCGCGGTGCCTCGGAATAGGCGAAATCCGCGTAGATGCGCCTCATGAGGCGGGCCGTTCCGCCGCACGGGCCTCCTCTTGCGCGCGTAGGCTGGAGCGTTTGCTGACCAACGACGCGGTGATGACCCCCACGGTGACAATGGCGATCATGATCGTCGACAGCGCGTTGATCTCAGGCGAGACCCCCAAACGCACGGCGCTGAAGATTTTGATCGGCAGCGTGGTCGCCGACGGCCCGGCGGTGAAGGAGGCGATCACCAGATCATCAAGGCTGAGCGTGAAGGCCAAAAGCCAGCCTGAGATCACCGCAGGCGCGATGATCGGCAGGGTGACCAGACGAAACGCCTCCCAAGGGGACGAACCCAGATCAAGCGCGGCCTCCTCCAACGAGCGGTCAAAAGACACCAGCCGCGAAGACACAACGACCGAGACGTAGCACATCGAAAAGGTCGTATGCGCCAGCACGATGGTCAGCACGCCGCGGTCCAGCCCGATGCCGATGAACAAGAGCAGCAGCGACAGGCCGGTGATGACTTCGGGCATCACCAGTGGCGCATAGATCATGCCGGAAAACAGCGTCCGCCCCATGAAACGCCCGCCGCGCACCAGCACATAGGCGGCCATCGTGCCCAGCACCGTGGCGATCGACGACGAAATCACCGCGACCTTGATTGTGACCCAAGCGGCATTCAAGAAGGCTTCGTTTTGCAGCAACTCGCTATACCAGCGGGTCGAAAAACCAGCCCAGACCGTCACCAGTTTCGAGGCGTTGAAGCTGTAGATCACCAGAATGATCATCGGCAGGTAAAGAAAGGCAAACCCCAGCGTCAGCGAGGTCACGTTGAACCATGTCATCCGCTTCATTGTTCGGCCTCCGCCTGTTTCTGCTGGTTGCGCTGGAAGAGGATGATCGGGATGATCAGGATCAGAAGCAAGATCACGGCAACCGCGCTCGCCACCGGCCAATCACGGTTGTTAAAGAACTCTTCCCAAAGCACCTTGCCGATCATCAGCGTGCCCGACCCGCCCAGTAGCGAGGGGATCACGAATTCGCCCAAAGCGGGGATGAAGACCAGAAAACTGCCCGCCACGATGCCATTGCGCGACAACGGGATCGTCACCAGCCAGAAGGCTTGCAGCCGCGAACAGCCCAAATCCTCAGCCGCCTCATTCAGCGATTCATCCAGACGGTCCAGCGCAGCGTAAATCGGCAAGATCATGAACGGCAGGTAGGTATAGACGATGCCGATATAGACTGCCGTATTGGTATTAAGGATCTGTAAAGGCTCTGCCGTTACACCCACCCACATCAGCAGTTGATTCAGCAGCCCTTCGTTGCTGAGAATGCCCATCCACGCATAGACGCGGATCAGGAAGGAGGTCCAGAAGGGTAAGATCACCAACATCATCAATGTGGCGCGCCACTCTTCGGGGGCGCGGGCCATGCCGTAGGCAATGGGATAGCCGACCAGCAGCGTAAAGACGGTCGAGACCACAGCGATGCGCAGCGAACTAAGGTAGGCTTTCCAATACAGATCGTCGGAGGCGAGGAAGGTGAAATTCTCGAAATCCAATTGAGCGATCAGCGCGCCGATGCCATCCTTGATGGTTGGCGTGTAGGGCGGGATCGCCAGCGCCGTGTCAGACAAGGAGATTTTGAAAACAATCAGGAAAGGCACCAGAAACAGCGCCAGCAGCCAGAAATAGGGGACCGCGATCAGGGCGAAGCGACGCATGTTCATTGCGCCAACAAGACGCCTGCGGTGGCGCTCCATGAAATCCAAACGGGGTCTTCCCAAGTGATGTCGCGCCGCGCGATGCGCCGGGTGTTAGCCGTCTGCGCTTTGATCACCTGCCCGCCGGGCAGTTCGACGTGATAGGTAGAGAGGTTGCCCAAATACGCGATGTCGAGCACTTTGCCCTGTAGCGCATTGGGGGCATCCTCGGGCCGGTCGGTCGAGATACGAATTTTCTCGGGCCGGATCGCCAGATGGGCCTGCTGCCCCTCGCTGAACGGCACGGCAGAGGTCGCGGTCAGCGGCGGCTGCCCGTCGATCCAGTTCAGATGAAATTGGTCTTGGCCAATGGCCTTGGTGCTGGCTTCGATGATATTCACGTCGCCGATGAAGTCGGCCACATAGACGGAATTCGGTGCCTCATAGATTTCAGCCGGGGTGGCCACCTGAATGACGCGCCCCTCGTCCATCACCGCCACGCGGGAGGCGACGGTCATCGCCTCTTCTTGGTCGTGGGTCACGATGACAAAAGTGGTTCCGGTGGATTCTTGAATATCCATCAGCTCGAACTGGGTGTCTTGGCGCAGCTTTTTATCGAGCGCGCCCAAGGGTTCATCCAAAAGCAAAAGCTTCGGCGCTTTTGCCAGCGACCGCGCCAGTGCAACGCGCTGCCGTTGGCCGCCGGAGATCTGATGCGGTTTGCGGCGGGCGAATTTCTCTAGCCGGGTGAGTTTCAGCATCTCGGCCACACGGGCCGCAATCGCGTCCTTGTCCATTTTGTCGCGGCGCAGACCAAAGGCGATGTTGTCCCAGATGCTGAGGTGCGGGAACAGCGCATAGGACTGGAACATCATGTTCACCGCCCGTTTGTTCGGCGGCACCGGGCCGATGTCTTGCCCGGCCAGTTCGATCCGCCCCGATGTCGGGTTTTCAAACCCCGCCAGCATCCGCATCATCGTCGTCTTACCGCAGCCCGACGGGCCCAGCAGAGCAAAGAATTCCTGCGCGTAGATGTCTAAAGACAGGTCGTCGATGGCGACGAATTCACCGAATTTCTTGGTTACATTCTTAAAGCGAATGAGCGGTTTTTCGTCGGGGTCGTTCCAGGGGGCGAAGACGGTTGGGCTCACGGTTGAGGCATCCTTTGATCGGGCTTTGCTCGGGCTTTGCTCGGGCTTTGATCGGGTCGCGGGGCAAGAAAAAGGGGCGCGACCAGACTGGCCGCACCCCCTGTCTCGGATCAGGTACCAGACTTGATCTTGGTCCAGAGCCGGGTCACCACGCGCTGCACTTTCGGCGGGTAGGGTGTGGTGGTGAACAGGTTGTTCAGCGCCGCTTCGGAAGGGTAGATCGCCGGGTCGCCGATCACATCCTCGACCAAATGCTCTTGCGAGGCCTTGTTGCCGTTCGCGTAGTACACGTAGTTCGACGCTGCCGCCATATTCTCGGCGTCCATGATGAAGTTCAGAAACTTATGCGCGCCCTCGGGGTTTGGCGCGTCGACCGGGATGGCCATCTGGTCGAACCACATCTGCGCCCCTTCGGAGGGGGCGTTGTAGGCGATCTCAACGCCGTTGTCGGCTTCGGCCGCGCGGTCGCGGGCCTGCAGAATATCGCCGGACCAGCCGACTGCGACGCAGACATCACCGTTGGCCAAAGCATTGATATATTCCGAGGAGTGGAATTTTTGGATGTAGGGGCGGACCGGCATGAAGACCTCCTCCGCCTTTGCGATTACATCGGGGTCATGGCTGTTGGGGTCTTCGCCGATGTAGTTCAGCGCCGCCGGGATCATCTCGGCCGGGGCATCGAGGAAATGCACGCCGCAATCGGCCAGTTTCTCCATATTGGCAGGGTCGAAAACCAGATCCCAAGAATCGACCGGGGCGTCTTCGCCCAGAGCCTCTTTGACCTTGCCGAGGTTCACGCCGATGCCTGTGGTGCCCCACATGTAGTTGATCGAATGCGCGTTGTCGGGATCATATTGTTCGGTCCGCGAGGAAACCACATCCCACATATTTTCAAGGTTGGGCAGCTTGGAGGCATCCAGCGGCTGAAATGCCCCGGCAGTGATCTGGCGCTGCAGGAAGGTGCCCGAGGGGACAACCACGTCATAGCCCGACCCACCGGCCAGCATTTTGGTCTCTAGCACTTCGTTGCTGTCGAACACGTCATAGACCAGTTCGATGCCGGTCTCTTCTTCGAATTTATCCAGCAGGGATTCGTCGATATAGTCCGACCAGTTGTAGACGCGGACCGTTTCGGCAGTGGCGGCACCTGCCATCAAGGTGGCGACGGCGACGCTGCTTAGTAGCACATGTTTCATTTCATACTCCCGTTAGACAGGTCGGGTTGATCCCCACCTTTCGTCAATTTGATCAAGTTTTGCCTCCTCGGGCAAGATGGTTTATGCTTTCATGCAGAATGAAATGCTGCAACACACGGCGAAACAAGACGGAAAGACCGCTCCCATGGGTTCAGAAAAGACCGATCCGAGATTGCTTCCCGCCGCCGATGCGGCGGTCAAGACACCAATCCATCAGCATGTTTACGAGCGTCTGCGCAAGATGATTCTCTTTGGCGATTTGGCCCCCGGACAGGGGGTTACGATCCAAGGTCTGACCGCCGCGCTTGATGCAGGCATGACGCCCGTGCGCGAGGCCATCCGACGCCTGATCTCCGAAGGGGCGCTAACCCATTTGGGCAACCGCCGTGTCACCGTGCCAGAGCTGACCCACGCCGGGCTGGAAGAGCTGGGATTCATGCGTGAAACGCTAGAGCCGGAACTGACCAAACGCGCCGCAAACCGCATGACAGACGCGCGTTTAAACGCTTTGAAGGATTGCGACAACGCGCTGAACCTTGCCATTGATCGGGGCGATGTCGGTGGCTATCTGATGCAGAACTACAGCTTTCACAGGATGATCTACGACCTTGCAGAAGCGCCCATCATGGCCGCCACGGTGGACCGGTTGTGGCTGCGTTTCGGCCCCTCGCTTCGCGTGGTTTGCGGGCGCTATGGCACCAGCAATCTGCCCGATAAACACGCAGAACTTCTTGCGGCCTTTGCCGCCGGGGATGCCGCATTGGCGGGTGAGGTCATGGCAGGCGATGTTGCACAAGGAATGACCCAAATCCGCGCCGCCCTTGATGGGCTGCCCATTCCGCGTTGATTCGATTGACATGCTATAATTTGATCATATTCTGCAGCGAAGCTTATTTTTCACGCAGATAGAAGGTGCACAAACATGCCGCCCATTACGAATCACCTCCCCACCGCGGACCTTCAGGCGCTTGATGCGGCGCATCATATGCATCCTTTCACCACCAATGATGAATTGGGCGACAAGGGCGCACGCATCATCACACGGGCCAAGGGCATCTATCTGACCGACAGCGAGGGGAATGAAATCCTCGATGCGATGGCGGGGCTGTGGTGTGTGAACCTTGGCTATGGCCGCGAAGAGATGGGCAAGGTCGCCGCGCGGCAGATGAACGAACTGCCCTATTACAACACCTTCTTCCAAACGACCCATGTGCCCGCCATCGCGCTGGCCAAGGAACTGGCCGACCTCGCCCCCGGTGATCTGAACCACGTCTTTTTCGCCGGGTCCGGATCAGAGGCGAACGACACCAACCTGCGCATGGTCCGCACCTATTGGGCGCAAAAGGGCAAGCCCGAGAAGAGCCATATCATCAGCCGCAAGAATGCTTATCACGGCTCTTCGGTCGGGTCGGCCAGTCTGGGCGGCATGACCTATATGCATGAGCAAGGCGGCCTGCCGATCCCCGGCATCCATCACATCGGTCAGCCCGATTGGTATGCCGAGGGCGGGGATATGTCGCCCGAGGACTTCGGCCTGAAACGGGCGCAGGAGCTTGACGCGAAGATCGTCGAACTGGGTGCCGACAAGGTTGCCGCCTTCATTGCCGAACCCGTGCAGGGCGCCGGCGGGGTTGTCATTCCGCCCAGTACCTACTGGCCCGAGATTCAGCGCATTTGCGACAAACACGACATTCTGTTGATCGCCGACGAGGTGATCTGTGGCTTTGGCCGGACAGGGAACTGGTTCGGCTCGCAAACCATGGGGATCAAGCCGCATATCATGACCATCGCCAAGGGCCTCAGCTCGGGCTACGCGCCGATTGGCGGGTCGATTGTGTGTGACGAAGTGGCCGAGGTCATCAACGCCTGCGAATTCAACCATGGCTACACCTATTCCGGTCACCCGGTCTGTGCCGCCGTGGCGCTGGAAAACCTGCGCATCATGCAAGAAGAGAACATCGTCGACCATGTGCGAGACGTCGCCGCCCCCGCGCTGAAAGAGGCGCTGGATAAGCTGGGAGAGCATCCGCTGGTTGGCGGGGTTAACATCTCTGGCCTGATGGCGTCTCTGCCGCTGACGCCGGATAAGGAAAGCCGTGCGCAATTCGCGGATGGGGGCGTCGCTGGCTACACCTGCCGGGAGCATTGCTTTGCCAATAATCTGGTAATGCGCCATGTCGGCGACCGGATGATCATCTCTCCGCCGCTGGTCATCACGCCCGAAGAGATCAAGATCTTCGCCGAACGGGCGACCAAGGCACTGGATGCGACCTATGCCGACCTAAAAGACAAGGACGTGCTGAAAGCTGCGTCCTAAACGACCCGGGCTGCCCCCGTTTGGGGGTGGCCCTTTATTCGTTTCGCAGTCGGGCCAGCAGCCGGGGCGAAGCATAACCATCCGGCGCGATCCCCTCGGACTGCTGATAGCTGCGCACGGCATTGACGGTCAGCGGGCCGATCTTGGCGTCGATCTTTTGCGTGTCAAAACCCGCCTTCGTCAGCAGGGTCTGCAATTCGATCCGCTCATCAAAACTCAGCGCGCGGTCCTCGCGGGGCCACTCTTGCTTTATCTCCCCCGCGCCGCCGATCCGGTCGGCCAGATGGCCGACGCCGATGACATAGGCATCCGCCGTGTTATAGCGCTCGATCACCGCGAAATTCGGGAAGATCATAAAGGCCGCGCCCTGCGCACCTGCGGGCAGCAGGATCGACGCGGGCCCGTGATCCGCAACCGCGTCGCCATTCAACGCTGTCACGCCAAGGTCGGCCCATTCCGCCGGGGTCTTGGTCACCTCCCGGTCGGCCAGCAGATAGTCAAACCCCTCGGGCAGGGCCACTTCGACACCCCAAGGCTGGCCCGTCGTCCAGCCGAAATGCTTGAGATATGCCGCGGTAGAGGCCAGCGCATCGCTGGGGTTGTCGCCCCAAATGTCCCGCCGCCCGTCACCATCCCAATCGACGGCATGGGCGTGGAAGGACGACGGCATGAACTGCGTATGCCCCATCGCGCCCGCCCAAGAGCCACGCAACTGCTCAGCATCGGTATCGCCCGCCTGCAAAATGCGCAGAGCGTCCAGCAATTCGCCCTCGAAAAACTCCGCCCGCCGCGCGTCATAGGCAAGCGTGGCCAGCGAATTCAGCACGCTGTCGCCGCCTCGGAAACTGCCATAGGCGCTCTCTAGCCCCCAGATCGCGGTGACGATCTCTTTCTCTACGCCGTATTTGATTTCGATATCTTCCAGCGTGCGCTCCCACTGGGCCAACGCCTTTTGCCCATTCTGCACCCGCAGAGCCGAGGTCGCGGTGTCGAGGTAATCCCAGATCGTTTTGGTAAACTCGGACTGGTTGCGGTCGCGGCGGATCACCTCGGTATCATAGAGCACCGTATCCAGCGCGCGGTCAAAAACATCCGGGTCGATGCCCTGCTGCAGGGCGCGGGGCCGGAATTCCGTCACCCAAGCGCGCAGCCCGGCGTCATCGCCAGTAACCTCTGCAGGGGTGGTTTGCTCTGCCGGGGTGGCGGAAACAACCACGGCCTGCGACGTGCGCGGCGCGGGCCGCGTGGATTCAGAAGGGCCCGACCCAAAGGCCGGCGCCCCCATGCCTGCGGTCGCAAGAATGCCTGAAATCATCGCGTAGTGCCGGATCATAATCGCCTCACCTCATAGAGTTGCGACAAATCCTATGCCCGCCCCGCCCCGGTGGAAAGGGAGGGGCGCGGCCATCCGCGAAGCTCCGCCTGTTTGCCGTCTCAGCGGCGGGTGCGGGTCACTTTGCGCTTGATCTTGTCCTTCTTGCGCTTGGCTTTCACAGCCTTGCCGCGCGGGTTGCGCCCCGCCGGGCTGCGCCGACCAGCGCCCCCGCCTTGTTTTACCTTCTGATCTTCGATCTCAAGCAGTTCCAGCGCGATGCCCCCGGTCACCGGGACCGCCTCGGCCAAGCGCACGGTCACGCGCTGGCCGATGCCGATGATCATGCCGGTATCGGACCCCATCAGCGTCTGCGCCTCTGGATCATGGTGGAAATACTCGCGCCCCAAAGACCGCATCGGCACCAGCCCATCCGCGCCAGTCTCGTCCAGCTTCACGAAGGCCCCGAACCGGGCGATGCCGCTGATCCGACCGGTGAACTCATTGCCCACACGCTCCGACAAAAAGGCAGCGAGGTAGCGGTCGGTCGTGTCCCGCTCTGCCACCATCGAGCGCCGCTCGGTGTCCGAGATATGCGCGCCGGTCTGTTCCAGCCCTTCGATCTCTTCCGGGGTCAAACCGTCCTTGCCCCAGCCATGCGCCGTGATCAGGGCGCGGTGCACAATCAGGTCGGCATAGCGCCGGATCGGAGAGGTAAAATGTGCATAAGACCGCAGGGCGAGGCCAAAGTGCCCGATATGCGCGGGCCCGTAATAGGCCTGCGTCATCGACCGCAGGGTGCTGAGGTTGATCAGTTCCGCATCATTCGTCCCCGCCGCCTGATCCAACAGCCGGTTAAGATGCGCGGTTTGTAGCACCTGCCCCTTGGCCAGGGTAAAGCCTGCCGCCTGCGCCGTTTCGCGCAGGGATTCCAGTTTCTCCGGTGAGGGTTCCTCGTGAATGCGAAACAGCAGCGGTGTTTTCTTTTTCAGCAAGGTCTCGGCGGCAGCGACATTCGCCAGCACCATGAACTCTTCGATCAGCTTATGCGCGTCGAGCCTTTCGCGGAAGTTGACCGATTTCACCTTGCCGTCGTCGCCCAACTCAATCCGGCGCTCCGGTAGGTCCAACTCAAGCGGTTGCCGCTCGGCCCGCGCAGTTTTCAGTGCGCCGTAGGCGGCATAAAGCGGTTTCAGCACAGGCTCCAACAGCGGGCCGGTGCGGTCGTTGGGGTTGCCGTCAATGGCGTCCTGCACCTCTTCGTAATGCAAGGATGCGGGCGAGCGCATCAGCCCGCGATGGAACGTATGACCGATCTTGTTGCCCTTGGCATCCAGCACCATACGCACGGCGATACAGGCGCGCGGGACACCTTCGTGCAATGAGCACAGATCGCCCGACAGGCGATCCGGCAGCATCGGCACAACGCGGTCGGGGAAATAGGTGGAGTTGCCCCGTTTGCGCGCTTCGATATCCAACGCCGAACCGGGTGTGACATAGGCGGCCACATCGGCAATGGCGACCCAGACGACATGACCACCCTCGTTCTTGGGGTCCTCATCCGCATGGGCATAGCAGGCGTCATCATGGTCACGCGCATCCGACGGGTCGATGGTGACCAATGGCAGATCACGCAGGTCCTCGCGGCCCTTAAGGCCCTGCGGTTTCGCTGCATCGGCCTGCTCGATCACCTTATCGGGGAAATCATCGGGAATGCCGTGCTGATGGATCGCGATAAGTGACACCGCGCGCGGCTCTGAGGGGTCGCCCAACCGCTCGACAATTCGCGCACGGGGGGAGCCCATGCGCCCCTTTGGTCCGGCCTGCTCGGCCTCGACCAATTCGCCGTCCTTGGCCCCGTGGGTATGGTCTGCCCCGACGCGCCATTCACGGTCTGCGCCCTTGTCGATCGGCACGATCCGCCCGCCTTCGGCAGCCTTGCGGAAGATGCCCAACACCTTTTTCGGGTTGCTGCCAATGCGCCGGATCAGCCGCGCCTCATAGTGGTGGTCTTCGCCTTTCACCAGCGTCAGCCGCGCCAGAATGCGGTCGCCTTCGCCAAGGGCGGGGTCGCTGTCGCGCGGGATCAGCAACACGACGGGCTCTTTCCCCTCACCGTGCCACTCCATCGGCTTGGCAAACAGATCGCCATCCTTGTCCGGCCCCGTGACCAACAGCACCGAGACCGGCGGCAAGCGATCCGGGTCTTGATAGCTGCGCTTGCGCTTCTCCAGATGGCCTTCGGCCTCCAGCTCTTTCAGTACGCGCTTCAGATCGATCCGCGCCGCACCTTTGATGCCAAAGGCTTTGGCGATGTCGCGCTTGGCCGTCAGCGTGGGGTTCTGTTCGATCCAGTCGAGGATCTCGGATTTGCTGGGTATCTTGCTCATACCTCAGCAGGTAGCACGCAGCCCCCCTGTCGTCATGGCAAATCGTGAATTTCGTCCACGTCGCGCAGGGTTGAGACTTCGGCGATGCGGTAGCCCGGCAGGGTCGCACGGCTGTCGGCCAGCGCGTAAGGGCCGGACCAGCGCACAGCGTCGAAAAGGCTGGGCGGTGCGCGGCGGGGGTGTTTCAACCCCACCAGCCAATAGCCCCCATCGGGCGCGGGGCCAAAGACCGCGTCATGTCGTCCGAGCGCGTCGAAGGCCCGCGCAAGTTCCTTGCGGTTGATGCCCGGAATATCCGCCCCGATCACACAGGCCGGGCCGGGTGCGGCGCGTAGCATCCGTGCCATGCGGTCGCCCAGATTGCCCCTGCCCTGCGGCCAGCGGGGCAAATGCGCGGACCAAACCCGGCTTTGCAGCCCTTCGACATCCGGCGCGACAGCCAGTACCACCTGCCAACGCGGATCTTCGATGCGGCGCAGCAGGCGGCGCGTCTGGTGGCGAAACCACCATGCCGCGCCCACCATGCCGAGGTCACGGCCCAGCCGGGTTTTCACCCGACCGGGATGCGGTTCTTTTACCATAACGATGAGCGTTGGTTTCACGTGAAATAATTCCGCAGCACGCGGCTGTAGATGGATTTGAGCTGTTCGATATGTTCAACCCGCACATGTTCATCGACTTGGTGCATGGACTGGCCGACCAGACCGAACTCGACCACCGGGCAATGCGCTTTGACGAAACGCGCATCCGAAGTGCCGCCGGTGGTAGAAAGCTCGGGCTGCACGCCCGTCTCCGCCTCCACCGCGCCCGCAACCAGATCGGACAGAGCGCCCGGCGGGGTGATAAAGCTCTCGCCGGAAATCTTGATCTCCACATCAACCTGCAGGCCAAATTCCCCTGCGATTTTATCCGCTTCGCCGCGCAGCCAATCGCTGAGGCTTGCGCCTGAATGGTGGTCATTGAACCGGATATTCACCGCGCCACGACACTGCGCCGGGATCACGTTGGTGGCCTTGTTGCCAGTGTCGACCGTCACAACCGCCAGCGTGGAAGGATCAAAATGATCGCTGCCCTGATCCAATTCATGGCTCGCCAAACGATCCATCAGCCGCATCATCGCAGGCAGCGGGTTGTTGGCCCGGTGCGGATAGGCCGCGTGGCCCTGTTTGCCCGTCACCTTGAAATGCGCGTTCATCGACCCGCGCCGCCCGATCTTGATCATGTCGCCCATGGTCTCGGGGCAAGTCGGCTCCCCCACAAGGCAGACATCCATCCGCTCGCCGTTTTCGGCCATAAAATCCAACAGCGCCGTGGTCCCGTCGAGGGCGTCGCCCTCTTCATCCCCGGTGATCGCCAGCACGATGGAGCCATCAGGCGGTGTGTCCTTCACGAAATCAACCGCCGCCGCGACAAAGGCCGCCACGCCGGATTTCATGTCGGTGGTGCCGCGGCCATACATGATGCCGTCTTTGATCTCGGCTCCGAAAGGGGGAATCGACCAGTCGGCCTCATCCCCGATGGGGACCACATCGGTGTGACCGTTAAAGCCGAAAGACTTGGTGTTGCCCTTGTTGCCCCAGCGGGCAAAAAGGTTGCAAATGCCGCCCCGGTCCACGCGCGTGCAGTCGAACCCAGCCGCGCCCAGCACCTCTTCCAGCACTTCCAACGCACCATCGTTAACGGGGGTGACAGAGGCGCAGCGCACCAGTTTTGCGGTGAGATCAACAGGGTCGAGACCGGACATATCGGCTCCTTTTCAGGGGTTATCGCTTGTCCGGTAACTTGTGTGGGCAAATCGCGCCGATGCCAAGGGGGCGCACTGCAATTCCCCGTGTGGGACCGTGGTCAGTCGAAAAACGGGGTCATTTGGGCGACGATGACCGAGTTTTCCTCTAGTGCGCGCTGCATCAACTCACGCTCTTCGCCGTCGATCTCTTGGCCCTCGGCCTCGCGCTCTTCCAGCGTGCCATAGCCGGTCACGTCCAGCGGGTTGGTGTCGGCCTGTTTGAGGATCGCCACGGTCTCTCGCACGGCTTCGGCCTCGTCGATACCAGAGGCGAAACACATCAGCGCGGCCCCGGTGGCCTTGTCGGGCAGGCCATCGCCATCCTTGCGACCGATCTGAACCAAAAGGGTAAAGACCTGCTGGCGCGAAGGTTTCTTGGTTTTCTTGGGTTCAGACATGATAAGGGCCGCCGATTGCTTTCGGCAGCCCTAACCTTTTCGCTCAGACTTGGAAAGGGGCCGCGCCCCTGCCCTTAGGTCTTGGCAATCAAGTCTTGCCGCGGACCAACCGTGTGACCCAGATCAGCAGGCAGGCACCGATAATACCGACCACCAACTGACCGAACCAACCGCCCAGCGTGCTGCCAACGATCAGCATCAAGAGCCAGTTCGCGACCAAGGCACCAACGATGCCGAGGATGATGTTCATGATCAGACCCATGTCCGATTTCATGATTTTTTCTGCGATCCAGCCTGCAAGGCCACCCACGATGATTGCGGCAAACCAACCGATACCCGTCATGTCGTCAATCTCCTTTGAATTCAGGTCTCAACGCTATGAAGGGGCATTTGGTTCCCTCAGTCGCGCAGCAACTCGTTGATCGAGGTTTTGGAGCGGGTCTTGGCGTCCACCCGTTTCACGATCACGGCGCAGTAAAGGTTCACGTTGTTCTTCGATGGCATGGTGCCTGCAACAACAACCGACCCTGCGGGCACTTCGCCATACATGATCTCACCAGTTTCGCGGTCGACGATCTTGGTCGACTGGCCGATGAAGACACCCATGCCCAGCACCGAACCTTCGCGCACGATGCAGCCTTCGACGACTTCCGACCGCGCCCCGATAAAGCAGTTGTCTTCGATGATAGTCGGGCCTGCCTGCATCGGTTCCAACACACCGCCGATGCCGACGCCGCCCGAGAGGTGCACGTTTTTGCCGATCTGCGCGCAGGAGCCGACGGTGGCCCATGTATCAACCATGGTGCCGCTGTCGACATAGGCGCCGATGTTCACGAAAGACGGCATCAGCACCACGCCGGGCGCGATATAGGCCGAGCGGCGCACGACGCAGTTGGGCACGGCGCGGAAACCGGCCTCTTTCCATTCGGCATCGCCCCAGCCTTTGAATTTGCTGTCGACCTTGTCCCACCAGCCAGCGCCCTGCGGGCCGCCTTCTTGATGTTCCATATCCTTGATGCGGAAGCCCAGCAGCACGGCCTTTTTGGCCCACTGATTGACATGCCACTGACCGTCGTCCTGCTTTTCCGCCACGCGCAGCTGGCCGCTGTCGAGCGCATTCAGCGTCTCTTCGATGGCGTCGCGCACCTCGCCGGTGGTGGCGGATGTGATCTGGTCGCGGGTATCCCAAGCGGCTTCGATGGCGGTTTCAAGTTGGGCGTTGGACATGGGGCAAGTCTCCGAATGTGAAAAGGCCTTTTGAGGGCTATAGCCTTGCACCGCCTAGGGTGCAATTGCCGGGCGATGAGGGGCGTGGTCATTCTGCGATCAACAATGCATGTTGACCTGAGCGGCCATCGCGCCACCTGAGCCAAGCCCTAGACCAAGGAAAGACCCGAGGATGACCGAGGAACACCGCCACCCCCTGCGCCGCGCCAATGTTGACCGCGCCAAGGCCCAAGACGCCCCCGACACGCCGCAAACCCGCGCGCCCGCCTACCGTCTGGCCTTTACCGACGATGACTTCATGTGCCGCGATGAGCTGCGCCCGGTGCGCCTGCAACTGGAATTGCTCAAGCCCGAACTGCTGCTCGATGCCCACGGCATCCAATCAACCATCGTGCTCTTTGGCGGCGCGCGCATTCCTGCACCAGCCGAGAAACACACCGCCCGCACCAAGACGCTGGCCGATCTGTCGCGTTTTTATGACGAGACGCGCACCTTTGCCCGGCTGATGACTGAAAAGTCGATGGAGACCGGCGGCGTGGAGAACGTCATCGTCACCGGCGGTGGGCCGGGTGTGATGGAGGCGGGCAACCGTGGCGCGTTGGACGCAGGCGGCCATTCCATCGGCCTGAATATCGTTCTGCCGTTTGAGCAGGCGCCCAACGAATATGTCACGCCGGAGCTTTGCTTTAACTTCCACTATTTCGCGATCCGCAAGATGCATTTCCTGATGCGCGCCCGCGCGATCTGCGTCTTCCCCGGTGGTTTCGGCACCATGGACGAGCTCTTTGAGGCCCTGACGCTGATCCAGACCGGCCGCATGAACCGCGTGCCCTTCTTGCTGTTTGGGCGCGAGTTCTGGGAAAAAATCATCAATTGGGACGCGCTGGCCGATGCCGGAACGATCTCTGCCGAAGACCTCGACCTGTTTCGCTTTGTCGAAAGCGCGGATGAGGCGATGGAGGTGATCGAGAATTGGGAAACCGCCCCCGCCCGCGAACATGTGCCGGGCCGGGAAGAGGTCGAAGATCATGGCTGATCGGGCTTTGCCCGGCCATGTCACCGGGTAAAGGTCTGGCCCAAGGCCATTTCGGCCCCTTGGACAATATCGCGCAGGATATCGGCGGCGGGTTTGACCGCGCCGATCAACCCTGCGACCTCTCCGACAAAGGCGTTGGCGGTGCGGGCATCGCCCTCTGCCACCGCCGCCTGCCAACGTGGCAACTCCTGCGCCAGCGCGGCGCGCAGCCCGGCAGGGTCATCATGCCAGCGGTCCGTAAACTCATTGCGCAGCACCCTGCCCGTGTAGCGTTTGGGCCAGTCATAGCCGCGCATGATGTCGGTCACCGTGCTGCGCAGCGTGTCATCGCCGCTGGCCTTGATCGCGGCCTCAAGCATCGCGGGATGCACCAGCGCCTCTTCCGAGGCCCAGAAACGCGAGCCGACGACCGCCCCATCGGCCCCGAGCATCAGCGCTGCAGCCAACCCGCGCCCATCCGCCACGCCGCCCGCCGCACAAAGCAGCACCTCGGGCGCATGGCGGGCGATGTGATCCGCGATTTCGGGCACCAGCGTAAAGGTCGCGCGTTTTTCGCCGTGGCCACCGGCTTCGGCCCCTTGGGCGACAATGATTTCAGCCCCCAGATCAATCGCATGGGCGGCATCGCGCAGGGTTTGCACCTGACAGATCAGAGGCACCTTGGCCGCTTGGATCGCGGGCACGAACTCTGCCGGATCGCCAAAAGACAGAAAGACCGCCGCCGGATCGCGGGCGAGCACCTGCTCTAACGCCTGCGGATGCTCCCGCAGTTTCCAAGTGATAAAGCCGCAGCCGACCGATTGGTTGCCCGCCAGATCTTGCTGCTCAGCGATCCATTCGCCGGAATCGTAAGCACCGCCGATCATACCCAAGCCCCCCGCGCTTGAGACCGCAGCCGCCAGCCGACCGCCCGCCGCAAAGGCCATGGGCGCTTGGATGATCGGATAGCTGATCCCCAGCCGTTTGGTCAGTCGCGTGGTCAGCATCCCCTACCGCCCCGCCAGAATGGCGTCAGCGGCCTTTTCGGCGATCATCACCGTCGGCGAAGCCGTGTTGCCCGAGACGATCTTGGGCATGATCGAGGCATCCACCACTCTGAGCCCCTGTAGCCCGTGCACCCGCAGATCGGCATCGACCACCGCCATCGGATCACTGCCCATCTTGCAAGTGCCAACGGGGTGGAAAATCGTCGTGGCAATATCGCGCGCCTTGTCGAGCAGGTCTTCGTCGCTCTGCACAGCCGGGCCGGGCAGAATTTCCTCGGGCTGATAGGGGTGCAGCGCCTTGGCTGTCATGATGTGCCGCGCCTGTTTCATGGCCGCGACCGCGACGCGCTTGTCGCTCTCGGCGGAAAGATAGTTCAGGCGTATGTCGGGCTGAACCGCACTGTCGCGGCTGGTCAGATGGCAAGAGCCGATACTCTCGGGCCGCAGGTTGCAGACCGAAACGGTAATCGCCGGGAACGGGTGCAGCGGGTCGCCCAGCTTATCCGTCGACAGGGGCTGCACGTGATATTCCAGATCGGGCGTCTCAAGTGCCGGATCGGACTTGGTGAACATGCCGAACTGGCTAGGCGCCATCGCCAATGGGCCGCTGCGCCGCATGAGATATTCCAGCCCCATGCGCCCCTTCCCCCAAAGCGAATGGGTCATCGTGTTGAGCGTCTTGGTGTTTTGAACTTTATAGACGGTGCGGATCTGCAAATGGTCCTGAAGGTTTTCCCCCACGCCGGGCAGTTCATGCAGCGTGGTGATGCCCATGCCACTCAAAAGCTCGCTTTGTCCAATGCCCGAGAGTTCGAGGATCTTGGGTGAGTTGATTGCCCCCGCCGACAACAGCACTTCGCCCTCGGCCACGGCCCTCAGGGCGCGGCCTTCGTGGGTAAAGCGCACGCCGGTCACGCGTTTGCCCTCTAGGATCAGCCCATTGGTATGGGCATGGGTCATCACCCGCAGGTTGGGCCGCTGCATCGCGGGGCGCAAGAAACCACGCGCCGTGTTCCAGCGCACGCCGCCATGTTGGTTCACCTCGAAAAAGCCCGAGCCTTCGTTGTCGCCATCGTTGAAATCGGCACGCGGTTCGATCCCGAACTCCCGCGCGCCGTCCTGCACGGCCTCCAGAATGTCCCACCGCAGGCGCTGTTTGCTGACCTTCCATTCACCACCGGCGCTGTGCATGTCATTGCCGCCCGCGTGGTGATCTTCGGACTTGAGGAAATAGGGCAGCACATCGTCCCAACTCCACCCGGTGTTGCCAAGTTGCCGCCAATGGTCATAGTCCGCCGCCTGCCCACGCATGTAAATCATGCCGTTGATGGAGCTACAGCCGCCCAGCACCTTGCCGCGTGGATAGGTCAAAGAGCGCCCGTTCAACCCCGGCTCGGGCGCGGTTTTCATCATCCAATCGGTGCGCGGATTGCCGATGCAATAGAGATACCCCACCGGCACCTTCACCCAGTGGTAGTTGTCATCCCCCCCGGCCTCAAGCAGCAGGACGTTATTGGCTGGATCAGCGCTGAGACGGTTGGCCAAAACACAGCCCGCGGTGCCCGCGCCGACGATGATATAGTCATAGTGACCCTCTAGCTGCGTCTCGTCATTCATGGTGATCTCTCCCGATATTCTGGCCCGCCTCCCCGGCGCATCATTGGTAGAGCGCCCGGCGACAGGTCACAATCCCTGCCGTAAGTCGCCGCCCGCCGCAGCATTTGCCGCAAAGCCACATTCCCCGCGCTTTGCCCGTGCAGCGCATCCGTTTGTTGATTTTTTCGACCCTTAGGTGAATATGGCCGAACTGGATATATTGCCCCTATGCGTTAGGTTTTGCCTTGGGGTTAAAATTTCGCCGCCTTCTGGTGGCCAGAGACAAGGGCTATAATTGGTGCGGCGACCCGAATTTATACTGTTTCTCGGATGTCTCGCCATCACCTTTGGGGTGTTTCTCTACAGCAATCGCAGCAATGATCTCGCCACCGAACGGGCCTTTGACCGGATCGCCGAGGAAAGCCTGCAAAGCCTCGACGCGAGGATGCACACCTATTTGCAGAGCCTCAACGGCATCGCCGCCTTCATGAACGCCTCTGACGAAGTGACCGCCAGCGATTTCGCGCATTACGTCGATACGCTGGAGATCGACACCTTCCTGCCCGGCATCAACGGCATCGGCTTTGTCGCCCCGGTCGCCCGAGGGACCGAAGAGGCTTTCATCGAAGAGGTAACCGCCCTCGGGATAGAAGATTTCCGGATCCACCCCAACACCGGCAACGCCGAGAAGATGGTGATCCAATATATCTACCCCCAAGGGCCGAATGCAGAGGCCGTGGGCCTTGATATCAGCTTTAACGAGGACCGCCGCCGCGCCGCCCTGCGGGCCCGCGAGACCAGAGAGCCGCAACTGACACCGCGCATTCTGCTGGTGCAGGACAAATCCCGTCAGCCCGGTTTTCTGTTGCTGCGTCCAGTCTATGCCGCCGGCAACCGTCCGGCGCAGGATACGGCAGGCTTTATCGGTTGGGTCTATGCGCCCTTTGTCGGTGCAAACCTGCTGAACGCGCTGACCCCGGCTCAGGGGGAGGCCTATGAAATCAAAGTCTTCGATGGGCTGACCACCGCCCCGGAGAACCGGATTTTCGACAGCACGCCCGAAGGTGTCGAAAGCGGGCATCACAGCATTACCCAAACGATCGAACGCTTTGGCCGCCCTTGGACTGTGGTCCATGTCAGCACGATCAGTTTCGACAGCGCCACGCACAGTGCCGTGCCGGAGATCCTGTTGATTTCCGGCATATTGCTGGCGATCCTTTTCTTCGTCGCCTTCCGCAGCCTGCGCCAGCGCAGCGCGGCCCTGGGCGAGCTTGCCGTGCTGCGCGAACGTCAGATCGACGCCCATGACGAGGAAAACCGCGCCGTCATCGAGAACGCTGTGACGCCTATTTTCTTGCTCGACGGCGAGGACCGCGTGCTTTTCGCCAACCAAGCGGCACTGGTCTGCTTTGGCTATGGGCATGAAGCGCTCAAGGGGATGGATTTCCGCAATCTCGTCACCGACTTGATCGAAGACCATGACCACGAGCAGGTCAACGCGGCAGGCAAGACCTGCTTTGGCCAAGACTTGAAGCTTGATCTACAACGCAACAGTTGGACCACCTACACCGGCGAGCGGCGCGTGACGGCAATCGTGCGCGATCTGACCTCGGAACTTGCGGTGCAGGATGAACTGGCGAAGAACAAAGCGCTCTATGACCTCGCCCTCGAAGGCGCGCAGATCGGCGTTTTCGACATCGACCTGCGTACCGGGAAATCCGAGGTGTCCGACACATGGCGGCGCATTCTGGGGATGGCCGATTTCGAGCGGTTGACCGATCCGCAGGCCGAATTCCTCAAACGTGTCCATACCGAAGACCTGCCGCTGCTGAACCAGACCGATCAGGCCTGCATCTCGGGGCAGCAACAACGTTCCGTCACCGAATACCGGCTCAAGATTGGCACCGGGGAATGGCGCTGGATGCGCTCGGACGCGGTGGTGACCGAACGCGATGAAAACGGCACTGCCTTGCGGATGGTCGGCACCCAGACCGATGTGACCGACATCGTCCATGCCCGCAACGCGCTTGAAACCAGCGAGCGGCGGTTTCGGCAGGTGCTGGCAGCGGCCCCCGTGGGCATGGCGATCCTGGGCGAAGGGGGCGTGTTCAACAGCGTCAACAGCGCGCTTTGCACGCTCTGCGGCTATAGCGAAGAAGAACTGCTGTCGAATACCAAACTGGGCGATCTGATGCCCGAAGGCGATTTGCAAAAGCTCTATGGTGAGGTTCGCGGGCTCGTCGATTCGCGCAGTTCACAAAACTATCAGGCCGAATACCGCATTACTCACAAGCTGGGCTATGAACGCTGGGGCCTGTTCAACGTCTCGTGGACCTTTGACAAGAACACGCGCGGCCATGTCTTTATCGTTCAGATCAACGACATCACCGACCAAAAGAAGCTTGAGCAGATCAAGAGCGAATTCGTCTCGACGGTCAGCCATGAGCTGCGCACGCCGCTGACCTCGATCAAAGGGGCCTTGGGTCTGATCGACACCACGGACAACAGCCGCTTCCTCCCGGCGCATATCCGGCTGATCGACATCGCGCGCAGCAATGCCGACCGGCTGTCGCATATCGTGAACGATATTCTGGACCTCGAAAAGATTTCGTCGGGCGAGGTGCAGTTCGATTTCCACGATGTTGATCTGAACAAGGTGATCAGCGACTCGGTCAACGAAATGTCGCCCTTCGCGATCACTCATAACAACATTCTGGGCGTGCAACTGCCCGACAAACCGCTGACGGTTCGGGTGGATGAAAGCCGCACGCGGCAGGTCTTGGCCAATCTTATCTCAAACGCCTGCAAATATTCCGATGCCGAGAGTGAGGTGCAAATTCGCGCCGAGCGGCTGGGGGACCGGGCGATTGTCTTTATCCAGAACACCGGCCCCGGCGTGCCGGAAAACTTCCGCCCGCGCATCTTTCAGGCGTTCTCTCAGGCCGATGGGTCCGACACCCGTGCCAAGGGCGGCACCGGGCTGGGGCTGAACATCACCCGGCAGATCATCAAACGTCAGGGCGGTACCATCGGATTCGAAAGCATCCCGAAAGGCGTCACCGTCTTTTGGTTCACCTGCCCCATCGCCGAGGCCGAAACCGTGCAATCGCCCGCCGCCCCCGACGCGGAAGTCGGGGAGCGGGACACGAAGCTGCGCGTGCTGCATATCGAAGACGATATAGACTTTGCAGAGGTGATCCGCACCGGTTTGGACAGCGTGGCAGAGGTGACCAATGTCACCAACCTCGCCCAAGCGCAGAAGTTGATCGGCCAAGAAGAGCTTGATGTGGTGATCCTTGATTGGTCCCTGCCTGACGGCGATGCCCGCTCTTTGTTGGAGGATATCATCCGTCTGCACCCAGAGGCCAAGATCATCAGCCTATCCGCCGACAACAACCGAGAGCCCGATCCCCGCGTCGGGATCAACCTTGTCAAATCACGGAGCGGGATCAGCTCGGTGGTCAACTCAATTACGGGAACAACCGCACGCGCATCTTAACCTGTCGCACCACGGCGAAGTGACGCTAAAGTGCGACACGCCATATTATTGCCAATATGCTCTGGCATTTTGTTTAAATTACAACGCACATGTCATGCTATAGTTCGAGCATGTCCGCTTCGGGGCGAGGAATTACGAGTGTCTTCAAAGCCATTTACCAAGCGTACCGCCGCCACATTTTTTCTGGGCACTGCCATTTCCGGCAGTTGGTACACCGCAACATCCGCACTTTTCGCGGGTCAAACGGGGGAGGTTATCCCCGTCGTCGGCGCGATCATTCTGGCGGGGCTAACACCCTTCGCCGCGAACGCGCTCAGATCAAGCCCAGAGAGGGGTGCTGATCGTTCCGATATGGAACAAAGGCTTAGGGCATTTGATAGCCACGCCATTGTGAATATCGTCGATACCGGCGGAATGCTGGAACAGGTTAATGATCGGTTCATCGAACTGACGGGCTATACCCGCGATCAATTGATCGGCCAGCCTGTGTCGATGCTGTACCAAGATGAGTTTCGCGAACTTCTGGCGGAGATACGCGCCACCCTGATGGCCGGCAAAACATGGCAGGGAGAGACCCCGCTGCGCTGCGCCGATGGTCGGGTGATACAGACGCAATGCACCGTGATGCCCCTTTTCGACAACAAAGGGGCATGGTCCGGGTCGATCTCAGCCCGTACCGATGTGACCCACGCCAAGGAACTTCTGGCCGAACGCGACACAGCGGAAACGCTCTATGAACTGCGCGATGACATTTGGATCGTCGATGCCGAGACCGAGCGTTTCAGCTATATGAACCGCGTCGCCATGAGCCGAAGCGGCTGGTGTACCGACACCTATACCGAGCAAACGCTCGAAACCTTGGCAGAGAAAAGCGACAATCCAGCCCTTCTTGAGGCCTGCCGAGATCTGAAAAAGTCGGGCAAGGCGATGACGCAGTTCGACACGCAACTGTTTGGCAATCATTTCCAAGTCACCATCAAACTTCTGCCCACCGGCGGCGCGGCAGGGCGGTTCCTGGTCATGTTGCACGACGTTTCAGATATCATCAGCGAAGAGCGGATGAAATCGGAATTCATCTCAATGGTCAGCCATGAACTGCGCTCGCCCCTGACCTCGATCAAAGGCTCTATGGGGCTGCTTTTGTCGCGGGCGGCGGGTGAATTGCCGAGCAAAGCGCGGGCGTTGCTAGAAATCTCCCACCGCAATGCCGACCGGCTTGTGCTGATCATCAATGACATCCTCGATCTGGAAAAGATCGCGAACGGGCGGCTGGAGTTCAACCTTGAAGAGGTTGATATCGCAGAACTTCTGCATGAGACCAGCGCCGCGAACGCCTCGCTTGAGCAGCGCCACGGCGTGCGCATTCAGGTAGAAGGCACGGATGACCTGAACAAAGTGACCACAGATCCGAACCGGGTCATTCAGGTGCTGACGAACTTCTTATCCAATGCGTCCAAATTCTCCAAACCCGGAGAGCGCGTTACCATTCGCGCCGAAGAGAATGAGAACGAATTGCGCATCTCTGTGGCGGACCGCGGCCCGGGTATCCCGGCCTCTGAGCAGCACAAGGTGTTCCAGCGGTTTGCCGATCTGTCCAACTCCAACCGGGCCGACAATGGCGGCACCGGGCTGGGCCTCAGCGTCTGCAAAGCCATCGTCGAGAATCTTGGCGGTAAAATAGGTTTTGACAGCCGCGAGGGATTTGGTACGACATTTTACTTTACCCTGCCGAAGAAAAATTCTCAGGTAGCGGCAGAGGAACCGGCTGCGTTGCTGCGCGAAGCCTCCTAGAGAGAGTATGGAATGATCAAACTGCTGCACGTCGAGGATGACGCCGATATTCGTGAAATCGCGCTGATGGCGCTTGAGCTAAGCGGCGATTTCGACGTCGTCCAATGCGAGACCGGGGAAGCGGCGCTGAATCAGGTTCAGTCCTATACGCCCGATGTGATCCTGCTCGATATGATGATGCCCGGCATGACCGGTCGCCAGACCCTTGAGAAGATGCGCGAAATGGATAGCCTGCGTGACGTTCCGGCGATCTTCATGACCGCCCGCGCCCAGCATAACGAGATCGAAGAGCTGCGCGATTTAGGGGCCGCTGACGTGATCAGCAAACCCTTCGACCCCATCGCTCTCGCGGATCAGGTCAAGGCGGCGATGCGGGCCAACTAGGCCAGCGACCACTTGGCCTGCCCTATTGGGCAGCTTTTAGATAAATTGTCTGTAGGAATGGGGTCGGCGCAAAGCACGGCCACCGTGCCCTTAGGCTTGGGCGTCGATCTGCTGCCTGCAATGCGCGACGAAACCATCCAGTTCCGAGATGATCTCGATCGGGCAATCCGCGCGTTCAGCGCGAGGTCCGGCGAGATGCTCGACGATTTGGGTTTCGCACTGACGCGCCAGCCGGCCAAGCTCTTCAAAGCCGAGCGACCCGGCGCTGCCTGCGATCTGGTGCAGAATGGCCTGCGCGCTGGCCAGATTGCCTTTGATCTCATCCACGGTCGTCCCGTCCCAAGCGGCCAAGCCATGGGTTGCGATCAGCGTCTGGCGCTCGTCCAGCATTTCGACAAAGCGCTTGCGAATGCGCTCTATGCCGGGAAGTTCAGCTAACATTTTAGTCATGCCTGTTGATCATTCTGCCAAAAGTCATTGAGCGATTTCGTATGTGCCTCACTGGCGGCTTCTGCGCTTGCATGAGCCTGCGCCAGCGCATCCATGACGGAATTGCCGCTCTTCCAGATCAGCCGCACGGCCTCCCCCGCGCTGACACGCGGGTGAACACGTTCGCCATTATTGTCGAACAATTCGGTTTGAGACAACTCCAAGTTAACCGCATCCATCAAACCGCCCATATTCGGACGCCAACCGCTTTCCGTAACGCACACGAAAGTGCCATTGCCCGCGTAGGACATGAGCACCTGATGGTCGACAAGCGTATCAGACAGGATCTCGGCCACATCGGACACAAGGCTATAGAACTCGAAAGAGGTCATCGTCGCGTGGAAGGCGTCAACCTCGCGGATGGTAAAGGCAAAGGCGGTGGAGCCGAAAAGCGCGCTGCGCGACAGCTGTGCGACGTAGTTTTCCATCGCGGTGTAGTCGATCACATTGTCCACGTCATAGATCGGGACCGGCTCGAACAACTCCATATGGGTGGCCTGATCGGCGATGGTCTTGGCGGCGAAAATCTTCTTGGTCCGCTGCTGACGCTCTTTCACCATGCCTTCGACCAGCCCGATGCGAGATTTCAGCTCGGCAATCTCAAAAGGCTTGGTCACATAGTCGGTTGCCCCGGCGGCAAAGGCCGCGTCGATATAGCGTTTGTCGGACATCGCGGTGAGCATCAAAATTGGCGTATCGGCATGGCGCGCCGAGTTGCGAATGTGCTGCGCCAGTTCGATCCCGTCCATGCCCGGCATCTGAATATCAAGCATGAAGCAATCAATCGGCCCTAGGTTCGGATCGCCTAACATATCAATCGCATGCAGAGCCGATGGGGCGGTCGTCAGTTCATGCGCACCGATAATCTCTACAAATTGCCCGAGCAATTCGAGGATAATCGGGTCGTCATCCACCGCCAGAATTTTCATTACATCTCTCCACAGATCAAAATCTTTGGGGCCCAAACTGGACGGACCGCTGCTTTGTCCTAATTTCTCTGGGAACTGTGGCCTAATTTTGACGAATTCTTAGTAAATAGGCGACAAACCGGGGCACTGTTTCCATATCGAGGGAATTAGACCCGAAAAACGGCCATCTTTACCGCATTTTCATTTTTGATCGGACGACTCGCCACTTCGCGTCCAAGGGTGATTCCCCTCAACGCAAACGGCCCGACGTTTCCGCCGGGCCGCTCTATCCTCATCCCCTTGGGTCTTAGCCCAAGCTTGCCTTGATCGCCTCGGCGGTGGCGCCCACGACCTTATCCGCTTCTTCGCGGGTCAGGCAGAAGGGCGGCGCAAAGCCGATGATGTCGCCTTGGGGCATGGCGCGGGCAATGACCCCGGCCTTGAGCATATCGCCGACGATGGTCGGCACCACTTTGCGCGCCGGATCAAACTGCGTGCGGCCATCGCGGTCTTCGACCAATTCCACGGCGCAGAGCATCCCTTCGCCGCGAATATCGCCCACTTTGGGGTGATCCCCCAACGCCGCCTTCATCTGCGCATTAAGATAACCGCCCACGTCCGAGGCATTCTCGATCAGTTTCAGATCGTCGATCAGCTTGAGGTTCGCGATCCCCGCAGCCGCGCCGATGGGGTGGGCCGAATAGGTCCAGCCGTGGCCGATGGGGCCGTTTTCATCGGTGCCCTGCTCCAGCACTTTCCACATTTTGTCGCCGACGATAGAGCCCGACAGCGGTGCATAGGCTGAGGTCAGACCCTTGGCGATGGTGATCAGGTCCGGCTTCATGCCGTAGTGATCCGAGCCGAACATGCTGCCCAGACGGCCAAAGCCGGTGACAACCTCATCCGCGACCAGCAGGATGTCGTGTTTGTTCAGCACTTCCTGCACGGCAGCCCAATAGCCTTCGGGCGGCGGCACGATGCCCCCGGTGCCCAGAACCGGCTCACCGATGAAGGCTGCGATGGTGTCGGGGCCCTCGCGTTCGATCAGCGCTTCCAATTCGCCCACCAGATGCGCGGTGAACTCTGCTTCGCTCATGTTGGCGTCGGGGCGGCGGTAGTAATAGGGCGCATCGGTGTGCACCACCTGCGCCAGCGGCAGGTCGAATTTCTTGTGGAACAGCTCCAGCCCAGTCAGCGAGCCCGTCACCAGACCCGAGCCGTGATAGCCGCGCCAGCGCGAGATGATCTTCTTCTTCTCAGGACGGCCAAGGATGTTGTTGTAATACCAGATCAGCTTGACGTTCGTCTCATTCGCGTCCGACCCGCCAAGGCCGAAATAAACCTTGCTCATCCCCTCCGGCGCGCGGTCGAGGATCATCTTGGACAGGGTGATGCTCGCCTCGGTGCCATGGCCGACGTAGGAGTGGTAATAGGCCAGTTCATGCGCCTGCTCGGCAATCGCCTCGGCGATCTCGGTCCGGCCGTAGCCCACGTTCACGCAGTAGAGACCGGCAAAAGCGTCGAGCATCTGGTTGCCGTCGCGGTCCGTGATATGGCTGCCTTTGGCGGTCTTGATCACCCGTGTCGGGCTTTCGCCGCGCGCGTGCTGCGCCAGATGGGTGGAGGGGTGAAAGAAATTTTCACGGTCCCATTGTTCGAGCATATCGTTCTTCAGCATTGGTCTTTCCTTTCTTCCGACGCGCCTTTGCGCCGTATCTTCAAATCTCAGGCCCAGTCACGGCAGACGTATTTCACTTCCGTAAAGGCTTCGAGTCCCAGCCGCGACCCTTCGCGTCCGATGCCCGATTGTTTTGTCCCGCCAAAGGGGATCGGCGCGCCGGTCACCTTGGTGCGGTTCACCGCCACCATGCCGAAACACAGCGCCCGGCTGGCGCGGTAGATGCGGCGTGGGTCTTGGCTGTGGACATAGGCCACCAGCCCGTATTCCGTGTCATTGGCCCGTGTGATCGCCTCATCCTCACTGTCGAAGGCCGCGATGGCGGCCACGGGGCCAAAGGTTTCCTCGCGCATGATCAGCGCGTCCGCAGGCACATCCGCCAGCACTGTCGGCTCAAAGAACAGCGGTCCCATGGCGTGACGCTTGCCACCACAAAGCAGCCGCGCCCCACGGTCAAGCGCATCTTTGACGTGCTCTTCTTGTTTGGCGACGGCTTTCTCGTTCATCAACGGCCCGATGTCGGGATCATCCGCGCCGACGCCCACGGTCAGCGCCTGCGTCGCTGCGGTGAATCGCGCGCAGAAGGTCGCATAGCTGTCGCGGGCAATAAAGAAGCGGTTGGCACCGAGGCAGTCCTGACCGGAGGTGGCGAACTTGGCCTTGATCGCCTCTTCGACCGCGCGGTCCATATCGGCATCATCGAACATGATGAAAGGCGCATGGCCGCCGAGTTCCAGCACCAAGCGTTTCACACTGTCGGATGCCTGACGATACAGGAGCTTGCCGATCTCGGTAGACCCGGTGAAGGAGATGGCCCGCACGCGGTTGTCCTCCATCCAGGGCTTCACGATCTCCGGCGCTTCGCCAGTGACGACGTTGAACACGCCTTTGGGCAGCCCCGCCTGTTCGCCCAATTCGGCCAGTGCCAGCGCCGAGAATGGCGTCTCTGCCGACGGGTGCGCCACCACGGTGCAGCCTGCCGCCAGCGCCGCACCTGCCTTGCGGGTCAGCATGGCAGAGGGGAAGTTCCACGGGGTGATCAGTGCGGCCACGCCCACCGGCTCGCGCCAGATTTCCACCTCTGCATCCGGCAGATGCGAGGTGACGCCTTCGATGTTGGGGCGGCGCGCCTCTTCGGAGTAGAACTCAAAGAAAGACGCGGCATAGTCGATCTCTCCGCGCGATTCCGAGATGGGTTTGCCCTGTTCGGCGGTCATGATCCGCGCCAGATCCTCGCGGTTTTCCAGCATCAGATCGCGCCAGCGGCGCAGGATGGCGCCACGCTCTTGCGGCAACAGCCCGGCCCAATGGGGAAAGGCGGCATGGGCGGCATCCACCGCGGCGCGGCTGTCGTCGGCGTTAAGCTTGGCAACCGACCCCAAGACCGCACCGCTTGCCGGGTCAGTCACCTTAAAGTCGTCGCTCTGCGCGCCAGCAACCCATGCGCCGCCGACATAGGCGAAATGGCGGGCCAGCTCGCCCCGGGTCAGCGCGGGCAGACCATCGGCGGGGGTTGGGCTCATCTTGGTCATCGGGCACCTCCTTGGGATGAATTGCCCCGAAGGTAACGCAGGATGTGGCGCGGGTTTGACCGAATATCACACCATCGGCAGGAGGTTTTGCGGCGCGGCCCCCTGCCCGCCGCAAAAACTACGGCGGCTCAGCTTTCGTCTTCGGGCAAGAGCAGCGACAGCGGCAGCGGCGCCGATTTGACCGATTTGGTGACCACATAGGTGAAATAGCGCGTCAGCCCGGCCTGCTGATCCAGCAGCGCATCCATCAGACGTTGGTAACTGTCGATGTCGCGGGTGACGACCTGTAGCAGATAGTCAAAGCCGCCGCCCAAGGCCCAGCACTGGACGATCTCATCATGCTGCGCGATTACGGCTTCGAAGCGTTGAAACGCCTCGGCACGATGATTGCCCAGTTCGGCCTGCACAAAGACGGTGACATGCGGGGCGATGCGGCGCAGGGCGATATGGGCCTGATAGCCGGTAATGATGCCCGCAGCCTCCAGCCGCGCGAGCCGTTCGCCGCAAGCGGTGGGACTAAGATGAACCTTGTCGGCAAGCGCAGATTTGGCGATGCGCCCCTCGCGAGAGAGGATCGACAGCACCGCGATATCGCGTTTATCCAGTTTGACAAAGCTCATGCCAGTTTCATGAGAGCGCAGGTCAGACTTGTCAATTGTCATGATTGTGGTGATCATCCAGATCATGACAAAATGGCGCCCAGACCCCGGATCCCTGACCCGACCTGCCTACCGTTCACTCGTTCAGACGATTGAAACGGCGATTCAGAACGGTGTGCTCAAACCCGGAGACCGGATGCCAACGCAGCGCCAACTGGCGTTCGATCTGTCGCTTAGCGTGCAAACGGTCAGCCGCGCCTATGACAAGCTGGTTGAGGCGGGCAAGATCGTCGGAGAGGTGGGGCGCGGCACCTTTGTGCGTGCGGCGAGCGATGATATCTCCATGCCCTTCGTCAGCCGCAAGGCCGCTGGACGGTTGCTGGATATGTCGATCCTAAAACCCGTGCTGGATCACGCCCATGAAGAGGCAATGCAAAAGACGCTCCGCGCATTGGCACGCTCCTTGCCCCGCGCGATGATGGGCGGGTTTCGCCAAGACCTCCGCGCCGGAGACAGCAGCAGCGCGGTGCGGCGCTGGCTCTCGCTCTGTGGGTTGGATCTGCAGGGTATGGCAGTGATCCCGACCAATGGCAGCACCAGCGCGATGACCGTGGCGATGATGACGGCGGCCCAGCCCGGTGATCTGATTGTTAGCGAAGACATCGGCCACCACACCCTGCGCCCCCTCGCCCGCTTTTTGGGCATCCGCCTGCAAGGAGTAAGCGTCGACGCAGGTGGCATCTGCCCCGACGCGCTGGAGCGGGTCTGCGCGAAAGAGCCTGTCAAAGCCGTCTACCTGATCCCCAACGGGGCCAATCCGCTGGCCTTTACCATGACCGAAAGCCGCCGCGCCGCGGTGATCGAGGTGGCAAGACGCCATGACCTGCTAATCATCGAAAACCAATCATGGGGGCCGCTGCAAGACGCGCCGCCACCGCCGATGGCAGCCATGGCGCCAGAACGTGTGCTCTATTTCACCAGCCTCACCAAATGCCTGATGCCGGGGCTGCGGGTCGGTTATCTGGTGGTGCCGGACCACCTTGGGGCCTCGGCGGCCAACCGGCATATGGTGACCAGTTGGATGGCCACCAATATGATGACCGAGATCGCCGGGCGCTGGATCGAGGAAGGCACCGCCCAAACCCTGCTCAACCGTCAGCAACTGGCCCTGCGCGACCGCGCCGATTTTGCCGCCAACGTCTTTCGCGGGCTCGACATGCGCACCAGTCCAAACGGGCTGCATCTTTGGTTGCCATGTCGTGACATCTACGAAGAGGCTGAACTGGTCAAATCCATCCGCGAGAGCGGCGTCGCCGTGGCCAATGGAGCCAGTTTCGCCATCGGCCCGCCAGACCGCCACCCCGGCCTGCGTATCGCCGTCGGGGGGCAATCCTTTCCTGAATTTGCCCGCGGGATTCGCATGATCGATGCAAGATTACGCAACAGGGGTAGGACAGAGTGACTGTGAGAGCGTCTCAAATTGTCATGGATCAATATTCACATTGACATGATTGGGATCGGTTTAAATGATCTAACAGTCAGGACATTAGTTTCGCTGCGGCCTTTGTGCTGCGCGGACAATAAATGAAAGGGAGTAACATGGCTATTTTCAAGACCGTAATCACCGGGGGTATCCTCGCAGCCGTGACGAGTGTCGCAGGCGCGGCCTCTGCCGACACATGGCGCTATGCCTTCGAAGAAGCACTCGACGAAGTGCAGGGCAAATACGCCCAGAAGTTCAAAGAAGAAGTCGAAGCGAACTCCGACCACGAAGTTCAGCTCTTCCCATACGGCACCTTGGGTGAATCCGTAGACACGATGGAGCAGGCACAGGCTGGCATCCTGCAGTTCGTCGACCAGTCGCCCGGCTTTACCGGCGCGTTGATCCCCGAGGCGCAGGTCTTCTTCGTGCCTTACCTGCTGCCGCAGGACGGTGAGCAACTCAACGAGTTTTTCCGCACCTCCAAGGCCATCAACGAGATGTTCCCCGCGCTCTATGCAGAGCAAGGTCTGGAACTGCTCAGAATGTTCCCCGAAGGCGAGGTCTGCATGACCACGCAAGAGCCGGTCAAAACGCCTGAAGACCTCAACGAGGTTAAGTTCCGCGTGATGACCAATCCGCTCTTGGTGGAAAGCTACAAAGCCTTTGGTGCCACGCCAACACCGCTGCCATGGGGCGAAGTCTATGGCGCGATGCAGACCGGTATCATCCAAGGTCAGGAAAACCCCGGCTTCTATCTGGAATCCACCAAGATGTACGAGGTGACAGACGTCATCACCTGCATCGGCCACAACAACTTCACCACCGCTGTGATGGCCAACAAGGATTTCTATGACGGTCTGTCCGATGAGGACAAAGAGGTCGTGGAAAACGCATCCGACGCCGCATTCGACTATATCCTCGAATACCAGTCCGGCCTGCAGGAAAAGTCGCTGGAAAACATCGCAGCGGCGAAGCCCGACATGCAGATCAACATCCTGTCCGAAGAAGAGCGCCAGCCCTTCAAAGACAAGGCTGCATCGGTCGAAGAAGCCTTTATCGAGATGACAGGCGACAGCGGCAAAGAGATCCTTGAGCAATTCAAGGCCGACCTCGAAGCCGTTAAGTAAACGCATCCTTTCACCCTCCGGCACTGTCCGGGGGGTGACCTTATTTTGACGCGATCCATTTTGAACCATTCACGGGATGACGCCGGTGACGGAAGACAACCACAGTTCGCAACTGCAATCGCAGACAGACACCACCGGCACTGATGACGCCCCCGTTGGCACCTACAAATCCACCCTACCCGGCCCGCTGGGCACAATCGACAACGCGATCAGCTGGCTTGAGTCTGTGATGCTCGCCGCTGGTGTGTTGCTGATGGCGGCCAATACGATTGCCAATGTGGTAGGTCGTTTCGTCTTTCAAAGCTCGATCTTCTTTTCCGAAGAATTGAACAGCATCCTGATCATTCTCATCACTTTCGCGGGCATTTCCTATGCCGCGCGGCATGGGCGGCATATCCGCATGTCTGCGATTTTCGACGCCCTGCCCCCGCGCCCCCGCAAGGTGCTGATGATCTTCATCGCCTTTGTCACCGCCGTCTTCATGTTCGGCCTCGCGTGGTACGCGCTGCAATATATCATGACCCAAGCCGGGCGTGGCCGCCTGTTGCCTGCGCTGCAAGTGCCGGTCTGGTGGACGCTGGTCTGGGTGCCCTTCGGCTTTTTCATGACGGGGCTGCAATACCTGCTAACCGCCATCAAAAACATTATCGAGCCTGACATTTACCTGTCGACCAGCGTGCTGGAAGGCTACGACGACAACGAGCGGGAGGTCTAAGCGATGGCTGCTACCATTTTCTCCATCATGGTCGTCCTGCTGCTGCTGGGCTTTCCCATGATGATCCCCCTGATCGTCGGCGCGTTTGTTGGCTTCTATTCCCTCTTCGGCGGTTTCGGCCAGCTAGAGACGATGGTGCAGCAGATGATGGCTGGCGTCCGGCCCGCCTCGCTGATCGCCGTGCCGATGTTCATCTTTGCCGCCGATATCATGACGCGCGGCCAGTCCGCCGGGCGGCTGATTGATATGGTGATGTCCTTCGTGGGTCACATGAAGGGCGGTCTGGCGGTTGCCACGGCTGCGGCCTGTACCATGTTCGGCGCGGTCTCAGGCTCTACGCAGGCCACAGTGGTTGCAGTGGGCTCCCCCCTGCGGCCCCGGATGCTCAAGGCCGGGTACAAAGACAGCTTTGTACTGGCGCTGATCGTGAACTCCTCCGACATCGCCTTCCTGATCCCGCCCTCCATCGGGATGATCATCTACGGCGTCGTCTCGAACACATCCATTGCAGAACTCTTCATCGCGGGCATCGGGCCGGGCCTGCTGATCCTCGCGCTGTTTTCGGTCTATTCGGTGATCTACGCCTACCGCCACAACGTCCCCACCGAAGAGAAAGCCACATGGGGCGAGCGTGCCCGCGCGGTACAACAAGCGCTTTGGCCGCTGGGCTTCCCGGCGATCATCATCGGCGGCATCTACGGCGGTGTTTTCTCTCCGACCGAAGCGGCGGCGGCCTGTGTGCTTTACGCCATATTTCTTGAGATGATCGTCTTTCGTGAGATCGACTTTGCGGGCATCTATGAGACGGCGAAATCCACCGGGCTTATCACCGCCGTGGTCTTCATCCTTGTTGCGGCGGGCGCGGCCTTTTCTTGGGTGATCTCTTTTGCGCAAATCCCGCAGGCGGTTTTGGCGGGCATCGGGATCGACAGCATGGGGCCGATTGGGGTGCTCTTTGTGATCTCCATCGCCTTCTTTATCGGCTGTATGTTCGTGGACCCGATCGTGGTGATCCTCGTCTTCGTGCCGATCTTTGCGCCGGTGGTCGACTCGGTTGGCCTTGATCCGGTGCTGGTCGGCACGGTCATCACGCTGCAAGTCGCCATCGGCTCGGCCACGCCGCCCTTCGGGTGTGACATCTTCACTGCCATCGCGGTCTTCAAACGGCCCTATATGGAGGTCATCCGCGGCACCCCGCCTTTCATCATCATGTTGCTGAGCGTCTCGGTTGCCCTGATCTTCTTCCCACAGATCGCCCTGTTCCTGCGCGATCTGGCTTTTGCGAAATAAGAGGAGAGCGTCATGTTCACCCATATCCTCGCCCCCTATGACGGCTCGGTCAATGCCGACCGCGCATTGATGAAGGCGGCAGAGATAGCCAATCTGACCGGGGCAAAGGTGACGCTGCTGACGATCTACCGGCATCATTCGATGCTGGAGGCGTCGCTGTCGATGGTGCGGGTGAACGATCCGGGCAATATCGACGATGCGATGCAGGCCCATGCGACCGAGATCATCAGCCACGGCAAACAGTTGATGAAAGACGCAGGCGTCGAGAATGTACGCGCTTTCGTGCGCTCGGGCCGACCGGCGCGGGCGGTGACCGAATTCGCCAAGAAACATGATGCCGATCTTATCGTCATCGGCTCTCGCGGGTTGGGGGCGACAGGCGATAGCTATCTGCTGGGATCGGTGTCACACAAAGTCACGGGGCTTGCGAAATGCCCTGTGCTTGTCGTCTAGATCAAAGGAATATTCAGGTGACACCCCCTGTGCAAAGCGAAACGCTTGACTGCCGTTTGCGTGAAGATGATCCCGTGCGCCTTGGCGCGATGCTGCTGTCGACCGACATGACCTTTGAGCGTGACGCCGCACGGTTGATCGACCCCGCGCAGGCCGCATTGCATGTGGCGCGGATCGCGTTTGAGAACCCCACCACCCCCGAGCGCCTGCGCGCCATGACCCCCGATATGGCCCGCACAGCGGCGCTGCTGGTGCCGGGGATCAAGCTTTCGGCCATCGCCTTTTGCTGCACCTCGGCCTCTGTCGCCATCGGTAATCCTGCGGTACGCGAGGCCATCGGCGAAGGGCTCCCCGGCGTGCCGGTCATCACCCCCGCCTCTGCCGCTATCGCGGGTTTTGCAGCACTTGGCGTGAAACGTGTGGCAATGCTCACCCCCTATTTACCTGAAACCGCCGCCCCCCTCGCCGCCTATTTCGAGGAACAAGGCCTACAGGTCATGCGCAACGGCGCATTCGGGTTGGAAGACGACCGCGACATGGCGCGGATCGACGACGAAAGCATCATCAACGGCGCCAAAGCACTGGACGGAGCGGAAGTAGAGGCATTTTTCCTCTCCTGCACGTCTTTGCGCGGTGTCGACGTGATCGACCGGATCGAAGCCGCTTTGGGCAAGCCGGTCGTGACCTCCAACCAAGCGCTGTGCTGGGCATTGCAACGGATGGGCGGGCTGTCAGGCCGTCCCGATGGCTATGGCCGTCTGTTCGACTGCGACATGCCAAACGTCCATGCACAGGGCATCATTCCGTGATCCCGGCCCCTCTGGCCGGATCACAATATTCGGGTAACCAGACATGAAAGGGGCTGGCCTATGACCACGTATGAGGCGAATTTTACCAACAGCGAGTACCAGCGCCGGGTCGACCGAACGCGCAAGACCATGGCCGCGCGCAACATGGATGCGATCGTGGTCAGCGACCCGTCGAACATGTCTTGGCTGTCGGGCTATGACGGTTGGTCGTTCTATGTCTACCAAGCGGTGATCGTGACCCATGAAGGTGAGCCCGTCTGGTGGGGCCGCGGCATGGACGCGCTTGGCGCACGACGCACCGTCTTCATGGAGGATGACTGCATCCGCGGCTACGATGACAGCTACGTGCAGAACCCCGAAAAACACCCGATGGAAGACCTCTCGGCCCTACTGAGCGAAATGGGGTTGGAGAACGCGCGCATCGGCGTTGAGATGGACAACTACTATTACTCCGCCCGCGCCCATGACACGCTGAAAACCAAGCTGCCCAAGGCGACCTTTATGGATGCCACGGCGCTGGTGAACTGGGAACGCGCGGTCAAATCCGAGCGCGAGATCGAATACATGGAACGCGCTGCGCGGATCGTGGAGGAAATGCACGTTCGCATCCTCGAAGTCGCCGTGCCGGGGATGCGCAAGAACGATTTGGTGGCCGAGATCTATGCCACTGGCATTCGCGGCGCTCAGGGGTTCTGGGGCGACTATCCGGCCATCGTGCCCATGGCCCCATCGGGCATGGACGCCACCGCCCCGCATCTGACGTGGGACGACCGGCCCATGCAGCCCAACGAGGCGACGTTCTTTGAGATCGCAGGCGCACACCGGCGCTACCAATGCCCGCAGTCGCGCACGCTGTTCTTTGGCGATGTCCCGCAAAAATACCGCGACGCAGAAAGCGCCGTGCTGGATGCCATCGACGCCGGGCTCGAACAGGCCAAACCCGGCAACAAGGCCGAGGATATCGCCAATGCTTTCAACAAAACGCTCAACAAGGCGGGGTTTGAGAAGGACAGCCGCTGCGGCTATGCCATCGGCATCAGCTACCCGCCCGACTGGGGCGAGCGCACGATCTCTTTCCGCCGCGGCGACACGACGATCCTAGAGCCGGGCATGACTTTCCACTTTATGCCCGCGCTCTGGCTCGACGACGGCGGGCTTGAGATCACCGAGCCGATCCGCATCACCGAGACCGGCCATGAATGTTTCTGCACCACACCGCGAAAGTTGTTTGTTTCCGCATGACCAGCAATCCCATCACCCCGACCATCCCGCTCGACAAACCCGGCGCGCATCACGGCTTCCTGCGCCTGCCCTACAGCCGCGATGACAGTGCCTGGGGCTCTGTCATGGTGCCGATCACTGTTATCCATGGCGGCGACGGCCCCACGGCGCTGCTGACAGGCGGCAACCACGGCGACGAATACGAAGGGCCGATTGCGTTGCAGGAACTGGCGGCCACGCTGGATCCGGCGCAGATCAAGGGCCGCGTCATCATCCTGCCGATGATGAACCAACCCGCCTTTGCCGCTGGCCGCCGCTGCTCGCCCATCGACGGCGGCAATATGAACCGCAGCTTTCCCGGCAACCCGGGCGGCACGGTGACCCAGAAGATCGCGCATTACATCG
This sequence comes from Sulfitobacter sp. OXR-159, assembly GCF_034377145.1. Lineage (NCBI taxonomy): Bacteria > Pseudomonadati > Pseudomonadota > Alphaproteobacteria > Rhodobacterales > Roseobacteraceae > Sulfitobacter > Sulfitobacter sp. OXR-159. The sequence continues at coordinate 3,475,722 of NZ_CP139707.1, forward strand.
CGACCGAACTGGTGCCGCTGGCCGATATCGTGCTGGATTACCACTCAGGCGGGCGCACGCTGGATTTCCTGCCCTTCGCCGCCGCGCATATCCTGCCCGACAAGAAACAGGAGGCCGCCTGCATGGCCGCGATGGAGGCCTTCAACGCCCCCTATTCCATGAAGATGCTAGAGATCGACAACCGCGGCATGTTCGACACGGAAGTGGAGGAACAGGGCAAAGTCTTCGTCACCACCGAACTCGGCGGCGCGGGCACGTCGACCGCCAAAAGCGTCGCCGTCGCCCGCAAAGGCGCGCGCAATCTGTTGATCCATTCAGGGATTTTGACTGGCGAGCCCGAGATGGCAGAGACCGTGATGCTCGACATGCCCGATGGGCGCTGCTTCACCTTTAGCGAGACGAATGCGTTGCTAGAGCCGCTGGTCGATCTGGGGGATGAAGTGACCGAAGGCCAAGCCATTGCGCGGCTCTGGCCCAGCGACCGTAGCGGTCAGCCCGCAATCACCGCCCATGCGCAGCTGAGCGGCATCCTGACCGCCCGGCATGTGCCGGGGCTGGTCAAGATGGGCGATTGTATCGGCGTGGTGGCGCAGGTGGTCTGAACCACCTGCAACGCCTCATTCGTCGACGGGGAAGTAGCAGGCTGCCGGATGCGGTGCCCCCTCAAGCACGGGGCGCTCTTTCCGGCAGACGTCCTGCACCTTCCAGCAACGCGGCGCAAAGGGGCAGCCCTCGGGGATCGCCAGTGGGGAGGGCAGTTCGCCTTGCAGCTTGATGCGCTCCTTGCCGCCTTCGGGGTCGGCGCGTGGAGTCGCGGAAAGCAGCGCCGCCGTATAGGGATGGCGCGGGTTCTCAAAGACTTCGTCCTTCGGCCCCTTCTCAACCGCGCGGCCCAGATACATGACGATCACATCGTCGGCGACGTGGCGCACCACTGACAGGTCATGGCTGATGAAGAGATAGGCCAGCTGCATCTTTTCCTGAAGATCCACCAAGAGGTTCAGGATCGCCGACTGGATCGACAGATCCAAAGCCGAGACAGGCTCGTCCAGCACCAGCACCTTCGGGTCCAGCATCAACGCCCGCGCCACCGCAATCCGCTGGCGCTGACCGCCTGAGAACATATGCGGGTAGCGGTCGTAATGCTCGGGCCGCAGGCCAACCAGACGCAGCATTTCGCGCGCCTTTTCCTCGCGCTGCTTCTTGGACATGTCCTTGCGGTTGATCACCAGCGGCTCTTGCAGGATCGTGCCGATCTGTTGGCGCGGGTTTAGGGAGCCGTAGGGGTCTTGGAACACGATCTGCACATGCTGGCGCAGGTCGGCCCAATCCTCGGGGCGCACCTGTTTGCCGTCGAGTGTGAGGGAGCCTGCGGTCGGCTCTTCGATCATCGTGACCATCCGCGCCAGTGTGGATTTGCCACAGCCGCTTTCGCCCACCACAGCCAGCGTCTTGCCGGGGTGCAGTTGGAAATCGAGGCCCGCAACAGCCTTCAATGTCTGCGTCTTGCGTAGGAAGCCGCCACCAACCTGATAGTGACGCTCTAGCGCGTCGGCGGTCATTACGGGGGCAGTCATGACGCGACCCTTTCATCGGTGTTGAGCGGATAGAAACAGCGCGCCTTGCCGAGGTCTTCGCTCAGCGGTGGCGGGTTCTCGGCGCGGCATTTGTCGTTGGCGAACTTGCAGCGCGGGGAGAACAGGCACCCGGCAGGGCGATCGAACTGGCCCGGCACCACGCCGGGGATTGTCGGCAGGCGTTTCTCTGTGGCACGCTCTGGCAGCGCATCCAAGAGCGCCGCCGTATAAGGGTGATGCGGCTCGCGGAAGAGCGGCAGCACCTGCTGCTCTTCGATCTTCTGACCGGCATATTGCACCGAGACACGCTCGGCGGTTTCGGCCACCACGCCCATGTCATGGGTGATCAGCACCAGCCCCATGCCGGTCTCTTCGCGCAGCGAGGTCAGCAGGTCGAGGATCTGCGCCTGAATGGTCACGTCGAGCGCGGTTGTCGGCTCATCCGCGATCAGCAGCTTGGGCTTGCAGGCAATCGCCATGGCGATCATCACGCGCTGGTTCATCCCGCCCGACATCTGGTGCGGGAAGACGGAAAGGCGCTTTTCCGGGTCCGGGATGCCGACCTGCTCAAAGAGTTCAATCGCCCGCTTGTGCCGCTCGGCCCGGTTCAGGCCAAGGTGAAAGCGCAGGGATTCTTTGATCTGCCAGCCCACTGGGAAGCAGGGGTTGAGCGAGGACATCGGCTCTTGAAAGATCATCGCAAGGTCATTGCCGACAATCTTGCGCCGGGCGCGCTTGTCCATTTTCAGCAGGTCATGACCGTCGAAGGTCAGCTCATCGGCGGTGACGGTGGCGGTCCAAGGCAACAGGCCCATCAGTGCCAACATCGACACCGACTTGCCCGAGCCACTTTCGCCGACAATGGCGAGGATCTCGCCGGTGTCGACATCTTGGTCAACCGAGTCCACGGCGCGGAACTTGCCCGAGGCGGTGGCGAAATCGACCGAGAGGTTGCGGATACGCAGAAGAGACATCAATCAGCTCCGCTTTAGTTTCGGGTCAAGGGCGTCGCGCAGCCCGTCACCCATGAGGTTGATCGCCAACACGGTGACGAGGATCGCAAGGCCGGGGAAGGTCACGACCCACCACGCCCGCAGAATGAACTCGCGCGCTTCGGCAAGCATGGTGCCCCATTCGGGTGTGGGCGGCTGCGCCCCCATGCCGAGGAAGCCAAGCGCGGCGGCATCAAGGATCGCGGTCGAAAACGACAGCGCGGCCTGCACGATGATCGGCGCAAGGCAGTTCGGCAGCACGGTCACGACCATCAGCCGCAGCGTGCCAGCACCGACAACACGGGCCGAGGTCACGTAGTCCTTCTGCCGCTCCGAGAGCACGCTCGCCCGGGTCAGACGCACGTAATGCGGCTGCAACACGATGGCGATGGCGATCATCGCATTGGTCAGCGATGGCCCAAGGATGGCAACCAGCACCAGTGCCAGCAGCAGCGACGGGAAGGCAAGGATGATGTCCATGATCCGCATGATGATCGTGTCGAGCCACTTGGGCGCGAACCCCGAGATCAACCCGATGATGATCCCGCCAGAGGCGGCGATGGAGACCACCACGATGCCAACGAAGAAGGAGTAGCGCGCACCAACAATCAGACGCGACAGCATATCGCGACCGAGCGGGTCGGTGCCGAGGATATGGCTCCACGTGCCGCCGTCCTGCCAGACAGGCGGCTGCAGCGTGGCTGCGCGGAACTGCTGGGTCGCGTCATGCGGGGCGATCCAAGGACCGAACAGCGCCAGAAAGGCGAAGACGGCAAAGATCCACAGACCAATCACGGCCCCACGGTTTTCGCGGAAATAGAACCAGAATTCGCGCAGGCGTCCGGGGCGCGCGTGGACCATTTCGGCTTCGGCAGAGAGTGCGTCGTCCATTAGCGTTTCCTGATCTTGGGGTTGATGATGCCATAGAGCATGTCAACGGTGAGGTTCACGACCATGACCATGACGGCGATCAGCAGCAGGCCACCCTGCACCACCGGGTAGTCGCGGCGGAAAATGCTGTCGACCATCCACTTGCCGATGCCCGGCCAGCTAAAGATCGTCTCGGTCAGAATGGCGCCCGCCAGCAGCGTGCCGACCGACAGGCCGATCACGGTGATGACGGGGATAAGCGCGTTGCGCAGGGCGTGGATGCCGTTGATCCGCCCCGGGGACATGCCCTTGGCCCGCGCGGTGCGGATGTAGTCTTCGCCCAGCACTTCGAGCATGGCCGAGCGGGTTTGGCGCGCGATCACCGCCAGTGGGATGGTGCCCAGCACGATGGTCGGCAGCAGCAGGTGCCGCAGTGCCGAGGTAAACGCTCCGTCCTGCCCCGAGGCAATACTGTCGATCAGCATGAAGCCCGTGGCATTGGGGAAGTAATAAAGCAGATCAATCCGGCCCGAGACTGGCGTCCAGCCTAAATTGCCCGAAAAGACGATGATCAGCAGCAGCGCCCACCAGAAGATCGGCATCGAATAGCCCACGAGTGCCGTGGACATCAGCGCCCGGTCAAAGAACTTGCCCCGGTTCACCGCAGCAATCACCCCTGCCGGCAGGCCCAAGGCCACCGCAAAGATCATCGCGCAGACCGACAGTTCCAACGTCGCTGGGAAGAGCGAGAAGAACTCATCCCAGACAGGCCGTTTGGTCACGAAAGAGTTGCCCAGATCGCCTTGTAGAACGCCGGTGAAGTAGTCCCAGAACTGCACATAGATCGGCCTGTCAAAGCCGAACTGCTGCTGTAGTTCCAAGTAGCGTTCTTCGGAAATGCCCCGTTCGCCCGCCATGACGACGATCGGGTCGCCCGGCAGCATGCGGATGAAGGCAAATGAAATCAGCGTGACGCCGATAAAGGTCGGGATGAAGGTCGCAAGGCGCGACAAGACATATTTCAGCACGGGAGCACCATCAGTTCCTTCGGAAAGTTGGTCAGGGATTTGTAGCCATCTTCGGTGATCAGCACGTCATCTTCGATGCGCACGCCAAAGTTGCCGATCGCATAGAGGCCGGGTTCATTGGTGTACACCGTTCCGGCGGGTAAAGTCATATGGTTGCCGCGCATGATATAGGGCGCTTCATGCACATCGCGGCCAAGGCCGTGGCCGGTCTTGGTGCGGATGCGGTCGGCATAGGGCGAGGCTTCGAGCACGCCGGTCACCACATCGTCGATCTCATGCGCGGTGACGCCAGCGCGGGTGGCGTCGAGCCCGGCAAGGTTGGCGCGGAGCACAGTGTCATAGACCTTACGCCCCTCGTCGCTGACATGGCCAAGGAACACGGTGCGGGTGATGTCAGCGGCAAAGCCGTGTTTGCGCGCGCCAAAGTCGATCAGCAGCGCATCGCCCGCTTTGACACGGTAATCCTCGCGCGCCTTGGCATGGGGCCGGGCCGAGCCGTCTCCAGCCGCGACGATGGGCGCAAAGGACAGATCATCAGCCCCTTCGGCAAAGACCATTTGCACCAGCTTTTGTTCGATCTCTTTTTCGGTCTGGCCGAGCTTCACAGAATCCAGTGTGGCGCGCAGGGCCCGTTCAGAAATGTCGATGGCCTCTTGCAGGGCGGCGATCTCGCCCTTGGACTTAATCATACGCGGCGCGGAGATTTCGCGCTCGGCGTCAATGATCCGCAAATCCGGCTGCGCCTTTTTCAGCGCGTGATGCACGAAGACGCGCATGACTTGGCCCTCAACAGCCAGCGAGGTGATTTTCAGATGCTGCGTCAGCGCGGCAAAGGCGTCGTCATATCCGGTCTGGTCGCGCCAATCGAAAACGGCGCCCTCAAAGCCGACCAACTCCCAACTGCCCAACTCTAGGTTCGGCACCAGCGCAGCGGCCTCGCCGCGGGCGGGGATGACCAACACAAAGGGGCGCTCGTGGCTCATGAAGGCATGGTCGACAACGCGGGTAAAATTCGGGCCGGGCACCAACGCCACGGCATCCACCGATAGTTCGGCGGCGATGTCGGCATAGGCCGACAGGCGATTATTCAGTGAAGTGGACAATGGAGAGTTTCCCGGCGGTAGGAGTTAACAAAATGGGGACGGCACGAATGCCGCCCCCTTTGGTCAAAGCGGCAGGGTTACTGCTTCAGGCCAACTTGGTTGAAGATGTGGCCACCCAGCGGGTGAACGACATAGTTTTCAACTTCCGGGCGCATGGTCATGTAGACAACCGAATGCGCGATGGTGGCCCAAGGGGCTTGATCCTTGAAGATCTGCTGCGCTTCTTCGTACAGCGGCGCACGCTCTTCTTGGGTCGGCAGAACCTTGGCTTTCTGGATCAGCGCGTCGAATTCCTCGTTGCACCACTGGGCGCGGTTGGATTTCTCGACACCGTCACAGCCCAGCAGAACCGCGAGGAAGTTGTCTGGGTCGCCGTTGTCACCGGTCCAACCCAGCAGCACTGCGCCATCACGGTCTTTCGACTTGGAGCGCTCAAGATACTCACCCCATTCGTAGGAGACGATTTCAACATCGACGCCAACTTTGGAGAAGTCTTCCTGCATCAGCTCGGCCATACGGCGGGCGTTGGGGTTGTAGGGACGCTGAACCGGCATCGCCCAGATCTTCATGGACAGGTCGGTGACGCCAGCTTCCTCGAGCATCGCCTTGGCGGCCTCGGGGTCATAGTTGTCGTCTTCGACGGCGTCGTTGTAGGACCACATGGTCGGCGGCAGCGGGTTCTTGGCGATTTCGCCGGAGCCCTGGAACACCACGTCGATGATCGCCTGCTTGTCGATCGCCATGTTCAGCGCCTTGCGGACATCGGCGTTGTCGAAGGGCGCGACCTGCGTGTTGTAAGCCAGATAGCCGACGTTCAGACCTTCTTGCTCCATCACGACGATGTCTTCGGCGTCTTTCATCGCCTGAACATCGGCAGGGTTCGGATATGCCGTCACGTGGCACTCACCCGCCTGCACCTTTTGGTAGCGGACCGAAGCGTCAGGCGTGATCGCGAAGATCAGGCTTTCGACTTTGGCCGGATCGCCCCAGTATTCGTCGTTCCGCAGGTAACGGATGACCGCGTCTTTCTGGTAGGCTTGGAACTGGAACGGGCCTGTGCCGATGGGCGCTTGGTTCACCATTTCGGGTGTGCCAGCTTCCATCATCGCGTCGGCATATTCTTTCGATACGATTGAGGCGAAATCCATGGCCATGTTGGCGATGAAAGGCGCTTCGGGGCGGGTCAGGTTGAAGGCCACGGTGTAATCGTCGACCTTTTCGATGCTCTCGATCAGGTCGGGCATGGACATGCCGCCGTAGTATTCCCATGTGCCGCCGGAAACGGTGTGATAGGGGTTTTCTTCGTTGCCCTGACGGTCAAAGCTGAAGATCACGTCGTCAGCGTTGAAATCGCGTGTCGGCGTGAACTGGTCGTTGGAGTGGAACTTCACCCCTTCGCGCAGCTTGAAGGTGACCTTCATGCCGTCTTCGCTGACTTCCCAGCTTTCAGCCAGCGCGGGGATGACTTCGGTCGTGCCGACTTTGAACTCGGCCAGACGGTTGTAGATCGGGTGGCTGGAGGCGTCGAAGGTGGTGCCAGCGGTGTAAAGCGCGGGGTCAAAACCCTCGGGCGAGCCTTCGGAGCAATAGACCAGCGCTTGGGCCGATGCGGCTGTGGCACCCAGTGCCGCCAGCATGGCGCCGGTGGCCAATTTCGTTGTAAAAGACATAATATTCACTCTCCTGATTGGTTTGTTTTTTGGCAGCGGTTTGTCCGCCGCAGGTGATACGCCCTTAGTGGCGAGACGACGCGAATGCGGTGGCTAATGCCCCTTCATTCGGACGTATTCTGTTGGCGCCAGCGGCCTGTTCGTATTGCATCCGGCCCACCCAAAGGACGCGGGCGGGCTTGTCAGTTTTGTTAGACCATGAATGCGGGCTGCTGCCGAGGTAATGCAGGCTGTCGCCGGGCCGCATGATATGCTCCCCCCCATCGACGACCTGCGCGATCTCACCTTCAAGGATATAGATCACCTCTTCGCCCTCATGCACGACCTCCTCGGAGGCATAGCCCGGTGGCACGTTCATGATGTAGGAGGACAGCTCATGGCCGGGAAAATCCGCGCCGATCTTCTCATATTCGATGGAAGACCCCGACACGGCAAAGCGTGGACGCTCATCCGCGCGGGTCAGGCTGTCTTGGGTCTTGGGGGTATGGATGAAAAAGCCGACTTCGACCTGAAGCGCGACGGCAATCTGCGACAGGGTGCCCAGCGACGGCGTGGCCCGGCCCCGCTCAACTTGGCTCAGATAACCGACCGACACGCCAGAGGCTTCGCCCAACTGCTGCAAGGTCAGGGACAAACGATGACGTTGCTTGCGCATACGTGCGCCAAGCGTGGATACACTGTCGCCATTGGCAGTCGGCAAATTCACCCTCCCCGTGAACAGCGGCCCGATCTTGCGCCGGGCGCAGCCTTTTCGTCTCTCGTTGTGTGAGATTAAAAAAGTTGAGGGTCAACAAAAATTTTTTTACTGCGGCGCGGCATGGTGCCTATAGCGACGACTTTGCGCGGCGGATGCTGTTCTATTCAAAGGATTTTAGCTGCTCACGATCAATCCGTGCCAATTCACGCGCCGTCGGGTCAAGCGGCGCGAAAGAAACACTCAGGCCGCTGGGATGCCATTCGCAGATCCCGAATCCGGTGCCCTCAACGATGCGCAAATCGCGGGTTTCGGTCAGATCGATGGTAGAATGCAGCCCGTTGGAGATCACCACCGGGATGCCGTGCCAATGGCTCACCCGGTTCACATGTACATGGCCCGAAAGGATCCCCGCCATATGCTGTCCCTTTAACATTGCAGCCAAACGCGCGCTGCTGGCCTTATCCAAACTGCCCCACGCCAGCGCTTCGGGATCAATGCGCGGCGGGTGGTGAATAACCAAGAGTTTCGCCAGTTCGGGGTGACGCTGCAGCGCCGCCTGTAGAAACTCGAACTGCGCGTCATCCAGCGCCCCGGCCACCTTGCCCGGTACACTGCTGTCCAGCGCAATAACATGCAGATCACCCTGCGGCGCGTCGTGGAAATAGGGCGCATCAGCCAGCCCCGGCGCAAAGACCGCGTTGAACCCGGCGCGTTTGTCGTGGTTGCCAAGGGCCATCACCAGCGGCGCTTTCAGCGGGGCCGTGATCTCGTGCACCAGCGCATAGCTTTCCCGGTCGCCCTGATTGGTCAGATCGCCGCTGGCCACGACAAAGTCGGGCTGCGGGTCCATCGCGTTGATCACCTCAACCACGCGGCGCAGGGTGGCGGGCGTGTCGCTTTGCAGATGCGGGTCGGCCAAATCGGGGTGCGAGATATGCAGGTCGGTCAGGTGGACGAAACGGGTCATGGGCGTACTCCTGCGGCTGTCAGCAGGGTTTTCGTATAAGGGTGCTTGGGCGCGCGCAACACATCAGCGGCCGCACCGCTCTCAAGCGTTTTACCGTGCTGCAGCACCAGCACCCGGTCACAGACCGCCCCCACCACCGCGAGGTCATGGCTGATGAACACCATCCCGAGGCCCAGATCATCTTGCAGGTCCATCAGAAGATTAAGGATTTGCGCCTGAACCGAGACATCAAGGGCCGAGACCGCCTCATCCGCGACCAAAAGCGCGGGGCGGGTGATGATGGCGCGGGCGATGGCGATGCGCTGGCGCTGCCCGCCCGAGAATTCATGCGGATATTTGCCTGCGTCGGCTGGATGCAGCCCGACCTGCGCCAAGGCTTCGGCGACGCGATGGGTAATATTCTCCGTCTCTCCGTTAGCGCGCAGAGGCTCGGAGATGGACCAGCCAATGCGGCGGCGCGGGTTGAGCGAGCCGAAAGGGTCTTGAAACACCATCTGAAAACCGCGCCGCAGCCGGCGCAGCTCTTCGCCCCGAAGCTCATGCAGATCGCGCCCTTGAAACAGCACCTCCCCCGCGTCCGGACGCTCAAACGCCATGATGAGCCGCGCCAATGTCGATTTGCCCGAACCGCTTTCGCCGACCACGCCCAAGGTCTCGCCCGCGTGCAGCGAAAACGCCGCCCCCTCCAGCGCGGTCAGCACCGGCGGGGCGCGCAGCAGGCTTTGACGCGGCAGCTTGTAGCGGCGGGTCAGGTTGCGGACCTGCAAGAGCGGCGCGTCAGTCATGCCGCGGCTCCGTCAGCAAATGACAGGCGGCGCCGCGCCCCGTTTCAGTCTGCGCAAAGGCCGGGCGCTGCGTGGCGCAATGGGGCAGCTCAGCCGGGCAGCGCCCCGAGAAACGGCAGCCCAACGGCAGCGCATGCAGCGGCGGCACAGTGCCGGGAATGGTCGGCAGCCTGCGGCGCTTTCCTTGCGCATCCCGCCCCGCCACACCGGCATCGGGCCGCGCACCCAAGAGCCCCTTGGTATAGGGATGCGCGGGCGCGCCAAGCACCTCTGCCGTGCGGCCCCGCTCAACCATATCGCCAGCATACATCACCACAATGTCTTCGGTGGCGCGCGCCACGGCGGCGAGGTCATGGCTGATGAAAACCAGCGCCATTTGCCGCTCCCGCGCGAGCCGTTGCAACAGGTCGGTGATCCGCAGCGCGACATTGGCATCCAGCGCCGTGGTCGGCTCATCCGCGATCAGCAGCATCGGATTGCAGGCCAAGGCCAGCGCGATCAACACCCGCTGGCGCTGCCCGCCCGACATCTCATGCGGGAATTGCCGCAGGCGTCGATCTGGGTCGGGAATGCCCACCTCTTCGAACAGGCTCAGCGCGCGGGCGCGGGCCGCGCGGCGCGTCAGCCCGTCGTGCAGCAGCATCGGCTCCATCACCGTATCGCCCACCCGCCGCAGCGGGTTGAGCGCCGCCATCGGCTCCTGAAACACCATCGCGACGCGGCGGCTGCGCAGCCTCTGCCAGTCCCGCTCGGCCGCCCGGGCCATATCCTGCCCGTCGATGCGAAGCTGTCCGGTCAGGCGCGCGCTGTCGGGGGCCATGCCCATCAGGCACAGGGCCAGAAGCGTCTTGCCCGAACCGCTTTCACCCACGACACCCAAGCGGTCGCCGCGCTCGATCACCAGATTGGCATCACGCAGCGCCGCCGCATGGCCGAAATAGACCGAGAGATTGCTGAGTTCGATCATCGCGCGCGCACCAACCTCGGGTCAGTGATATCACGCAGCCCGTCGCCCAGAAGGCCGAACCCCAGCACCGCCACGACGATGCAAAGGCCGGGATAGATTGCCAGCTGCGGGGCGAGATACATCAACGTCTGCGCCTCCGACAACATCCGCCCCCAGCTTGACGCAGGCGGCTGCGCGCCGAGGCCAAGATAGCTCAGCGCCGCTTCGGCGAGGATTGCCACGGCAAATTCGATGGTGGCCTGCACGATGATGGCCGCGGCGATATTGGGCAGGACGTGATCGCGGCTGATCGCGAAACGCCCCCGCCCCGCCGCGCGTGCAGCGGCGACATAATCGCGCGTCCAGATTTGATTGGCAGAGGCACGGGTGACGCGGGCGAAGATGGGGATGTTGATAAACGAGATCGCCAGCACCGCATTGGTCAGCGACGGCCCAAAGACCGCCGCCAGCATGATCGCAAAGAGCAGCGCGGGAAAGGCGAAACCCAGATCGGCCAGCCGCATCACCGCATCCTCGACCCAACCGCCAAGCGCCGAGGCGAGCAACCCAAGCGCCACGCCGATGCTGCCGCCCAAAAGCACCGCCACCAGCGCCACAGTCATCGAATTACGCGCCGCCGCCATAAGCTGCGCCACGACATCGCGACCCAACTGATCGGTGCCTAGCCAATGCTCTGCCGAAGGCGGCGCGAATTTGGTCGAGATCGACATCGTCTGCGGGTCATGCGGGGTCCAGATCAGCGACAGCGCCGCCACCCCAACCACGAGGCTGACCAGCACCGCGCCCAGCAGAAAATTCGCCGGAAGCGGCCTCATGCTCGGGCCTTCAGCCGGGGGTCGATGACCACGTAAAGCAGGTCGACCACGAAATTCGCCGTCACCACGATGGCGGCGAAAAGCATCACCAGCGCTTGCACCGTGGGCAGGTCACGGTTGGCGATGGATTGAAAAATCAGCCGCCCCAGCCCCGGCAGGTAAAAGACGTTCTCAATCACGATGGTGCCGGTGACCAACGCGGCGAATTGCATGCCCACGATGGTCACGATCGGCACCAGCGCATTGGGCAGCACATGCCGCCAAAGCACCCGCCGCCGCGACAACCCACTGGCCCGCGCGGTGCGCACGAAATCCTGCCGCATCACCTCCAACGCCGAAGACCGCGTGACCCGTGCCAGCACCGCCGACTGTACCAGTGCCAGCGCCACCGTGGGCAGAATGAGCGAGCGCAGCGCAGCGACCGGATCGTCCCAGCCCGCAAAGCCCCCGGGGGGCAGCCAACGCAGCTTCACCGCAAAGAGCATCACCAAGAGGATCGACAGCCAGAACGCCGGCACGGCGATGCCAAGCTGGCTGAGGAACATCACCCCCCAGTCGCCCGCGCGGCCATGCTGCGCCGCCGCCGTGATGCCAAGGCTCAGGGCAAGCACCAGCGTCACCAACATCCCCGCCACAGCAAGTGAAATGGTCATCGGCAGCCGCTCGGAAATCAGCTCCGAGACCGGGACACGGAAAGAATGGCTGATCCCGAAATCTCCCTGCAAGGCGTTCCAGACCCATGAGAAATAGCGCGTCACCAGCGGCGCGTTCAGCCCCAACTGCTCGCGCAAAGCGGCTAGCGCATCGTCCGAGGCATCCATCCCAAGGATCGTCAGCGCTGGATCGCCCGGCAGCACGTTCATCACGGCAAAGACCACGACCGACACGGCCAGCAGGGTCAGCACGAAACCAAGCGTGCGGCGGAATAGGAAATAGGCCACGGGATCAGGTCCAATGGCTGCGGCACGCGCGGCACCGCAGCCGGTTTAGATCAATTTGCGACGCTGACGCCCTTGAGCGGCATGTAGAGCACGGGCGAAGAGGACCAATAGCCTTCGACCCCCTCGCGGAAAACACCGAGCAGTGGCAGCTGGAACAGGAAAGCATGAACAGACTGATCCGACAGCATCTGCTGGCCCTGCTTGAGCAATTCATCGCGCTTGGCCGGGTCGACCTCTGTCGTGATCTGCTCCCATAGGGCGGTCATCTCGGCATTGTCATAGCCGTAGAAGTAGTCCGGCCCACGGGCGAAATTGCCCATGTCGTTGGGACTGGTGTGGGCGATGATCGTCATGTCGTAGTTCTTTTGCTTATAGACCTCATCGATCCAGAAGCCCCATTCGACATTCTCAACTTTGGCGTCGATCCCGGCCTCTGAAAGCTGGTTCTGAATGATCTCAGCCGAGCGGGTGGCGTAGGGGAACGGCGGCACGCGCAGGGTCATGGTGGTGCCTGCCACGCCTGCCGCCTCAAACATTTCCTCGGCCTTGGCGCTGTCATGCGGATAGGCGTCCGTCAGGTCGACATAGGCGGTGCCATGCGGCGGGTAGAAGCTGCCGATGGGCACCGCTTGGCCATACATTGCGCCTTCAATGATCTCGTCGCGGTCGATGGCGGTGGCCACGGCGCGGCGCACCTCGACGTTGTCGAAGGGCGGCTTGGCGTTGTTCATGGCGAGGATCACTTCGCCCTCGGTCGAGCCAACGTTGACGCGGAAGCGCGGGTCGGCTTCGAACTGCGGCAGCAGTTCCGGCGCGGGGAAACCGGGGAATGCGTCAAGCTCTTCGGCCATCATTGCCGCTGTCGCCGCGGCGGGGTCTGAGATGAAGCGAAACACCACCTTGTCCAGCGCCACATCCGCCGCATCGCGGTGATCGGGGTTCTTGACCAAAGTCAGACGGTCGCCACGGGTCCAGCTGTCAAACTTGAAGGGGCCGGAGCCCACGGGGTTGGCGTTGTTGGTCTCCGCGCTCTCCGAGGCCACGATGGCGCTGTCGCCCTGCCCCATGTTGAAGAGGAAAAAGGCGTCTTTGCCCGAAAGCGTGATCTCGACCGTCTGCGAGTCGACCGCTTTGACGCTCTCGATCGGCTCGAAGATGTCCTTGGAGGGATTCACGCTGTGTTCGCCCATGGCCCGCTCGAAGGAATAGACCACATCCTCGGCGTCGAGCGTGCTGCCATCGTGGAAGGTCACGCCTTCGGCCAAGGTGAACCTATAGGTCAGCCCGTCTTCAGATACCTCCCAAGAGGCCGCGAGGTTGGGCTGCACCTCGCCGTTTTCCGCCACGGTGGTCAGCGGTTCAAAGACGTTTTGCGTCATCATGCTGTCGATGGAGGCGGTCGCATCCGCTGTCGGGTCAAGCGACGTGGGCTCCTGCTGCATGCCGATGACAAGCTCGGCAGCGGCAGAGGCTGAGGCCATCAGGCCAAAGGCCAGCGTCAGCGCAGGAAGGGTTTTGGTAAGGGGCAAATGAGACATGGGGCAGCACTCCTGTGGGGAGGGGCGTGTTCGGCCCTGCCGCGCGCCCCTTTGTGACAGACTGCGCCGGGCGGGGGCGTTCGGTCAACGGCTTTGGCGCACTGCGGGAAAACTTCATGTAATTGCAACAATATGGCGGATTTCACCGAGCGGCCCCAGAAGCGGAAAGGGGACGGGGATCGCCCCTTTTGCGCGGCAATCGGCGGTGCTAGCTTCCGCGCAGAGAGGGCGGATTATGGATATTTCTACGACAGGTTTCGATTGCATTGTCATTGGCGCGGGCATCGCGGGCGCTTCTGTCGCCGCTGAACTGTCCAGCGACCGCCGGGTGCTGCTGTTGGAACGGGAAAGCCAGCCGGGCTATCACACCACGGGCCGCTCTGCCGCCCTGTTTACCGTGACCTATGGGCCGGAGGTGATCCGCGCCCTCTCCCGCTCCTCCGCCGCTTTCTTTCACGCCCCCGCCAGCCCCCATCTGGAGCATCCGCTGCTGGAACCACGCGGCGCGGTGTTCGTCGCGCGGCAGGATCAGAAGGCGGCGCTGGCGCGCACCGCCGAGGAACTGGGGCCCCATGTCACCCCGCTGACCGGGGCCGAAATCGAGACACTCGTGCCGCTGCTGCGCAAGGGCTATGCCAGCGCCGGGCTGCGCGATGCTTCGGCGGCGGATATCGACGTGAATGCGCTGCATCAACATTACCTCAAGACCTTCCGCGCCGCAGGCGGTGTCTTGCAAACCAAGGCCGAGGTGCGGGCGCTTCGCAAAGAAGGGGGTTGGCAGGTCGACACGAACCAAGGCATCTTCCACGCGCCGGTCATCGTCAATGCCGCTGGGGCTTGGGCCGATGAGATCGCGACGCTGGCCGGGCTTGCACCTGCGGGTCTCACCCCGAAACGCCGCACGGCGCTGACGGTGGCACCACCCGATGGCATGGCACCGGACCGTTGGCCGATGGTGGTGGATATCGATGAGCAGTTTTACCTCAAGGCCGATGCGGGCAAGCTGCTGATTTCACCTGCGGACGCCACGCCCTCGCCCCCTTGTGACGCCCAGCCCGAGGAATTGGATATCGCGATCTGTATCGACCGGATCGAAACCGCATTCGACCTTCACCGCCCCCGCATTGAAAGCCGCTGGGCAGGGCTGCGCAGTTTCCTGCCCGACGGTGATCCGGTGGCCGGATTTGATCCCGAGGGAGAGGGGTTCTTCTGGCTAGCGGGCCAAGGTGGCTATGGCATCCAGACCGCGCCGGCGCTGGCGCGCCTTGCCGCCGCTTTGCTGCGGGGAGAAGACATCCCCGGCGACATTGCCGCCGAGGGGGTCACTGCTGCAGCCCTTGCCAGGGGCCGTGCGGGATTGGCTTAGCCGCCCATCCCGGCGTCAGCTTCGATCTGCTTGCGCGACTTACGTGCGCGTTCGGTGGCCGATTTCAACTGACCACAAGCGGCCATGATGTCTTCGCCACGTGGTTTACGCACGGGCGAGGCATAGCCCGCGTTATAGACGATATCGGCAAAAGCGCGGATGCGGTTGTTGGACGACCGCTCGTAAGGCGAACCGGGCCATTCGTTGAAGGGGATCAGGTTGATCTTGGCCGGGATGCCCTTGATCAACTCAACGAGCCGATGCGCGTCTTCGTCGCTGTCGTTCACGCCCTTCAGCATCACATATTCAAACGTGATCCGCTCGGAGTTGCTGACCTTGGGATAGGCGCGTAGGGCGTCGAGCAGTTCTTCGATGTTCCAACGCTTGTTGATCGGCACCAGCTTGTTGCGCACCTCATCGGTGGTGGCGTGAAAGGACACGGCCAATTGGCAGCCGATTTCGGCGGCGGTGCGATGGATCTCAGGCACAACGCCGGAGGTCGAGAGCGTAATCCGGCGGCGCGAAAGCTGGATGCCCTCGGGGTCCATCGCGATCTTCATCGCGTCGCGCACGTTCTCAAAATTGTACAGCGGCTCGCCCATACCCATCAGCACGATATTGCTCAAAAGACGGGCCTCTTCGGTCCGAGTGCCAGTCTCGGGCCATTCATCCAGATCGTCGCGCGCCACCATAACCTGCCCGATAATCTCAGCGGCGGTAAGATTACGCACCAGTTTCTGCGTGCCCGTGTGGCAGAAGGAACAGGTCAGCGTGCAGCCCACTTGGCTGGACACACAAAGCGTGCCGCGGCCCTCTTCGGGGATATAGACCACCTCAACCTCATGCCCGCCTGCGATCCGCACAAGATACTTGCGCGTACCGTCTTCGCTTTCCTGACGGGTCACGACCTCAGGTACTTCGATCACGAATTTCTCTGCCAGTTCAGCGCGGTAGCCTTTGGCAAGGTTGGTCATGGAGTCGAAGTCACGCACACCCCACTGATAAATCCACTGCCAGATTTGCCCCACACGCATCTTTGCCTGTTTCTCAGGCGTGCCGTTTGCGATCAACACATCGCGCATGGCGTCACGGGTCAGACCGACAAGGTTGATCGGCCCCTCAGGCAACTTGCGGGGAAGGGTCATCACGTCTTGGGTGATGGGCGCGGAAGCGGACATTGCAAAGACTCACAGGCTAGGGATGGGTCTCTATATAAGAAATGACGCGATTTGCAAAAGGGTTTGGCCGCGCGGGCATAGAGCCGCGCTCAATAGGCCTTCTTGCTTGTCCGCAATTCACCCGTCGCCAGAACCGGCGCGGCATCCAGACTGTCTACATTCAGCATCGACGCCACCCGTTCTAACGAAGACACCAGCTGCGCCTGCTCCCAATCCGCAAGATCCGCAAAGGCGCGGACGTAGCGTTGCTGCAAGGCATCGGGGGCTTCTTCCAACACATCCTCACCTTGGGTGGTCAGGGTGATATTGGTCTGCCGACGGTCCTGCGCCGAGGGCTGCCGCGATACCAATTCGCGTGCCACCAGCTTATCGACCAAAGCGGTCACGGTGGCTTGGCTGACGCCCATCTGGTTGGCGAGGGTCTTGGCGGTGGGGTCCTTCTTCTCTCCGACGATCTGCAAAACCCGCAGTTGCGCCGGGGTTACCCCTGCGGCCTGCGCCAAATCGCGGGCATAGAGTTCGGTAGCGCGCAAAATGCGGCGTAAAGCGATCAGACTCTCGTCGATCCGGTCGGGATGTTTTTGCGTCATGGTGCATCATTGCACAATGGGGACGATTTCAGCAATCGCTCTCAACTGCCCTAACGCTTAGTATAGCTAAGCGAAACACGCCAATTTCGTTAGCCTTACGAAACAAATATGCACATGAGCATGCCTCTGAAACAACGCTATGAGCGTATTTTGAGGTATTTTGCTTTGAATGTTGAAGTATGACCGCACATGCCCTACTTAGCTTATCGAAACAATAAGGGAGCCCCGAACGGATGCAGAATGAACTCGACATGAAAAAAGCCCGCACACCCAAACTGCGCAAGCCCAATGCCGAGGACGGAGCTGCCATTTGGCAGTTGATTCGCGACTGCAAGCCGCTCGACGAGAACTCGCTTTACGCGAACCTGATCCAGGCCGACCACTTCCGCGATACCTGTGTTGTGGCTGAGATGGACGGTGACATCGTTGGATGGATCTCCGGCCATATGATCCCTGCCCAAGACGCCTTCTTTGTCTGGCAGGTTGCCGTTAGCCCCAAGGCCCGCGGCCTTGGGTTGGGTAAAACCATGCTGGTGGAACTGGTGAACCGCGATGAGACCGAGGACGCCAAGACCCTCAAGACCACGATCACCCGGGACAACGACGCCTCCTGGGGGCTGTTCCGCAGCTTTGCCAATCACGTCGGCGGCGACCTTTCGGATGCGCCCCACTTTACCAAAGACGCCCATTTCGAGGGCGCACATGACACCGAACATATGGTGACGATCACGCTGCCCGAGACTGCCGCGCTCAAACGCGCCGCGTAAACCGCAGCTGATAATTCACACGACAGATTCTCTTGAAGAGAAAGGATATTCCTATGCCTAAGGACATGGCACAGAACACGACCATCTTTACCCGCCGCGAGAGCGAAGCACGCTCCTATTGCCGTGGCATGAACGCCGTTTTCACCCGCGCCAGCGGGTCGGAGATGTTCGATGAAGAGGGCAATCGCTACATCGATTTCCTCGCCGGTTGCTCCTCGTTGAACTATGGCCACAACGACCCTGACATGAAGGCCGCGCTGGTGGAACACATCACCAACGATGGCATCGCCCATGGTCTCGACTTCCATAGCGACACCAAGGCTGCCTTTCTAAAGGCTTATGAGGAAAACATCCTCAAGCCGCGCGGCATGGACTACAAAGTCATGATGACCGGCCCGACCGGCACCAACGCGGTCGAAGCCGCGATCAAGCTGGCGCGCAAGGTGACGGGCCGGACCAATGTGATCTCCTTCACCAACGGCTTCCATGGCATGACCATGGGCGCGCTGGCGCTGACCGGCAACAAAGGCAAACGCGGCGGCGCGGGCGGTGGCTCGTTGGCCGATGTGACGCACATGCCTTTCGAGGGGTCGCTGGGCGAAAACGTCGACACGCTGGAAATGATCGACGCCATGCTGTCGAACCCCTCCTCGGGCATCGACGCGCCTGCGGCATTCATCTTTGAGCCGATCCAAGGCGAAGGCGGTCTGAACGCGGCCTCCGACGCATGGATGCAGGGCATCGAGAAAATCGCCCGCAAGCATGGCGCGCTGCTGATCATCGACGACATTCAGGCTGGCTGTGGCCGTTCGGGCAGCTTCTTTTCGTTTGAGGCGTCCGGCATCAAGCCCGACATGGTGACCCAAGCGAAATCGCTTTCCGGTTTCGGCCTGCCCTTCGCGGCCCTGTTGATTGCACCTGAGCATGACATCTGGAAGCCAGCCGAGCACAACGGCACCTTCCGTGGCAACTCCCACGCCTTTGTCACCGCCCGCGTCGCGATTGAGAAATTCTGGTCCGACGATAAATTCGAAAAGTCGCTGGCCGAAAAAGCCGTGGTACTGACCACCGCGCTCAAGGACGTCGCCGATCTGGTCGACGGTGCCACGCTGAAAGGCCGCGGCCTGATGCAGGGTGTCGATGTCGGCTCGGGCGAATTGGCCGGTGCAATCTGTGCGCGTGCCTATGAATTGGGCCTCGTCATCGAAACATCGGGCGCGAACGACGAAATCGTTAAATATCTTGCCCCGCTCACCACGCCGGAGAAGGTCATGCGCGAAGGGTTTGATATCCTCCTTCAAGCGACCCGTGACGTGACGGGCAACATGAAACTGGCAGCGGAGTAATACCGATGATTGTACGTGATTTTAACAAACTTCAGGGCACAGACCGTCACGTTGGTGACGCTCAATGGACGTCCACACGCTTGCTTTTGGCTGATGACAAGATGGGATTCTCTTTCCACATCACCGTTCTTGAGGCCGGGTCGGAACACACGTTCCACTACAAGCACCACTTTGAGAGCGTCTATTGCATGAAGGGCAAGGGGTCGATCACCGATCTCGCCACTGGCGAGACCCATGAGATCACCCCCGGCGTGATGTACGCCCTGAACCTGAACGACAAACACACCCTGCGCGCAGAGGAAGAACTGCACATGGCGTGCTGCTTCAACCCGCCGGTCACCGGCAACGAAGTGCACCGTGAAGACGGCTCCTATGCGCCTGCCGAGGAGGTAGCGTAAGTTATATGACTCAACCGTCCCACACTGTCGAAAAAATCGGCGGGACGTCCATGTCCCGCGTGAACCAGCTCAAAGATACGCTCTTTGTCGGTGACCGTAAGGGCGCGGACATCTATGGGCGCATTTTCGTGGTCTCCGCCTTTGGCGGGATCACGAACCTGCTGCTGGAGCACAAGAAATCCGGCGAGCCGGGCGTTTACGCGCATCTTGCCAATGCCAGCAACGATCACGGCTGGCATGAGGCGCTGACTCGTGTGTCTGCCGAGATGCAGCGCGTGCACCGCGAGGTGCTGGAGCATCCCGGCGATATTGAGCAGGCCGACGCCTTTGTGTCCGAGCGCACCCACGGCGCCCGCAACTGCTTGATCGATCTGCAGCGTCTGTGCGCCTACGGCCACTTCCGCCTGTCGGAACACATGTTGCAGATCCGCGAGCTGCTGTCCGGTCTGGGCGAGGCGCATTCCGCTTTCGTCACCACAATCATGCTGCAACGCGCTGGTGTGAACGCCCGTTTCGTTGACCTGTCCGGTTGGCGCGATGAGGGCAATGTCACGCTGGACGAGCGCATCGCGCAGGCGATGGAGGGCATCGACCCGCATACGGAAATGCCCATCGTCACCGGCTATGCGCAATGCGCCGAAGGGCTGATGCGTGAGTTCGACCGTGGCTATTCAGAGGTGACCTTCTCCAAGCTCGCTGCCCTGACGGGTGCGCGTGAGGCGATCATTCACAAGGAATTCCACCTGTCGTCCTGCGATCCGAAACTGGTCGGCGAACATGCCGTCAAAAAGATCGGGCGCACGAACTATGACGTGGCGGATCAGCTGTCGAACATGGGGATGGAGGCGATCCACCCCAAGGCAGCCAAGACCCTGCGTCAGGCCGATGTGCCGCTGCGCGTGACCAACGCCTTTGAGCCCGAAGACCCCGGCACGCTGATCGACGACCGCAAGGCCGAGACGCCTGCGGTAGAGATCGTCACGGGTTTGGACATTGTCGCGTTTGAGCTGTTCGAACAGGACATGGTCGGCGTGAAAGGCTACGACACCGCGATTCTCGACGTGCTGACACGGCACAATGTACGGATCGTCTCGAAGGTGTCGAACGCCAATACGATCACGCACTACCTTGATGCGTCGCTCAAGACGATGCGCCGGGTGGAGAAGGATCTGGCACAGATCTATCCCGCTGCAGAGATCACGACGAAAACGCTGTCGATGGCCTCGGTCATCGGGCGTGACCTGAACGGGCTGTCGGTGTTGCAACGCGGTCTCGTGGCCATTGCCGAGGCCGGTCAGACGGCAATCGGCGCGAGCCAAGGTCCGCGCAACGTGGACGTGCAGTTCATCGTCGAGCGCGAGTCGCTGCAGCCGGTGATCAAAGCGCTGCACGGCGCGTTTATCGAAGAAGAGGCTGCGACGCCGCTTTCGCGGGCGGCCTGACACCGACATAGCTGATGCACTATGAGCCGCGGCTTCCGAAAGGAGGCCGCGGCTTCTTCGTGCAAGGCCCATCGCCTGCCCGCGGGTCGGCGAACCAACATATCTTCGATACCACTTTATGCCTCAACCATGGTGTGCGCCCGCGAAGTCACACCCAGCCTCACCAAATCGCCTACCCGGGGGGCGGGCAGGCGATGGCCCGGCGCCTGCGGCTTGTCCCGGGTCCGGGTGGCACGTTCACCACAAACAAAAACGGCCCCGCAATCGCGAGGCCGTCCCAAACTCTCAAATCTCAGAGGCTCACCCCCCGCAGCGCTTCTCCGCATCTTCGACCGCCGCGGTAAAGCCCAGCAGCGAGAATGTGTCCTTGGTCTGCGTCCCGCGCGAAGACCGCGCTGTCAGTGTCGCATCCGCGCCGCGCTTCATTGCCGCGATGATCTTGGCATCATCCGCCGTGGTTGCCGGCCAGGCCCACTCGCCTTCGGTGAACAGCTCGAACTCATTGCCGGAAATGTTCATATTGACCGTCGATCCCGAGGCGAAAGGATACCCGCCGGTAAAGGCGACCTGACCCTTGGCCTCAGCCGAGGGGCGGTAGAATACCATCAGCAATGTCTGACCCCGGTTCACCGCCACAACACGCCCATCGCGCGTGTTGACGACTTCCTTAGGCGTTGAAACGCCCCAGCATTCTGTCGGGTTATCTTCTACAAAGACGCTCCAGTCGGTCTTGGCAGCCACCCGGTTGGTGCTCTGCTCCTGCGCCACAGCGCCGCTTGCCACAAGGGCGAGCGCCCCAAGTGCAAGACCACATGTCTTCATCATTCCCATCTGTCCAGCCTCCAGCCGTCCTTGACCTCAACACGTCCACAGACCCCGTCCGGGCAACCTTGGGCGGGTTGCTCTCTTGCGGGTGTCTGCTAT
Organism: Sulfitobacter sp. OXR-159; assembly: GCF_034377145.1. Taxonomy (NCBI): domain Bacteria; kingdom Pseudomonadati; phylum Pseudomonadota; class Alphaproteobacteria; order Rhodobacterales; family Roseobacteraceae; genus Sulfitobacter; species Sulfitobacter sp. OXR-159. The sequence goes on from NZ_CP139707.1 coordinate 3,497,683, forward strand.
CTGTTCGACACCAACCACAATAACGGCAAACGCGCGACCGACGAAACCCTGATTGGCAGGATTTCGCCCAGAAACAGGATGAACCTCATGACCAAAGCAGCCCCATTTGCGGAAATCTGGCGCGGACCCTTTCTGGAAAGCGTTCATTCCGGTCATGCCGTGATCTGCGATGCGAGCGGCCAGATCGTCGAAGCATGGGGCGATCCGGAAAAGGTGATCCTGCCGCGTTCGTCTTCCAAGATGATCCAAGCGCTGCCGCTGATCAATTCCGGCGCGGCCGACAAAGCGGGACTGAGCACCGAACAGCTGGCCCTCGCCTGTGCCTCGCACCAAGGTGCCGCCATCCACACCGACCGGGTGGGCGTATGGCTCGACACGCTGGGGCTGAGTGACGACGACTTCCGCTGCGGCGCGCAAGAACCCAATGACCGCGACGCGATGGAGGGGCTGATCCGCGCGCATGAGAAATCCTGCCAGATCCACAACAACTGCTCAGGCAAACACGCGGGATTCCTCACGCTGAACAAGCACCTCGGCGGGGGGGCGGATTACGAAAAGCCCGATCACGCGGTGCAAAAAGCCTGCCTTGAAGCGTTTGAAACGGTCACCCAAGAAACCTCGCCCGGCTATGGCATCGACGGCTGTTCGGCCCCCAACCCGGCCTGCACCCTGCACGGCATGGCCCGCGCGATGGCCCATTTCGCCGCCGCCCCCGAAGGCTCTGCTGAGGCGCGCCTGCACCAAGCCATGCGCCTACACCCTGAACTCGTCGCCGGCGAAGGCCGTGCCTGCACGGAACTGATGCGGGCGATGGACGGCAAGGTAGCACTGAAAACTGGGGCCGAAGGCTTCTTCATCGCGATCTGGCCCGAGCGCAAGTTGGGCATCGCGCTCAAAGCCGCCTGCGGCACCACCCGCGCCGCCGAATGCGCGATCACCGCGCTGTTGGTCAAATTGGGGGCGCTGGACGCCAGTCACCCGGCGGCGATCAAGCGGATGAACACGCCGATCACCAACTGGCGCGGGCTTGAGACCGGGATGCTGAAACCAGCGGCGGGACTGCTGTAAGCCTATCGCGCTGCCGCTTTGCTTAAACGAAGCCGCAGCACCACGCAGTCTCAGCCCGCAAATTCAGTGCGCGCATAGCCCTGTACGAACAGCAGCGCGGTCAGATCGCCGAAATTGACGCGGATGTCGCATTCCGCCGCGACCGACGGCTTTGCGTGCAGCGCCACGCCCATGCCAGCCCGCCCCAACATGCCCAGATCATTGGCCCCGTCGCCCACGGCGACAACCTGATCTTCGGTGATCCCCAGCTTTGCGGTGATCTCTTCCAGCGCGGTGACTTTGGCCTCGCGCCCCAAGATCGGCATACCCACATCGCCGGTCAGCGCGGCCCCATCGACCAGCAGCGTATTGGCGCGGTTCTCATCAAAGCCCAGCATCTCGGCCACTTTGGCAGTGAAGGCAGTGAACCCGCCCGAAACCAATGCGGCATAGCCGCCATTGGCCTTCATCGTGCCCACCAAGGCACCGCCGCCGGGCATCAGGGTGATCCGCTCAGCCAAGACCTTGTCGATGACAGCGGCCTCCAGCCCTTTCAACAGACCGACACGTTCGCGCAGCGCGCCGTCGAAGTCCAACTCACCGTTCATGGCGCGGGCGGTGATCTCTTTCACATGCGCGCCAACGCCCGCTTCCTCGGCCAATTCGTCGATGCACTCCTGCTGGATCATCGTGCTGTCCATATCGGCCAGCAGCATCTTCTTGCGGCGGCCTTCGCTGGGCACGATCACCAGATCGACGCCCATAGATTGGCAGCTTTCCCAAACGTCCCAACGGTTTTCCGGCAGCTGGGCCAGCGAGAATTCCGCCGCCTCATCCGGGGCCAGCCAAAGTGCGTCGCCCCCGCCCCAAGCGTTGCGCAGGCTTTCAACCAGCGCCGCATCGAGGGAGGGGTTGAAGGGGGAGGTCAACAAGATTGCCGTGAACATAAGTTTCCGATCCGCATCATTCGCGCCGCGCAAAGCGACATGACCGGCGTCCTAGCGCCATTTTGCGACTTGCGCCAGCCCGGCCTCCCCGCGTATCTCGGCAAGTGGGACACCCTTCCCCAACGAAGGGCGATTATCTGAGAGGGTAGCATAAATGGCTATTACACAACCGGCATCGCGCCCGGACACGAAACCTGTTGCCGTACCGGCAAATCCGCGTTTCTCTTCCGGCCCCTGCGCCAAAATCCCCACATTCGATCTCACCAAGCTGGCGGACGCACCATTGGGCCGCAGCCACCGTGCCGCACCCGGCAAGGCCAAGCTGCTTGAGGCAATCGAGACCACCCGCGAGGTGCTCGGCGTGCCTGCGGATTACCGCATCGGCATCGTGCCCGCGTCTGACACCGGCGCATTCGAGATGGCCATGTGGTCGCTCTTGGGCGAACGCCCGGCTGAGATGGTGGCATGGGAATCCTTCGGCGCAGGCTGGGTTACCGATGTCGTCAAGCAGCTGAAAATCGAAGCGCAGGTCCACACCGCCGAATACGGCGAGATCGTCGACATGGCCGCGCTGAACTATGACAACGACGTCTGCTTCACATGGAACGGCACCACCTCCGGCGTGCGCATGGCGAACGGCGACGCGATCCCTGCGGACCGCGCGGGTCTGACGCTCTGCGATGCCACCTCGGCGGCCTTCGCGATGGACCTGCCCTGGGACAAACTGGATGTGACGACCTTCTCTTGGCAGAAGGTGCTGGGCGGCGAAGCGGCGCATGGCATGCTGATCCTGAGCCCCCGCGCAGTTGAGCGGTTGGAAAGCTACACCCCCGCATGGCCCCTGCCAAAAATCTTCCGCCTGACCAAAGGCGGCAAGCTGAACGAGGGCATCTTTAAAGGCGAGACGATCAACACGCCCTCCATGCTTTGCGTCGAAGATTACCTGCTGGCACTCGATTGGGCGAAATCCGTAGGCGGCCTCAAGGGGTTGATCGGACGGGCCGATGCCAATACGGCGGCCATCGCCGAATTCGTCGAAGCGCATGACTGGATTGATTTCCTCGCCACCGATCCGGCGACACGGTCCAACACCTCGGTCTGCCTGAAGTTCACCGATGATCGCATTCAGGACGGTGCAGCCTTTGCCAAGGCCGTGGCCAAACGGCTTGCGGACGAAGGTGCGGCGCTCGACGTCGGCGCTTACCGCGATGCCCCTCCGGGCCTGCGCATCTGGTGCGGCGGCACGGTTGAAACGGCTGATATCGAAGCGATGCTGCCGTGGCTCGAATGGGCCTTTGAAGCCGAAATCAACGCCTAAAGCATTCCGGCGGGCGCGTGATCCCACGCGCCGCCCCTGCCCCCATATTTTTGAAAAGGACCACAAAAATGGCTCCCAAAGTACTCATCTCCGACAGCCTGTCGGAAGCCGCCGTTCAAATCTTTCGCGACCGTGGCATCGACGTTGATTTCCAGCCCGATCTGGGCAAGGACAAAGACAAACTGGCCGAAGTTATCGGCAACTATGACGGCCTCGCGATCCGCTCCGCCACCAAGGTGACGGAAAAGATCCTCGCCAATGCGCCGAACCTCAAAGTGGTCGGCCGCGCGGGCATCGGCACCGACAACATCGACAAGGAAGCCGCGTCGAAACAGGGTGTGATCGTGATGAACACGCCCTTCGGCAACATGATCACCACTGCCGAACATGCCATCGCGATGATGTTCGCCGTGGCGCGTCAGATCCCCGAAGCGTCGGCCTCCACCCACGCGGGCAAATGGGAAAAGTCGAAGTTCATGGGCGTTGAGTTGACCGGCAAGACGCTGGGCGTCATCGGCGCGGGCAACATCGGCGGCATCGTTTGCGACCGCGCGCGGGGCCTCAAGATGAAAGTCGTGGCCTATGACCCCTTCTTGGGCGAGGAAAAGGCCGAGAAGATGGGTGTCGAAAAGGTCGAGCTCGACGAGCTGCTGACTCGCGCCGATTTCATCACCCTCCATGTTCCCTTCACCGAGCAGACGGCGAATATCCTCAGCCGCGAGAACCTTGAAAAGACCAAGCCCGGCGTGCGTATCATCAACTGTGCCCGCGGCGGTCTGGTTGACGAAGAAGCACTCGCCGACCTGCTGAAATCCGGCCATGTGGCGGGCGCGGGTTTCGATGTCTTCGCCGAGGAACCAGCCAAGGAGAACCCGCTGTTCAACCTGCCCAACGTGGTCTGCACGCCGCACCTTGGTGCCGCGACCACCGAAGCGCAGGAAAACGTGGCCCTGCAAGTGGCCGAGCAGATGTCGGACTACCTGCTGACCGGTGCCGTGACCAACGCGCTGAACATGCCATCGGTCACCGCCGAAGAAGCCAAGGTCATGGGCCCATGGGTCAAACTGGCTGGTCACCTCGGTGCCTTCATCGGTCAGATGACCGACGAGCCGATCAAGGCGATCAATATCCTTTATGACGGCTCCGTCGCACAGATGAACCTCAAGGCGCTGAACTGTGGCGTCGTGGCGGGTATCATGAAACGCGCCAACCCGGATGTGAACATGGTTTCCGCCCCCGTGGTCGCCCGCGAAAAGGGCATTCAGATCAGCACCACCAACCAAGACAAATCCGGCGTCTTCGACGGCTATGTCAAAGTGACCGTGGTGACCGAAAAGCGCGAGCGCTCCATCGCGGGCACCGTGTTCTCGGACGGCAAGCCGCGCTTTATCCAGATCAAAGGCATCACCATCGACGCCGAGATCGGGGAGCACATGCTCTACACCACCAACGAAGACGTGCCGGGCATCATCGGCACCTTGGGCCAGACCATGGGCGAGAACGGCGTGAACATTGCCAACTTCACCTTGGGCCGCCACACCGCCAAGGGCGAGGCTATTGCCCTGCTCTATGTTGACGATCAGGTGCCAGAAACCGTGATCGGCAAGCTGCGCGACACCGGCATGTTCCGGCAGATCAAGCCGCTGCAATTCGACGTGGCCTAAGCCTCGCAACTGCACAATCTGAAAGCGCCCCCTCGTGGGGCGCTTTTGCTTTTGGCGGCATCCTTTGACTGAGCCTTTCCTTCGCGGTGGCTTTGCGGCATCACGAGGGGGTGCAGAAGGATAGGAACGAATATGCCCAGCCCCATCTACGCCATCGGAGACATCCACGGTTACGCCGCCGAGCTTGAGCGCGTGTTAACCTTGATCGAAGAAGACGGCGGGCCGGACGCGCGCATCGTCTTCCTTGGCGATTACACCGACCGCGGCCCCGACAGCAAAGCGGTGATCGACCGGCTGGCGCAGGGCAAGGCCGAGGGGCGCAACTGGACCTTCCTCATGGGCAATCATGACCGCATGTTCAGCTGGTTCATGGAGGATTTCCCGCGTCACGATCCGCTTTTGCTGGTTGAACTGAATTGGCTGAACCCGCGCTTAGGCGGCGACACGACGCTTGGTTCTTACGGTGTACCCGTCAACGGACGCGACCGGATGTCAGACGTTCATGCAAAGGCCCGCGAAGCGGTGCCGCAGGCGCATGTCGATTTCTTGAAAACCCTCGCGCTGTCGCATCAAACGCCCGACCACTTCTTTGCCCATGCGGGTATCCGCCCCGGGGTGCCGCTGGATGATCAGACCGAGAATGACCTGCTGTGGATCCGCAAGGAGTTTCACGAATACACCGCGCCCCATCCCAAGCTGGTCGTCCACGGCCACACGCCGGTGGACAGCGCCATGCATTACGGTAACCGCGTCAACCTCGACACCGGCGCGGGCTACGGAAAACCGCTCTGTGCAGCGGTGTTTGAGGGCGAAGACGTTTGGGTTCTGACGCAACAGGGGCGCAATCGCCTGCGCCCCTGATTGGTTCACGTCCAGTCGAGGACTACTTTGCCCGATTGGCCGGACTTCATCGCGGCGAAGCCCTTCTCGAAATCATCTACGCCGAAGCGATGGGTGATGATCTGCGAGACGTCGAGCCCGTTTTCCAGCATGGCGATCATCTTGTACCACGTCTCGAAAATCTCGCGGCCATAGACGCCCTTGATGGTGATGGCTTTGAAAACGATCCGGCTCCAGTCCACCGGCGACTTGCCCGGCGGGATGCCCAGCATCGCGATGCGCCCGCCCATAGTCATGGCCTCGACCATCTGATCGAGCGCCTGTTGGTTGCCGGACATCTCTAAACCGACGTCAAAGCCCTGTTTCATCTTCAACCGTGGGATGACGTCCGCCAAATTCTCCTCGGCGACATTAACCGTCACCACATCGGCGACTTTTTCCGCAAGCGTCAGCCGCGCAGGGTTCACATCCGTAATCACCACATGCCGCGCGCCCACATGCCGCGCGACAGCGGCGGCCATGATGCCGATGGGGCCCGCGCCTGTGATCAACACATCCTCACCCACCAGATCGAAGCTGAGCGCTGTATGCACCGCGTTACCCAAGGGATCGAGGATCGCGCCGATGTCGTCGGAAATCTCATCCGGCAGCGGGACAACGTTGAAGGCGGGCAGCTTGAGGTACTGCGCGAAAGCCCCCTGCTCGTTCACTCCAATACCCCGCGTCGCGGGATCGAGGTGGAATTTGCCCGCACGGCTTTGGCGTGACTGTTTGCCGATCAAATGCCCCTCGCCCGAGCAACGCTGCCCGATCTCAAGCCCTTCCACATTGCGGCCCAACTCGACGATCTCGCCCGCGAACTCATGGCCGGTGATCAGCCCCACCGGCACCGTCCCGGCGGCCCAATCGTCCCAGTTCCAGATGTGGATATCGGTGCCGCAGATACCGGTCTTGTTGATCTTAATCAGCACGTCATCCGGGCCGATTTCCGGCACCGGGGCGTGAGTCATCCACAGCCCCTCGCGGGCATGGAGCTTTGACAGCGCCTTCATTTCATTCGTGGTCATTCAATCACCCCACATGCCTTGCCAGCCACTTCAAAGGCTTTCAGCGCCCGGTCCAGCTGCTCGCGCGTTAAGGCTGCGTTCATCTGAGTGCGAATGCGGGCCTGCCCGCGCGGCACCACCGGGAAGAAGAAGCCGGAGACATAGACCCCCTCTTCAAACAGTTTCGCCGCCATGTCCTGCGCCAGTTGCGCCTCGCCCAGCATGACGGGCACGATGGGATGCTCGCCGGGCAGCAGGTCAAAGCCCAGCTTCTCCAGCCCCGCACGCCAGTAAGCTGTGTTTTCGAACAACTGCGCGCGTAGATCATCGCCTTGCTCCACCAGTTCCAGCGCCCGCATCCCTGCCATGACAATCGACGAGGGCAGCGAATTGGAAAACAGATAGGGCCGCGCGCGCTGGCGCAGAAGGTCGATCACCGCCTGCGGCCCGGCGATATAGCCGCCAATCGCCCCGCCAAGCGCCTTGCCCAACGTGCCGGTCACGATGTCGACCTTGACCCCGTGATGCGCCGGGGTGCCTGCACCTTTCGGCCCCATGAAGCCGGTGGAATGGCAATCGTCGACCATCACCAGCGCCTCATATTTCTCGGCCAGTGCGGTGATCTCGGGCAGCTTCGCCAGATAGCCGTCCATGGAGAAAACCCCGTCGGTGGCGATCATGATGAACCGCGCGCCATCCTCGCGGGCCTGTTTCAGCTTGGCCTCGAGATCTTCCATGTCGCTGTTGGCATAGCGGTAGCGTTTCGCCTTGCACAGACGAATGCCGTCGATGATCGAGGCATGGTTCAGCGCGTCTGAAATCACCGCGTCCTCCGGCCCCAGCAGCGGCTCGAACAGCCCGCCGTTGGCGTCGAAACAGGCGGCGAAGAGGATCGAATCGTCATGCCCGAGAAAGCCCGCCAGCTTCTGCTCCAACTCGCGGTGGATGTCCTGCGTGCCGCAGATAAAGCGGACCGAGGCCATGCCGAATCCTTTCTCGTCCATCGCCTCTTTGGCGGTGGCGATCAACTCGGGATGATCGGCGAGGCCGAGATAGTTGTTGGCGCAGAGGTTGATGACCTCGCGGTCACCCACCGCGATCTCACCGCCCTGCGGGGTGGTGATAAGCCGCTCGCGCTTCATCATGCCCTCGGCGTCGATCTCGGCTAGGGTGTCGGTGACATGGGATAGAAATGCTTGGGTCATGAGGCTCTCCTTTTCAGGGAGCGTCTACCATAACGGAAGCTATTCCGGAATAGAGGATTTCTTGAATAGCGGATTTTTTCCGATATACCGGATATCAGACGTCCTGCACGACCAAGAAGGCCCGTACCGGTCCCGCCGTGGCGCGGATGGCGTGGGGTACATCGGCAGCATAACGGGCGGTGTCTCCGGCCTGCAATTGCTCGGTCCCCGCGCCGCTTGTGACCTCGACAGCACCTTCAAAGACGCTCAGATGCTCACGGGCACCACGGGTATGCGGGGCGCTGTCCAACATGCCGCCCTCGGCGATGAGCAGTTCATACACCTCATGATGCCCGGCTTCTTCGGGCGGAGATAGGATGCGGATGCGACAGCCGGAGCCAAGATTGTTGATCGTCGGCACCGCAGCACTGCGCAGCACTTCGATCTGCGCTTCGGTTGGCGCGCCATCTAAAAGCCCCGCGAAATCCACCTGCAAGGCCCGGGTCAGGTTCCACAGCGTGGCGATGGTCGGGCTCGATTCCCCGCGCTCAATCTGGCTCACCATAGAGCGTGACACGCCCGAAAGCTTGGCCACGGCATCAAGCGAAAGCCCCTGCCCCTGTCGCGCCGCTTTCAAGCGGGCGGGCAGTTGCGTCAGGATCTTGTCATTATTTTCCGTCATGGCGGATATGTCGCGCGGCGCACTGCCCCTGTCAAGCGGCGCTTTGACGGGACGTTTCGCCTGACAGCGGGTCATCTCCGCCCCATAGTACCGCCAACGGATAGAGGAGAGCTTCATGTCAAACGATATCGTCATCTTGGGCGGTGCACGCACTGCCATCGGCACTTTCGGCGGCAGCCTTGCCGCGACCCCGCCAACCACCTTGGGCAGCACCGTGGCCCGCGCCGCGATGGAGCGGGCTGGCGTTGACCCGGCGCAGATCGGCCATGTGGTGTTTGGCACCGTCATCAACACCGAGCCGCGCGACATGTACCTCAGCCGCGTCGCCGCGCGCGATGCGGGCGTGCCGGATGAAGTGCCCGCGATGAACGTGAACCGCCTGTGCGGTTCGGGCGTGCAAGCGCTGGTCTCGGCGACCCAAAGCCTGATGCTGGGCGATGCGGATTTCGCCCTTGCTGGCGGGGCCGAGAGCATGTCGCGCGCACCTTACATTCTGCCCGATGCCCGCTGGGGCCAGAAAATGGGCGATGTTCGCAGCCTCGACATGCTTTTGGGCACGCTGAACTGCCCCTTCGGCACCGGCCACATGGGGGTCACGGCCGAGAATGTCGCGGATGAACATACCATCTCCCGCGAGGAGATGGACGCCTTTGCCCTGCAAAGCCAAGAGCGTGCAGCAGCGGCCATCGCGGCGGGGCATTTCAAGGATCAAATCGTGCCGGTCGACGTAAAGGTCAAGCGCGACATGGTGCCCTTTGACACCGATGAACACCCCAAGGCCACCACGGCCGAGGCACTGGCCGGGCTGCGCCCCGTATTCCAGAAGGACGGGCGCGTCACGGCGGGCAATGCCAGCGGTATCAACGACGGTGCCGCGGCGCTGGTGCTGGCCCGCGCCGGGGCAGCCGAGGCCGCCGGGCTGGCGCCCCGTGCGCGCATCCTTGGCTACGCCCATGCCGGTGTGCGGCCCGAAGTCATGGGCATCGGCCCGGTTCCCGCCGTCCGCCGCCTGCTGGAGCGCACCGGCCTGAAGGCCGATGATTTCGATGTGATCGAAAGCAACGAGGCATTTGCCAGCCAAGCGCTGGCGGTGAGCAAGGAGTTGGGATTCGACCCGGCGAAAGTGAACCCCAACGGCGGGGCCATCGCCCTTGGCCATCCGGTCGGCGCGACGGGGGCGATCATCACCGTGAAGGCGCTTTATGAGCTGGAGCGGATCGGCGGCAAGCGCGCGTTGATCACCATGTGCATCGGCGGGGGGCAAGGCATCGCCATGGCCATCGAACGTATCGCCTGAATGCGGGGGGCCTCCGCGGCCCCCTGCCCTAAAGCAGCGCGCCGATCAGGGCGATTGTGGTGGCCCCGGCAATGCCGGACATCACCGCAGTCGCCGCGATGTAGCGCCAGAACCGCGGGCGGCGCTCGGGCTGCTCCTCGGCCTGACGGTTCAGCGCCTGTTCGACCAACCCCGGCAAACGCGGACCAAAGCGGGCCATGACCATCGCCGTGTCGCGCAGATCAGAAACGATCGCGCGCGGCCCTAGCGACTTGGTGATGTAATCGGTCACAATCGGGCTCGCGACTTCCCAGATGTTGATATGCGGGTTGAGCGAGCGGGCCACGCCCTCAACCACGACCATCGTGCGTTGCAGCAAGATCAGCTCGGTCCGGGTTTCCATGCCGAAACGCTCAGTCACTTCAAAGAGGTAGGTCAGCAGCCGCGCCATGGAAATGCGGGTGGCATCCATGCCGAAAATCGGCTCGCCCACCGCGCGCAGGGCGCGGGCGAATTCATCGACATCCTTGTCGGCAGGCACGTAACCCGCCTCAAAATGCACCTTGGCCACGCGCTCGTAATCGCGGCGGATAAAGCCATAGAGGATCTCGGCATAGACGCGGCGGGTATAGCTGTCGATATGGCCCATGATGCCGAAGTCATAAGCGATGATATCGCCATTGGCCGCGACCTTGAGGTTGCCTTGGTGCATGTCGGCGTGGAAATAGCCGTCGCGCAGGGCGTGTTGCAAAAAGAGTTGCAGCACCCGTTCCGACAGCGCCACACGGTCGTGTCCGGCGGCATCGAGTGCCGCGTTGTCGCCCAGCGGCAGGCCATCGGCCCAGCCCAGCGTCATCACGCGGCGACCCGAATAATTCCACTTGATCTCAGGCAGTTGAAATCCGGTGTCATCTTTGGTGTTGGCGGCAAACTCCGACGCGGCGGAGCTTTCCAGCCGCAGGTCCAACTCCCCCCGCACAACGCCGTCGAAATGCTCGATCACCTCCATCGGGCGCAATCGGCGCGATCCGGGAGAGAAGATTTCGGCCATGCGGGCGGCAAGATAGAAAGCGTCGATGTCCTTGCGGAAGGCTTTTTCGATGCCGGGGCGCAGGACTTTGACGGCGACCTCTTCACCGGTCTCGGCCAGCTGCGCGTGATGCACCTGCGCGATGGAGGCCGCGGCGACGGGCTCGCTGAACTCGGAAAAGATCGCGCTGACCGGCTCACCCAACTCCTGCTCGACCGCCCTGCGGGCCAGCGCCGTGTCAAAAGGCGGCAGCTTGTCTTGCAGCACGCGCAGTTGCACAGCCAGATCATCGCCCACCACGTCAGGCCGGGTCGACAGCACCTGACCAAATTTGATGTAGGCCGGGCCAAGCGCCGTGAGCGCGCGGGTGGCGGGCGGCATGGTCGGGTCGCCCTTGTAGCCCAGCCATTTGAACGGCAGGCCAAGCGCGCGGGCCACGAAACGCAGCGCCGGGGAAGCATCGAAAGCATCCAGCACCACATTCATCGCGCCCGCGCGTTCCAGCGTCGCGCCGGTGCGGATCAACCGCCAGATGTTGTGCGGACCGCGCATCAGAGTTTCCAGCCCGAATGCAGCGCCGCGATCCCCATGGTCAGGTTGCGGTATTTGGCCTGACCGAAACCAGCCGTGCGTACCATCGACAAGAAGGTCTCTTGATCGGGGAAGTTACGGATGGATTCGACCAGATACTGATAGCTGTCGCGGTCCCCTGCGATGGCTTGGCCCATGCGCGGGATCACGTTGAAACTGTAGAGGTCGTAGGCTTTTTGCATCGCCGGGTTGGGCAGCTGGCTGAACTCCAACACCATCAGGCGGCCACCGGGGCGCAGCACGCGGTACGCTTCGTTCAGCGCCTCTTGGGGGCGGGTCACGTTCCGGATGCCAAAGCTGATCGTGTAGACATCAAAGGTATTATCGGGGAACGGCAGCGCCATGGCGTCGCCCACCACCCAGTCGAGACTGCCGGTCAGGCTGTCGGCCTCGGCGCGTTTGCGGCCTTCGACCAACATCGGCTCGGTGAGGTCGAGCACCGTGGCATGACCGTGGCCCGCGCGGCCCAGAAACTTGAACGACACATCGCCCGTGCCACCCGCCACATCCAGCAACTTCTGACCGGGGCGCGGGGCGAGCCAATCCATCATCGCTTCTTTCCAGACGCGGTGGATGCCCATGCTCATCACATCGTTCATGATGTCGTATTTGCTGGCGACGGAGTTGAACACACCCTGCACGCGACCTGCTTTTTCATGCTCGGGTACGGTCTCGAACCCGAAATGGGTGGTTTTGTCGGCGTCCTGGGTCATCTGCTCTTGCGATCCTCTGGTTCAGTCCCTTGTTATAGGGTGCCGTAGGCTGGGGACAATGCGTGCCTTTTGTCACAGGCAAGCCAGAGGGGAAACCGAGATGCCGGAACTGCCAGAGGTCGAAACCGTCCGCCGAGGGCTGGCCCCCGCGATGGAGGGCCAAGTGATCGCCCGGGCCGAGGTCAACCGCCCCGACCTGCGCTGGCCCTTCCCCGAGCGCATGGCTGAGCGGTTGACCGGGCAGCGCGTCGGCCTGCTGCGGCGGCGGTCGAAATACATCCTCGCCGATCTGGCGAGTGGGGAATCGCTGCTGGTGCATCTGGGCATGTCTGGGCGGATGCTGGTCTCGGGCGACCCGTTGGGACAGTTTCAGCACAACCACCCCGCCCCGGAGAAACATGACCACGTCGTGTTGCATATGGGTAACGGTGCGCGGATCACCTTTAACGACCCCCGCCGTTTCGGCGCGATGGATCTGATGCCCACCGCCGGGGCCGAGACGCATAAACTGCTGGCTTCGCTCGGGCCGGAACCCTTGGGCAATGACTTTCACGAAGCGCATCTGGTGGCGAAGCTTAAGGGGCGCAATACACCGATCAAATCCGCCTTGCTCGACCAGCGGATCGTGGCAGGTTTGGGAAATATCTACGTCTGCGAAGCACTTTACCGCGCAGGGATTCACCCCGCCCGCAAGGCCGGGCGCATCTCGACCACGCGGATCGCCGGGCTGGTGCCGATCATCCGCGAGGTGCTGGCCGATGCGATCGAAGCGGGGGGATCCTCGCTCAAGGACTTCCGGCAGGCGGACGGCGAATTGGGCTATTTCCAGCACAGCTTCGATGTCTACGGACGAGAGGGGCAACCCTGCCGCCGACCGGGCTGCGACGGCACCATCGGGCGCATCGTACAAAGCGGGCGGTCTTCCTTCTATTGCCCCCGTTGCCAAAGATAACTTGAAACATGGTTGCCGCGTGGTATGCACATTCCCCTGAGCGCAACAACAAAGAGCATTCTTGATGGCTTACGAAACGATCACCGTGGACGTGGACAACCATGTAGCCCTGATCACCCTCAACCGCCCGGATGCGCTCAATGCGCTCAACGACGCGTTGCTGGGTGAATTGGCCAAAGCGCTGAAAGGCGCGCAGGAAAACGACAAGGTGCGCTGCATCGTCATCACCGGGTCGGAAAAGGCATTCGCGGCCGGGGCCGATATCGCAATGATGCGCGATCAAAGCTTTGTCGACGTCTTCATGGGCGATCTCTTCACCCCCGAAACAGATCAGATTCTGCGCGTGCGTAAGCCGATCATCGCAGCCGTGTCGGGCTATGCCTTGGGCGGTGGCTGCGAATTGGCGATGATGTGCGATTTCATCATCTGTTCGGAAAGCGCCAAGTTCGGCCAGCCTGAGATCAACCTTGGTGTCGTGGCAGGCATCGGCGGCACCCAGCGTCTGACGCGCCTTGTGGGCAAGTCCAAAGCGATGGACATGAACCTAACGGGCCGCTTCATGGATGCCGAAGAAGCCGAACGCTCGGGCCTTGTGTCGCGCGTTGTGCCGGTCAAAAAGCTGATGGAAGAAGCCATGGCCGCCGCTGGCAAGATCGCCGAGAAATCGATGATCTCGGCCACCGTGGTCAAGGAATGCGTGAACCGCGCCTATGAGGTGCCGCTGAGCGAAGGCCTGTTGTTCGAGCGCCGCATGTTCCATTCGCTGTTCAACACCGAAGACCAGAAAGAAGGCATGTCGGCCTTTCTTGAAAAGCGCGAAGCGCAGTTCCGCGACAAATAAGCGATTCTATGGGCGCGGCTTGCATTGCCGCGCCTGCTGTCTTATAGGCAGCCCCAATACATGCGCGTGCAGCCCGCTCTGGCTAGAATCACCTGCCCTTTTGGGGCCCGGATTTCCGGTAGGGTTGGCGTCACGCATTGCTACGCAACAAAATGAACCCGAAGGCTGATACTCATGGCAAACACAACACAATCCGCAAAGCGCGCACGTCAAAACGAGAAACGTTTTGCGATCAACAAAGCCCGCCGTTCGCGCATCCGCACCTACCTGCGCAAAGTCGAAGAGGCGATCACCTCCGGTGATAAAGAAGCCGCAACCGCCGCTTTGAAAGCCGCCCAGCCCGAGCTGATGCGCGGCGTCACCAAAGGCGTTTTCCACAAAAACACCGCTTCGCGCAAAATGTCGCGTCTGGCCGCACGGGTCAAAGCACTGGGTTAATCCGGCTCCACAGCCAACCCTTTGAAAGACAATAGGCGCCGCATTGCGGCGCCTTTTTTCGTGCGGGTGCAGCGAAAAAAACACGCCAGAGATTCTTTTCAGGCAATCTCTGAGTCAAGATGGAAGATATGTTGAAGCGGACCGGAAACACTTGCTACCAAAGGTCCAGCGATTCATTTCGCTTGGGGGGACAGGCCCTGAACAAGGTGTCAGCCGACTGGCAGAATGCCAAGTTTAGGGGGGTGCAAGTGACCGTGTAAAAACGGCCCCGCGCACTGTCGTGAATGCTGCTGCCAGCACGTTTACCCTGTCGATGAGAACACGAACGGTTCGTTCAGCGCCTCTTGCGCCGGTTTACGGCGCATCAGGCTTATGGGCTTGCCATTCTTTTAAAGTCCGAAGGACACAGGTCGGTCATCCGCGTGGGACCGGGTGGATGACCTGTTGCCGGGTGAAACAATATTGAGGGCCGGGATCCACTCGGCCTCTGTGCGAAAAGCAAAGCGGGACGTAAGGCACG